>CAYYWA010000166.1:0-11926 GCA_964475255.1 uncultured Sorangium sp.
GCCCGAGGGTGGGGCTCCGCCGGATTCACTCCGGGAGGGCGGGAGCGGAGCTCCCGATTGGCAGCGCTCACCGCCCCTCGAGCACCCCGACGCGATTGGCTGCGCTCATCGCGGGCGCGCTGCGCGCGCGTCCCACCCCGCGGCCGGGGGGGCGCGTGGCGAGCTCGATGTGCGGGAAGCCGAGGGAAGCGAGGAGCTCGCGGACGATGCGGTGCGCGCTCTGGTCGGCTTTCTCGAGGATGCCCCCGTCGAGAGCCGCCTGAGTGAGGGCGCGCTCGGCTTCCTTCCGCGCGTTGCTCTCGAGGGTTTCGTTGCGGCGCGCGAGCAAGTCGGTGCGCCGGGTGTGCACGTACGTCTTCTCGGGGTCGAGCGCCGCGTGAAAGATCTCGGACGCGGGAAGCGTGATGCGGACGCGGCGACCGTCGCTCGCGACCTCGATGTCGTCGGGGCTCAAGCGCCGGAGGTCGACTCCCGCGGTGACGTCGGCGACCGCGACGAGCAAAATCGCGTCTTCGCTCGCGAGCAGGCCGAAGAGCTGCGACTGCTTCTCCCGGAGGTCGATCACGCGCTCCATGTGGAACGCGGCCGTCTCGAGCCGTGCGAGGCTCTTCACGGCCACGATCACGTCGGGCGTCGGCCGCACGACGCTCGCGGACGAGCTCAGGGGTGGCAGCGAGGGCAGGGTGGGCAGCGCGGGCGCGACGAGGCGAGGGCCGACGAGCCCCACCGTGAGTCCCGTCACGGCGGCCGCCACGGCCGTCCCGGCCAGCAGCCACCAGCGCGGCGGTGCGTTCCGCATCCGAGCAAGTGTTCACCGCCCGAGTGGCAGCGCAACCTGCGCAGCGGTCGCCAGGGTAGCGGGTTCTCCGACATCGACGGGAACGCGCCCGTTCCTCGAGCACTCTGCCCGCCTCACGGCGTCTGTTTCGCGTCCCCTAGCTTCGACCAGGAAGCCCGAAGCTCGGTTCAGCGCGCGGTCGCACGCGGGCTCGGCCAGGCGATGTCGACGCCGAGCACGTCCCGGAGCAAGCGTTGGAAGTCCTCGAGCAACGCCGTTTTGTTTCGGACCTGGCGCGGCGTGAGGTGCCGTGCGAGGCAGTAGCTCGCGAGGGCGCCGGCCGCTTCCCCGATGCTCCACTCGACGGGATGCATGCGGTAGCAGCCGTTCGTGATCCGCGTCGTGCCGATGTTCTTGCAAGCGGGGAGCAGGTTTTCGACGCGGATCGGAATGAGGGCGCCGAGCGGGATCTGGAAGGGCCAGCTGCTCAGGTCGACGTAGGTCCGGAGGCGGGTGCTGGGGTGGAGATCGATGCGGTAGCTGCCGGTTCCGACACTGTCGGGGAAGATCTCGGCGCCTTCGAGGCTCCCGCGTGCCTCGACCCCGATGTGCTGCTCGAGCACGGTGAACTCGGCGCGGATGCGCCGGCTCTCGCGCACGTATACGTGCTTGGCGAGGCCGTCGATCGTGCCGAGCACGTCGTTGCGGAGCCGGAGGCCGCGGTAGCCGCGCCCGCCGTCACGGCGCGGCGCCTCCGTTTGCATCCAGTAGAAGAACGACAAGCTGAGCTGCCGTGCTTCCTCCAAGTGCTTCTTCCGTTCCTCCTCGGAGACGCCGAGGAGCGGCCCGAGCCAGTAATCGATTTGGGGCCAGTTGACGAGCGTGATGTCGCTCGCGAAATGCTCGGGAGCGAAGTGCCCTCTGTACAGAATGCGCCGGAAGTGCCAGAGGTCGCGCACGTTCTCGTCCGTGGGGCCCTCGAAGATCGACTGCCTGCGCACTTCGAGCGTCTGCGGGTCGATGAAGGTCCAACCGAGCTGCGGCCCAGGCCAGAAGTCGGCTTTGTAGTTGCGCCAGAAGTCGTAGTCGCGGGGCTTCTGGATGGTGTTGTCTTCGCCGGGGATGTGATCCATCGCGAAGCACCAGGTGACGGCCTGCTGATCCAGCGGATCGGCAGGACCGCTCAGCGCGTGGGGCTCTCCCGTCTCGTCCTGGCTCTCGGCGCCGATCACGTGCTCGACCTGCCCGAGCTCGAGCAGGTCCCCGAACTCGCTGGCGTCGAGGAAGAAGGGGGCAGGAAACACGCGCTCGACGCCCTTCTCGACGTCCCGAAAGCGCACGGATTGAAAGCGATCGTGCTCCTGCTCGACGGCGACCGGCTTGTGGCGCTTGAGGATCTGGAGCTGCCGATTCGATCGATACGGCGCCAAGAGCTCGATCAACACGGAGAGCGCGACGCGGGGCTCGTGGCAGAGCGGGCTCACGTCGCCGAGGCCGGGGTTCAGGTGGGAGTCGAAGCGCGCCTTGGGCATGAGCGGGTAGTTTCGCCGGTAGTATTCGCGGATTTGCTCGCGCAGGCGCCGATACGTCTTGGTGGAGCCGGTCGCCTCGATCCAAGGGTGCTCGTCGGGGGGAACCGCTTGAGCGGTGAGCTGTCCGCCGATCCAATCGGTCGGCTCCGTGACGATGACCTTTCGCCCCAGGCGGCAGGCGGAGAGCGCAGCGGCGATGCCACCGAGGCCGCCGCCGACAATCAGAATTTCTGTCTCGTCTTCTTGGATCATCGTGCCCTATCCACGCCCGAGAAGCGGCCGTGCTCGCGTCCGCGGTGCTTTCCGGCGCGGAGCAGCGAAACGGCCCAGTCGGCGGTCTGCGAGGCCTGCTGTCGCAAGCGCTCCGTCTCTCCTTCGAGGCGCTTGCGAAGTTCGCGCCGAACGTCCCAGGCGCGATCCACGTTCGCGAGCAGCTGGCCGGCATTCGTGGCCTGGATCGCGGGCATCGAGACCATCGATGCGAACGCCGACACCTTGGAGCCGTACGGCAACGCCACGAACGGCACGCCGGCGCTCGCGGCGAAGATCAAGAAATGCAGGCGCATGCCGACCGCGAGCTCGAAGCGCCCCATGAGCCCGCGGATCTCGGCGGGCGAGTAGTCCCCCTTCAGGATCAACACGCGCTCGGTGTTCCGGACTCGCGAGGCGACGCCGTGGATCTGCTGGCGATCTTGCCGCTCCATGGGGACGAAGAGCACGGTCGCCTCCATGCGCTCGACGACGTAATCGACGGTGTTCGCCAGCAGCTCGTGGTAGTGCCCGGGGTCGAGATCGGGAGCGGCGGGCCCGCGCTCCCGCACGGACATGCCGATGACGCGCTCGTGCGGTTCGAGCCCTTCGCGCACGAGCATCTCGGGCGTGATCGTCCCGGGCTCGAGCAGGAACGCCGGATCGGCGCCGATGCGGATGTCTTGCGGCAGACCGAGATCCTCGAGCACCACGCGCGACTGGATGTCGCGCACGCTGATGAGCGCCACCGGGGCGAGGGCCTCGCGGACCACGAGGCGCGACTCCGGATCGTGGAGGGGGCCCACACCCACGGCCCAAGTCATCGCGGGGATGCGCAGGCGGTTGGCGACGAGCAAGGGGCGCAAGAAGCCGTCCGCCTCGCGGTCGAACAAGATCCCGCCGCCGCCCAGGATCATGAGATCGAGCTCGCGGACGTGCTCGGAGAGCTCGCCGAGCGAGAGCTTCTGAGCATCCACGGCGTTTTCCACGTCGTGACGCGCGAGCGTGTCCGCGGGATCGCGCCCGAACACCAGGATCGAGACGGGCACGCGGCGCCGGAGCTCGCGCACGATGGACTGCAGGATGGCTTCGTCGCCGAGATTCAGGCCGCCGTACGAGCCAGAAATCCCTATCCGGTAAGGGGACGCGGTTCGCATTCGCCGGATCCGTCGAGGAGCGCCGGTGCGCCGGCGCGGAAAGAGACAAGCAACGCCGAGCAAGCCGCGTGCCCGTGCTGGTGACGGCGGAGGCCGCGCGGCCGCCCCGCACTTCGTCCGCGTGCCGTCCCACGGCGGTCTCGCTGTGCCCTTTCCCCGGTGCACGGGTGCCCCAGCGAGGGCATTTCTGGCGCGCCGGGCGCCGAGCGCTAAAGGGCCGCGACGCTGACGCGCGTCCGATCGGCCGCACGTTCCGCCGCCTCGATGCTCGTCTGGGCGAGCTCCGCGTCGTCGAGCTCGGAGCGTCGAATGCCGAGCACGCGGAGGACCAACCCCGGCGCCCGGAGACCGAGCTCCGGCTCGCGTTCGAAGAGCCCCGCGAGCATGCGCGCATAGCCGCGAGCGAGGTCGCGCCGCGAAATGCCATCGAAGGCCATGGCCTTGGGACGGCTCGCGAGCGGCAAGAGCACGAGGCTCACGAACAACAGCCGATAGAGGACCGCGAGCCGCAGTCGTTCCACCCGCGAGCGGCGCTCGAGGATGCGCCGGAGGAAGTGCACGTTGAGCGGCACGTGAAACGATTCGTCGCGCGTCAGGATGCCGAGCATCTGGCGCGCCGCGGGGTGGCGCACGTTGCGGAGCGCCATGCGGTACGTCGTGGACCCGATCGTCTCGAACATCAGGTTCGTGAGCACGATCGTCTCCATGCGGCGCGCCCGCCCGTAGAGCCGGTAGAACGTGCGCGTGACGCGCCCCATCGGGCGCACGGAGCCTCCGATGTAAGCGAGGAACTCGGTGAGGAGCTCGCGATGCCAGCCCTCCTCGTCACCGTACAAACGGAGCACCTCGGCCAGGTCCGGATCCCACGCTTCGACCCATGCGGCAAGCTCGTGGGCTTGCCGGAGGCCGGACTCTTCGGCGCGGAACGCGGCGTTGAAGAAGGCGATGGCCGCCATCCGTTCTCGCTCGCTCGTCCACTCGATGGGACGCGAAAGATCGAGCTGCTCGTCATCCTGCCGTTCGCGCCGCCGCCGCAGCGTCGAAAGCCACCACGCGGTCGATCTCTGGGGAGCCGAGCGCTTCGTCATCGTGGTCAATCGCGCTTCTCCAGCGCCACGATGTAAAACCCGCCGAACACGCGCAGCGGTGAATCGCAGAGCAGGCGCTCGACGGAGCCGAACACCGTGCGGCCGAGCTTGGGCCGCATCACGAGCGCGGCCGGCGTCGCGATGCGGATGCCGCGCGAAGCCACGATGTGACAACCCGGCGGCACGAGGCGCCGCACTTGGCCCGGCGAGTCGAAGCGCGTGTACACGTCCCCTTCGTTCTTCCCCTCGGCGATGCGCCCCTTCGGACCGAAGCGCTTCACGAGGCCGCGCAGGCTGTACGGGTTGTAAAACTCGGCGATCACGTGGCCGCCCGGGCGCGTGACTCGCGCCATTTCGGCGAGCGCGAGCTCGATCTCGGGGACGTGCGCGAGCACCTTGAAGCTGCACGTCACGTCGAAAGCGTGGTCCGGAAACGGCAGCGCCGTCGCCGACGCTTCGACGACGTCGAGCCCGCGAGCGCGAGCGCGCTCGAGCATCCCCGGCGAAAGATCGACGCCTTTGGCCTCACGGGCGAAGCGCGCGATGCGCTGGAGCAAGAGACCCGTGCCGCATCCGATTTCGAGGACGTTCCGCCCGGAGCCGAAGCGCCGCACGAACTCGGTTTCGAGCTCGTCTAGGAGCTCGTGGTACCCGCCCGGGTCATTTTCTCCCCGGTGCTTCTCATAGCCCGCGGCAAACGCGTCGTAATAGGTGCGGTTCGACTCGCGACTCCCGGAACCATCCATCGTCCATCGGGGCTTTTACCATGGTCTCGGCCTCCCCCGACGAGGAAGCTCGAGATTCAGGCTCAGGCGGCGGGCCCGGAGGGGAGCGTCCGGGCGAGGGCGCGGGCGAGACGCGTTCCGGACGCGGAGAGCGCGCGCGCGCCGCGCACCTGGACGACCGCGCTCGCGAGCAACAGCGCAATGGCGATCGCCCCGAGCAAGTAGAAGAAGAAGGAACCGACGAGGCGCGCTCCCGCCGCGTAGACGAGCAAGCCCGAGAGCACCGCCGAAATCACGAGGTCGACGCCTGCCCGGCTCCGCAGCCGCGCTCCCTCGCGCCGAGCGCGCTCTCCCAACGCCTTCGTGAGCTCCTCCGGGGCGCTGCCCTTCTTGCGACCGTTCTCGGCCGTCGCGAGCAGCGGGCGCAGCCAGGCGCTCTCCTCTTCTCCTTCGCCGGGGGGAGCCCCGGAACCGAGGACGCGCTCTGCGCGCGCCGTATCGCTCTCCAGACGGCGCGACGCGCCAAGCAGGAGCCACAGGCGCCAGCCGAGCAGCGCCACCGAGCCTCCCAGGGCCACCTGGAGCGTGGGAAATTCGTCGGGCACGCTCCCGACGGCTTACCAGGCCGGCGGCGACCCGTCGAGACAACCCCGGTTTCGGGCCGCGGCCCGGGGCTCTCGGCCCGCCCGTTGCCCGGCGCCAGCCCATGCCGTAGCGTCAGGGGGCTTGTCTCCGCCTCGTCCCGGACGCCTCGTGATCGGCCTCGCGGAGCTCGTCGACTTGCCCGAATGGCGCATCGTGCGCCTGCGCGCGAAAGTCGACACCGGCGCCCGCTCGAGCGCCCTGCACGTCGAAAACATCGTCGAGGTCGGCCCTGACCGCGTGCGCTTCGAGGTGATCCTGCACCGCGATCGACCCGAGCGGCGCGTCACCGTGGAGGCGCCCGTGGTGCGGCGCACCCGCGTGCGTTCGAGCACGGGACGCGCCGAGCCCCGCATCTTCGTCCGCACGACGCTGCGCATCGGTCGCATCGTGATTCCCGTCGAGCTCGGGCTCGTCAATCGCGCGGGCATGCTCTACCGCATGCTCATCGGGCGGACGGCGCTCGGGGCGCAGTTCCTCGTCGACCCCAGTCGCCGCTATCTCATCGGCGGCGCCCCTCCCGCGGCGCGGCGGAGCGGTGGCCAGCGCTCTGCCTCCGGTGCCAGACGGAGTCCCGCGTGAGTCTTCGCATCGGCATCCTCTCGCGTCTGCCGCGCGGCTACAGCACCGAGCGCCTCCGCGAGGCCTGTCTGCGCGCGGGGCACCGCGTGAGAGTGCTCGACACGCTGCGCGTGAGCGTGCTCATCGGTCCCCGTCGGCCGAAGCTCTTCTATCGCGGCGAAAAGCTCGGCCACTACGACGCCGTCGTGCCGCGCATCGGCGCGTCCGTCAGCGCCTACGGCAGCGCCGTCGTCGAGCAGTTCGAGCACGCCGGCGTCTTCACGCCGTCTCCCGCGCAGGCGATCCGCGTCTCTCGCGACAAGCTGCGCGCGCTGTCGCTGCTCGCGCACCAGGGGATTCGCGTCCCCGAGACCGTGTGCGTCCGCGACCGCGCGAGCATTCGGCGTGCGGTGCGACAAGTGGGTGGCCCGCCAGCGGTCGTGAAGCTGCTCGAAGGGACGCAAGGCACCGGCGTGATCCTCGCCGACACGTATCGCCTCGCCGAGTCCGTCCTCGATGCGCTCCTCGTCACCCAGAAGGACGTGCTCGTGCAGCGCTTCGTGCGTGAGAGCCGGGGCCGCGACATCCGCGCGTTCGTCGTCGGTGGCCGAGTCGTCGCCGCGATGCAGCGCCGCGCGGCGCCGGACGACTTTCGGACCAACGTTCACCGCGGCGGCCGCATCGAGCGGCGCACGTTGGAGCCGTCGCTCGCCCGCATCGCTGCGCGCGCCGCGGAGGTGCTCGGCCTCGGCATCGCCGGCGTCGACCTCATCGAGAGCGACGACGGCCCGCTCGTCTTGGAGGTGAACTCCTCGCCGGGGCTCGAAGGCATCGAGCGCGCGACGGGCATCGATGTTGCTGCCGCCGTCGTTGAGTACCTCGAGGCAAACGTCGCGCACCGTTTGGCGGAGCCCGCTCCCGAGAGCCTATGAAACCTGGCGATCATCCCGACTTCTTCCGCTTGCCGCCGCCGCCCGGACGCTCGCGGGAGAGCACCATCGTGCTCGATGCCGAGGGGCGTTTCTGGCACGACGGGGCGCTCGTCCGGCACCCGGGCATGGCGCGCGCGTTCGCCTCGTGGATCGCGCGCCATCCGGACGACGACCGCTACATCCTCACGAACGGCTACGACTGGACCTACCTCCGCGTCGAGGACACGCCGCATTTCGTGACGCGCATCGACTTCGCCGCCGCGCCCCCGATGCTCGAGCTCCTCGACGGAACCCGCGAGCCGCTCGTCCCCGAATCCATCGAGGTGCGCCCGGACGGAGCGCTCACGGTGGCGGTGAAAGAGGGGAAATTCCGCGCCCGGCTCACTCGCGATGCCCTCCTGGGGCTCGAGCCGCGACTGAATTCCGCTCCGGACGGCGCGGTTTACCTCGAGCTCGACGGCCGCCGCTGGCCGCTTCGGGTCCCGAGGCCCGAAGCATGATACAAGGGGCGCCCTGCAATGCGTGTCCTGGTGGCCGACCGGCTGAACGAGGAGAGCCTCGATGAAATGAGGGCGTTGGGCGTCGAGGTCACGTACGACCCGGAGCTCCGCGCCGAAGCGCTCCCCGAGGCGCTCACCGACGTGAACGTGCTCGTGGTGCGCGGCACGGAAGTGACCGCGGAGGCCGTTCGCGCCGGCAACGCGCTGAACCTGGTCATCCGTGCCGGGGCCGGGGTCAGCAACATCGACGTGGCGGCGGCGAGCGAGCGCGGCATCTACGTCGCGAACTGTCCTGGAAAGAACGCCCAGGCCGTCGCCGAGCTGACGTTCACGCTCATCGGCTGCCTCGACCGGCGCGTACCGGACGCGGTCGCGAGCCTGCGTGCCGGGCGTTGGGAGAAGGACGAGTACGCGCGCGCCTCGGGGCTCGCGGGGCGCCGCATCGGCATCCTCGGGCTCGGACACGTGGGGCGCGCGGTGCTGCGGCTCGCGCGGGCCTACGGCCTCGTGCCCTTTGCCACGAGCCGCTCGCTCACCTCCGCCAAGGCCGCGGAGCTCGGCGTGCGCCGCGTCGAGACGGCGGAAGAGCTCGCGCGCGAGGTGGACGTGTTCACGGTGCACCTCGAGCTCGTCGAGCGCACGCGCGGCATCGTGAGCCGCCGCGTGCTCGAGGCGCTGCCGGACGGCGCCATTTTCGTGAATACGGCGCGCCCCGAGCTCGTCGACTACGAGGCGCTGACGGAGCTCGTGCCGAAGAAGCGCCTGCGGGTTGGCCTCGACGTGTTCCCGAACGAGCCCGCGGGGCGGAGCGGGAGCTACGAGCACCCCCTCTTCCGCTCGGGGCTCGTCTACGGCACTCCCCACATCGGTGCGTCCACCGACGAGGCGCAGACGGCGATCGCCACCGAGTGCGTGCGCATCCTGCGCAGCTTCGTCACCAAGGGCGAGGTGCCGAACGTCGTGAACATCAGCGCGACCTCGTGGTCGCGCTACCAGCTCGTCGTGCGCCACCTCGACAAGGTGGGGGCGCTCGCCAACGTCCTCGCGGTGCTCAAGCGACACGGGATCAACATTCACGACCTCGACAGCACGGTGTTCGAAGGGGGGAAGGCCGCGTGCGTCAAGATTCGGATTGGGCGCCGCCCGAGCGAGGACTGTCTCCAGGAGATCATGGCGTTTTCCGACGAGGTCCTGCACGTGGATCTCGTCACCCTGCCGAATCTCGCCTGAACGCTGCCTTTTCGGCCCTCCTCGGGTGGCGGGCTGCTCCTGCCTGCAGCGGGGGAGCGAGCGTTTTCACCCCAATGGCGGCGGCGCTCTCACGCCCGGGGCGCTATAGTCATTCCTCCAGGGTCGCGTTTCGAGATCGCCGGTCGTGCGCCGTGACGCTGCGATTCCATTGCAGGTGAACGGCTTGCGCGCTGGCGTTCGGTTGGTTAGAATCCGCGCGTTCGAAAAACCGGGATCCCCCAACGCGGGCCCGCTCTTGTGGGTCCGTTTTTTTTTCTCTGGAGCAATGAACGTAGCGCACGAACGACTGACAGGGCTCGACCGCGAGCGAGTGCTCGGGGCCGTATTGCCCGTGCTATCGGCGCATGGCGTCGATGCAGTCGAGCTCGTGTGGCGAACGGACCGGGGCGGCTGGGTGTTCGAGGTCACGCTCGAGCGTCCGGGGTCGCGCATTCCCGGTGAGGGCATCACGCTGGATCTCTGTTCCGAGATTTCTCGGGATCTCTCGGCGGCGCTCGACGTCGCGGACGTGATCCCGCACAAGTACCGGCTCGAGGTCGGCTCTCCCGGCGTCGATCGCGCCCTGTATCGCGCGACCGACTACGAGCGCTTCGCCGAGCAGCCGGCGCGTCTGAAGCTCCGGCACCCCTACGCGGGCCAAGGCGTGGTGCGCGGCATCCTGAAAGGTCTGGACGAGACGGGGCGCGTGCGGATCGAGCTCGCGAGTGGCGAGGTCGCCGCGATCGAGCTCTCGGAAATCGAGAGCGCCCGACTCGTGTTCGTCCCGGCAGGAGGGAGCCTCCACGGCCGAGCGGCGCCGCGCCGGGGCGCATCCGGCCGCGGGCCAAAGGCTGGGCGGCCACAAGGAACGAACAGGTGAGACATGGCGCAAGCAGCGAGTAACGTCGAAGGGCTCGGCACGATCGTCGATCAGGTCGCGCAAGAAAAGGGCATCGACAGACAGGTTTTGATCGAGACGATGGAGGCGGCGATCCTCAAGGCCGCTCAGGCCGCGTTCGGTCCGAATCGGGAGCTCGAGGCTCGCTACAACCCCGACACCGGCAACATCGACCTGTTCCAGTACATGACGGTCGTCGACACCGTGACCCAGCCGGAGCGCGAGATCGCGCTCGAGGTCGCGCAGAAGCACGGGCTCGACGCAGAGGTCGGCGAGGATCTCGGGTTCCAGGTGTTCTGGCATCCGCGCGACGCCGAGCGGGCGCGCCAGCAGGACAAGGAGTTCGGCTCCGTGCTGGACATGAAGCAGGCGCGGAGCGCGTTCGGTCGCATCGCGGCGCAGACGGCCAAGCAGGTGCTGCTCCAGCGCGTGCGCGATGCCGAGCGCGACCTCATCTACAACGAGTACAAGGACCGCCAGGGTCAGCTCATTCGCGGTATCGTTCGCCGCTTCGAGAAGGGCCACAACCTCATCGTCGATCTCGGCAAGACCGAGGGCATTCTGCCAGCGCGCGAGCAGACCCCGCGGGAGACGTACCGCCCCGGCGATCGCATCGTGGCGTACGTGAAGAACATCGACCGCGAGGCGCGGGGCCCGATGATCATCCTGAGCCGGCAGGCGCCGCAGCTCGTGGACAAGCTCTTCGAGGCGGAGGTGCCCGAGATCTACGAGGGCATCGTGCGCATCGTCGCGGTCGCGCGCGAGCCGGGCTCGCGCAGCAAGATCGCCGTCACCTCGCGCGACGCGGACGTCGATCCGGTGGGCGCGTGCGTGGGCATCAAGGGCTCGCGCGTGCAGGCCGTGGTGCAGGAGCTTCGCGGCGAGAAGATCGACATCGTCCCGTACGACAAGGACACGGCGCGCTACATCATCAACGCGATTCAGCCCGCCGAGGTGAACCGCGTCATCGTCGACGAGGCGAACCACCGGATGGAGCTCGTGGTCCCCGACGAGAAGCTGAGCCTCGCGATCGGCCGGAAGGGCCAGAACGTCCGCCTCGCGTCGCAGCTCACCGGCTGGCGCCTCGACATCGTGAGCGAGAGCAAGTTCCGCCAGATGGAGGACGAGGCGATGATCCAGCTCGCGGAGATCGAGGGCATGGACGACGAGCTCGCCAAGAACCTCTTCGGCCTGGGCTTCCGCGCGCTCGACGAGATCGCGGAGGCGGAGGCGGCCGAGCTCGCGAGCATCGAGGGCGTGGACAGCCCCGAGCACGCCGAGGAGCTCAAGGCGGCGGCCGAGCGCGCGCTCGAGCGGCTGCGTCAGGAGCGGATCCGCCGCGCCGTCGAGCAGGGGGGGGCGCTCAGCGACCGCGAAGCCCTGCTGCTCATCCCCGGCATGGGCACGCGCATGGCGCAGGCCCTCGAGGACGCCGGTTACCGCAGCGTGCGCGACGTGGCGCGGGAGGACCCCGATCGGCTCTCCATCAAGAGCGGCATCGGCCACAAGAAGGCCCGCCAGCTCTGGCAGGGGGCCGTCGACTTCCAGCGCACGGTGGCGCGTGAGATTCAAGAGGCGCGCGAGCGCATCGCGGCGCAGCGCGCCGCGCTCGAGGCTCGGGCCCAGGCCGACGG
>CAYYWA010000166.1:11936-12186 GCA_964475255.1 uncultured Sorangium sp.
CAAGAAGGCCGCTGAGGCCGCCGTCTCCGCCATCGCCGCGCTCGAGGCTCGGGCCCAGGCCGACGTGGCCGCTGCCGCCGCGGAGGTCGGAGCGGACGAAGGGCCTTCCGCCGAGGAGGCACAAGCCGAGTGACGAGGACGTGCGTCGGTTGCCGGGCACTCGGGTCCGCCGAGGAGCTCGTGAGGGTGGTCGTCACCGAGACGGGCGCGATGGCGTTCGACCTCGCCGGCGGGGCTTTCGGGCGCGGCG
>CAYYWA010000167.1:0-9699 GCA_964475255.1 uncultured Sorangium sp.
GCGACGGGGGTGGCGTCGCGTCGGTCGCGGGGAGCGGCGGAGCCGGCGGCATGGACGGCGGGGCGAGCGGTGCGGCCGGGGCGGGCGCGCGCCCCTGCGATCCGGCATTCCCCCAAGATCCGCTGGCAGGGCTCGATGCGTGCCCCGACGGCCACGGCTGCGCTCCCGACGGTGACGGCGAGAGCGCCTGCTTCGAGCAGCCGGGCGAGGGGGCCTGGGCCGTTCCCTGTTCGGAGACGGAGAGCGACTGCGCGCCGGGCCGATTCTGCGACGCGGAGCTCGGGTACTGTCGGCCGTACTGCTTGAGCGATTCCGAGTGCCAGGCGGTCCGTCCGTTCCGCTGCGCGCCCTTCGACGAGCTCGGTCGAGAGACGCTGCGCGCCGCCGAGCACGAGGTCGGCGTGTGCGAGGCGTGCATCGAGGAGTGTGCCGGGAGCGACAACGGCGAGTGCGAAGACGGAGGGCCGGGCTCCGTGAGCGCCGCGTGCGCGTTCGGAACGGACTGCATCGACTGCGGCCCGCGTTGACGCAGAACGAGCGCGCGCGTGCGCGCTCGGAATCCCGAGCCTCAGAATCCGAGATCGACCTTCGTCTCGCGCGCGGATCGACGCGCACGCGCCGGCGCCGTCGCCCCGGTGCTCCGCGTCGCGCCCTTGCGCGTTTCGGAGCGCGTCGGGGTTGGCTCGGGCGACGTTCGGGAGAGCGTCGTGGACGGCCTCGGATCGCCCACGGTCACGATCGGCGTGCTGGAGCGCACACCTTCTTCGGCAGGGCGCGCTGCCATCGTCTCCGGTGCGCCGCGCGCCGGAGACGAATGCGGTGCGCTCCCCGATTTGCTCTTCGCGCGTTCGGCGGTGGCCGCCTCGTCGGGCCGCGCCGCCTCGGGCGAACCCGCGGCGCCACCCGCAACCCGCAGGGCGACGAACGCGCCGCTCGTGAGCAAGAAACCGAGCAGCGCGCCCGCAAACACCGTCCTGCGACGCGGTCGCAGCGGTGCCGCCAGCGCTTCCTCCTCGAACAGCGTGCGCTCGGTCAGCGCGAGCTCGTCCGTCACGACCGTGTCCGCGGCCGACGGCCGCTCGCGCAGCGAGATGCGGGAGGACTCCTCCGTGAGCGGATCGAGCGCCTCCGGCTCGCAGAGGCGCCGAAACTCCTGCGCGGCGTCCTTCGCGGACGAAAAGCGGGCGGACAGGTCACGCGCGCAGGCCTTCGCGAACCACTCGTCGAAGCCGGCGGGAACCGGTCCCCACTCGGACGGCACGGGCATCGGCTTGCTGCAAATCGCGAGGAGCACCGTGCTCAGCGCCTCGCCCGTGAGGGGCCGGCGGCCGAGCAAACACTCGAACGCGATCACGCCCATCGCCCAAATGTCGGTCCGGTGATCGACGGTGCGCGCGGCCTCCGCCTGCTCCGGGCTCATGTAGTAGGGGGTTCCGAGCAGGGAGCCCGCGCGCGTGCCGCTGTTCGAGGGTTTGTCGGGATCCTCGACGGGCGCTTTGGCGATGCCGAAATCGAGGACCTTGATCAGGTCCTCTTCGTCGTTCGTCGTGATGAACACGTTCTCCGGCTTGAGATCGCGATGCACGATGCCCGCGTCGTGCGCGCGGGTCGCGGCCCGAGCGATGTGGAGGAGGACGCGCGCCGTCTCCGCGGGCGACAGCGCTCCGACCCGTTCGAGCCGCTGCGCCAGGGATTCCCCCTCGAGCAGCTCCATCGCGATGTACGGCACTCCCTCGTCGACCCCGTAGTCGAGGATCTGCACGACGTGCGGGCTGCGCAGCGCGGCCGCCGCGCGCGCCTCCCGCATGAAGCGCGGGTAGGCCTCGGGGTTCTTGGCGAGCTCCGGGTCGATCAGCTTGATCGCCACCGGAGAGTTCAGGGTCAGGTGGTGGGCCTGCCAAACGGAGCCCATCGCGCCCCTGCCGAGCGGGTGCAGCAGGCGATACTTGCCGGCCAGCACTTCGGGCAGGCTGGAGGACTCCATTACCGCTCAGGTTAGAGCCGGAATCGAAGGGCGTAAAGGGAAGCACCCGGGCGCGCGAGCGGCGCGAGACGGTGTGCCGATATCGCACCTCGCGCCCGCCGACGGAGCCGCTCCGCTCCGACGGGTGCTCGCCTTCAGCGCCGAATCGGCTCGCGCTATTTGCAGAGCGGTATCTGCCGTTCCGGGCAGTGGATGCGCACGTGGAAGTGATCGTCGTGCGGTGACGAGTTTCGGGGTTGCCGCAAGAGGCGCGCCGCCGCGGGGGCGTACTTCTTGAACAGCGGGCGCGCCTTGGCGAACTCGAGGAGGCGCCGGCGGAGGTGGGCCGCGACGAAGACGTGCTGGATCGCGGCGCGCTCATCGCGCAGCCACATCTGAACGAGCAACCAGTTCCGGTAGTCGTCGAAGCGCAGCCCGCTGCCGTTGCGCGCCCGGCCCTTCGCGTCGAAGGCCACGAATTTCCGGAGTGTTTTCGGGTTGCCGTCGCGGTCCACCACGAAGAACCCGACGTCCGCGTCCCGCCCGCTCTGGTGTGATTTGTGCCCGGGGAGGAACCCGCCGAACTCGCTCGACAAATCGCCGACCAACAGCCGCGCGCCGGGCGCTTCGCGCGCCATCTGCCGGGCGCTGCGCTGGAGCATCAGGACGAGCGCCGGGTGCCCGAACGCCTTCTTCTCGCTGCCCGTCTTGATGAGGAGATGCTCGTTCGAACGGAGCCGCTTGGCGCGGAGTTGAAATCCGTGGGCCGGCGATCCGACGGACAGCGACATCAGCGAGAACGGAAGCTTCCGGTACTTCTCCGGAAGATCGGCGTCGGTCCGCTTCTTCGCGACGGCGAGCGAAGCGAACGCGAGCGAGGCAAGGACGACGAGCGTTCCGCCGCGTACGCGCATCGGCAACCGATGTTGCGTACGACGAGACGTCAGTCAAGCCGGATCGTTGCTGCGCCGACCATTGCCGCGGCGACGTCCTTCGGGACGCGGCGGGAACACGCGTCGATCGAGCGGCGCACGGCGCTCGATGAGCGAGCGACGCCCGTCCGCCTCGGTGAACAGCGCGCGCAACGCTTCGAGATCGGCCACGCCGTTGCGCTCGACGCACTCGGCGTGGGATTGGCAAAGCGCGACGATGCGCGTTCCGACGAGCAAGCGTCGCAACCGGCCGCGCGTCGCCCCGGCGTGTCCGGAACGAACACACACCTCGCACCCCGAACTCGCCGGGAGAGGCCTCGAGCGACGCTCCATGCGGCCGACCTAGGCCGGGCGCGCTTTCCGGGCCAAGTTTTCGTGCCTTACACGCCCGCTTCGCCCCGCAGCTCGGTGGCGCGGCCCTCCACCCAGGCGATCACGTCGTCTTCGACGGGGCGCCCTACGAACGCGGAGAGCTCCTGGATGCCGGTGGGGCTCGTCACGTTGACTTCGATCAAGCGCTCGCCGATCAGGTCGAGGCCGACGAACCACAGGCCGTGCTGGCACAACACGGGGCTCACGTCCGCGACGAGCGCGGCCTCGCGGGCGGTGAGCTCGGTCGGGACGACGCGACCCCCCGCGTGGATGTTGGCGCGCACGTCGTCTTCACGGGGCACCCGCAGGATCGCGCCGAGCGGGGCGCCGTCGAGCACGAGCACCCGCTTGTCGCCGGTGCGCACCGCCGGTTGGTACTCCTGAACGAGCGCGGGGCGGCGCCCCTCTTCCGTCCACACGTCGATGAGCGAGCGGCAGTTGCGATCGCCGCTCGAAAGGACGACGACGCCGCTTCCGCCCGCGCCGTCGAGCGGCTTGAGCACGGCCGTGCCGCCCACCTCGTCGACGAAGGCGAGCATCGCGTCGCGATCCGCGCTCACCAGCGAGCGCGGCATGTGCTCGGCGAACTGGAACGTGAAAAGCTTCTCGTTCGCGTCGCGCAGGCCCCTCGGGTCGTTCACCACGAGCACGCGAGACTTCACGAGGTCGAGCTGTTGGGTTGCCCTCAGATACGGCACGTCGAAGGGCGGGTCCTTGCGGAGCAGGACCGCATCGAAATCGAAGAGCTCGATCGTCCGTTCGCTGTCCGCCGTGAGAAACGGCGGCCCCGCGTGCACCGTGAGGCGCCGCGCGCGCGCGTGCACGGCGCGCCCGCGGTGGCCCAAATGGTGCAAAAGGCAGTGCCACACTTCGTGGCCTCGCCGTGCCGCCGCGCGCATGAACGCGAAGCTCGTGTCCTTGTCCCAAGCGAGCCCCTCGAAGGGGTCCATCACGAACAGAAAACGCACGGCGGGAGTGTAGACGGCGTATGCTACGCCGGCCATGGGCCGTGCGTTGGCTTTCGTGTTTTCCTTGATGCGCCGAGGAGCGGGTTTCGGCGTCCTCGTCTTCGGCATCGTCGCGGCGCTCGTGCTCCTCTTCCCCGGAGGGCGCGCGGGCGCGGCCAGCCCGGCGCGCATCGCGGTCGCGACGGAGCATCCGCTCTCCACGGAAGCAGCGCTCACGATCCTCGAGCAGGGAGGCAACGCGGTGGACGCGGCCGTGGCCGCCGCGCTCGTCGCGGGCGTCGTCAACCCCGTCTCGAGCGGCATCGGCGGTGGCGGCTTCGCGCTCGTGCTCCGGCCCGGCGCGCGAACGCCCGAGATCCTCGACTTTCGCGAGACCGCCCCGGCGGCGGTGGACCGCGCCGCGCTCGACAGGCGGCCCCTGCCCCCCGAGGAGCGCGGTCACCTCGTCGGCGTGCCGGGTGAAGTGAAGGGGTTGCACGAGCTCGTGCGCCGCTACGGCTCGAAGGCGTGGCCCGACGTCGTGGCTCCCGCCGAGTCGCGCGCGCGGCGCGGCTTCGCGGTCGGCAAGCACCTCGCGCGGGTGCTCTCCGGCAAGTTCGCCGGAGCCCTGAAGAACGATCCCGGGCTCGTCGGTCTGTACTTCCCCGGCGGGCGACCGGCGCTCGAAGGGCGGGTGATCAAGAACCCGAAGCTCGCCGCGACGCTCGGGCGCATCGCGGCCGAGGGCCCGTCGGCGTTCTACGACGGCACGATCGCGCAGGACCTCGTCGAAGCGACGGCGAGCGCCGGCGGCACGCTCACGCTCGAGGACCTTCGCGGGTACTCGGTGCGCGACCGGAAGCCGCTGCGCGTTCGCTACGCGGGCCACGACGTGTTCACGATGCCGCTGCCGTCGGCCGGCGGCCTCCTCCTCGCGCAGACGCTCCTGCTCTTCACGCCGGAGGAGCTCCGGCGCCTCGGCTGGGGCACGGGTCCGTTCATGCACCTCGTCGCGGAGGGGTTTCGCGCGGCGATCGCGGATCGCTTCCAGTACGCGGGCGATCCGGATCTCGTGCCGGTCGATGCGCAGCGCTTGCTCGACGCCGAACGCCTCGCCGAGCGACGCCGGAAGATCTCCCTCGATCGCACGCACGCGATCCCGCGCTTCGTCGGCGGGGATCACGGCACGCACCACCTCTCCGTGATGGACGCGAACGGGATGGTGGTCTCGCTCACGACGACGGTGAACCGCACGTTTGGCGCCAAGATCGTCGCGCCGAAATCCGGCGTCGTCCTCAACGACGAGCTCGACGACTTCACCGAGCCGAAGGACCTCGCCACGCTCGGGTTGCCGCACGGCCCGAACCTCCCGCGTCCCTTCGCGCGTCCCGTCTCGAGCATGACGCCCACGATCGTGCTCCGCGACGGAAAGCCCGTGCTCGCGCTCGGCGGCTCGGGCGGCATGACGATTCCCACGAACGTCACGCAGCTCTTGCTCGGCGCGCTCGTCTTCGACATGACGCCGGAAGCGCTCGTCGCGGCGCGCCGCTTCTACGTGGTGCCGCGCGGTCCGACGATGTTCATCGAGGCCGGCGCCGAGCCCGCGCTGCTCGAGGACCTCGCCTTCCGCGGCGAGATCGTCGCCACGATGCCGTTCACGACCAGCGCGGTTCAGCTCGTCGCCCAGCGCCCGGACGGCGCTCACGCCGCCGCAGACCCCCGCAAGCTCGGCAGCGCTGCCGTGCGGGCGCCGCGGGCGACTCAGTAAATCGCCGCGACGCGCTCCGCCGTCTCCGCGTCGGTCAGGTCCGTCGCGAGCGCGTAGCCCACGCCGCCGTGCTCGGTGGCACCGATCGAGTAGCCGCGGCGCATGCCGACGTACACGGGCTCGCTGCCGACGAGGCGCTGCTCGAGGCGCTTCTCGATGGGGAAGCGCGACGAGTCGTAGACGTACACGGTGACCCGGTGGTTGCCGAGCCGGTAGCGCAGGGACGCCGCGCGCTGGTTGAGCACGGGGACCACGCTGGCGCCTTCCCACTGCGCGCCGAAGTGCTTCAAGCTCGGCACGCGCACGGGCACGCCCACCTCGCGCTCGGCCTGCGGCAACAGCGAAAGCTCCGTGAACTCGGAGCGCCCCCGCACGTGGTGCTCGACGAGCTCTTCCAAAAGATCATCCACGCGGACGGGATCCACCTGGGCGTAGGCCGTCGCCCGGCGCTGCTCGCGGCGCTCGGGCCCGGTGGAAGCCGCCCACACGAGCGTCAACGCCGCGGCGGCCGCCATCGGCAAGATCGTGCGGAAGCCGAGCCAGTGCCGCCGTTCGGCGCGCGCGGCCGCGAGGCGTTCCCACTCGCGCTCGCGAGCCGCGGCGAGCGCCTCGGCGACCCGTGAACGAAACGCGTCGCTCACCGGCGCGGTCTCACGGACGCGGCGGCGCAGGCTGCGGCGCATGGCGTCCCCGAAGCGGACGCGCTCGACGCACAGCCGGCACTCGAGCAGGTGCTGCTCGACCTCCAACATCTTCTCGGGGCCGAGCTCCCCGTCGGAGAACGGCTCGAGCAAGGGCGCGATCGACCGACACGCTTTCATGCGATCGCTCCCTTCTTCGCGCGGAACTGCTCGAGCTCCACGACGGCGTCGGTGCTGCCGATGTTCTCCTCGGGACCGACGATGCCGAAGGCGCGGGCGTGTTCGTAGAGGCGCGCCTTGAGCATGCGACGCCCGCGATGGAGGCGGGACATCACGGTCCCAATCGGGCAGCCCATCACGTCGGCGATTTCCTTGTACGACAGATCCTCCACGTCCGACAGCACGACGGCCAGTCGGAACTCCGCCGGAAGCTCGTCGAGGGCCTTGCTGATCTCGGCCTCGAGCAGCGGTCGCAGCGCCTGCGACTCCGGGTCCCGCATCGACTCGATCGTCGAGGCGCTCACCCATCCGTCGGCCAGCGGGTCCGCGTCGGGCCCGTCGAGCACGCTGCGCTCGAGGCCGCCGCGGCGATACCGGTTGATGAAGGTGTTGGTCAGGATCCGGAGCAGCCACGCCCGGAGGTTCGTCCCGGACTCGAACTGCTCGTTGGCACGGATGGCCTTGAGGACCGTGTCCTGCACGAGGTCCTCGGCCTCCGGGCCGTTGCGGGTGAGCCGCGTCGCGACGGCGAGCAGCGAGGGGAGGTGGTCGAGCACCTCGCCTTCGAAGTTGCGGTTCGTCGTAGCGCGCTGCTTCATCCTTCCTGAGCTCATCCAACCGGTTGGCAGCCGGAGCTATTCCGGTTTCGCCATGCCCTCCGGCGTGAGCCCGAAATCTAGGTCGGGCCCCCGGCGCGGTCCAGCGACCGGGTGCGTTCTCGGGGGTCCAGTTCCGGCTCGGACCCCCGAAAACGACCCGACGCGAGCTACTTCGGCGTCGCGGGTGCCGCGCCCCCCGGAGGAGGCGGCGGCATCTGCTGCTGATCGCGGTCGCGATCACCGAGCCGTCGTTCGAGCGCCTCGACGCGCTCGGACAAGCGTCGGACGGCCTGCTCGAGATCTCGGAACGCGGAAAAGTTCGGCAGGACCGTACGGATGCGCTCGTCGATGGCGTTCTGCCATTGCTCGAGCGTGGCCCTGAAACCCTTGCCTTCCTTGCCCTGCATATCCTCTTCTCCCATGACTTCTGCGCCCTCCGTCCCTTCCTCACCCGGCATGAGCTTCCCGAAGGGCCCATCCCGAAGCTGCGAAAGGATGCGTTCGCCGCGATGTCGGATGAGCGCCTTCAGCGTCGCCAAGGGGATGGCCCGCGGGCGGGCCCGTAGCTCTTCCGAGATGATGAGGGCGAGCGTCACATCTGTCTTGTCTTCCTTCGTTGCATTGTCGATGATCTGCACGTCCTCGCCGGCCCGAATCATCTCCGCAATCTGAAGGAGCGTGACGTAGCTGCTGCCCTTCGTATCGTAGAGCTTGCGGTTCGAGTACCGCTTGATGATTCGCCGTTGGGACGGAGGCGTTTCGCTCTCGACCGCCTCTTCCTCGTCGCCGTTCATCGTCTGCCTCCTGCGCTGTAATCAGCCGACACGCGCGTTTGCTCCGTGTCACGGAAATGGGGCTCCGATTCCTCGGAGCCTCCGTGGCATGAAGTTCAAGTTCAGCAGCCCTTGCGCATAGCGTCAAGGGCGCACGCTGACGTTATTTGCCTCAGGCAATCTTGCGTAGCTCGCTGCTACGGGCGACGTGCGCGGACAGCTCGGATTCGGCGAGGTCGCAGAGGAGCTCGAGCATTTCGGGGAAGCTCGCGCACCGAATGCCGAGCTCACTGATCCAGGCGACGACCTCGTACTCCCCGGTTTCGGAGCGTACTTCGGGGTGGAAGGCGAACAAGGTGCGCACCTCGGTGTCGGCGGCGAACGGCACGACGCGCGGCAGGTCACGCTGCAGGACGGGCGGGCAGAGCTCCGGGACCGGCGTCTCGGCCGCTTCGAACGCTGCGCGCGCGATGAGCTCGTAGCGCGGCGTCCCGAGATCGTCGGTTCCGAGCAGGCTCGCTCCCTCGAAGAACCGCGGCCAGCCGTCGTGCTGCAGGAGAAACTCACGATACGACGGCGGCAGCGGCAGCCCGAGGCGTGCCTCCGCGGCTCGGATCGCCTCGGGCGTTGCCCCGGGATTGCGAACGATGCCGATGTCGCGGAAGGGCGCGTGCCGCAGGATCTCGGTCTGGATGCTGCGAAGACGTTCCATCGACTCGAACCAGGCAGTGGGCATCGCGACTCCTCCGCACGCGGCTACAGCACGAAACGGAAGGCATGGCCCAGTTTCCGGATGGTGCGCGCGCTTTGTTCTCGCTGTCGCACCGCGACCGCTAAGAGGACGGCGTGCTCCGCGTCCTCCTCGCCCTCGTGTGCTTGCTGCTCGGCTGTTCCTCCGAGGGCGTGCTCCTCATCGGGTTGGAGGAGGTCTCGCCGCGGAGCATCGGCGTCGGCGATCGCCTCCGCATCACCGGCACCGGCTATCCGGAAGACCACCCCGCGGTCGTGCGCTTCGCGGGAAGCGGGCACCGCGCCGGTGAGCCCGTGCTGAGAGGGCTCGAGGTCGAGGCCGAGGCGCGCACGGTGGGGCCGAGCACGCTCGAGGTGCCCGTCACGCCGGAGCTCGTCCGTGCCTTCACCGGCGACGCGGACGCGCGTCGGACCACCTTCCGGGGTGACCTCGAGGTCTCGTTCCGAGCGCCGAAGCGCGCGGGGGCGTCCGTCGTGGGGCGACGCAGCGGCATCGTGCTCGACGTCACGCCCGAAGAGACGCCCCACACCACCGTCCAGGTGCTCCGTCGCGAAGGGCGGCGCTTCGCCGCTTTCCTCGGCACCGAGATCGTGCGCGACGACGGCGGCCTCCGACTCGGCCAGGTCGAGGCGGGCGGGCGCGCGGCGCGCGCCCGGCTTAGCGAAGGCGATCGTGGTCGAGCACGCGAGGGCCTCGGCGGGGGAGCCGGGGGGGGTTTAGGGCCGCCCCCCAAC
>CAYYWA010000167.1:9709-12169 GCA_964475255.1 uncultured Sorangium sp.
CGCGCGGCGCTCGGGGGCTCGGCGCGCGGAGGCGCGCGCGGAGCTCGGACGCGGGTTGCTCCAAGGGCTCGCTCGGGAGCTGCCGACTTCGTTCTCGTGCTCGCTCGCCGTGCTCGCCGCGACCTGCGCGCTCGTGCTGCTCTCGTTCGGGAGGAGCCTCCTCGCGCCGGAGGTCGATCTAGTGGCGCTACCGCTTTCCACGCTCGCCGCACTGATCACGACGACGCTCGCCGTGGGCGGTGGGGGCGCGCGCTGGTCGTTGCGGGAAGCGGTGAAGCGCATCGGCGCCGTCCTGCTTCAGCAGGTTCCCTTTGGGATCGTCTTGTTCTTGGCCGCGATGACGACCGGGAGCCTCTCGGCGCGGACGCTCGTCGCGGCTCAGGGCCCGTGGCCCTGGCAGTGGCACCTCGCCGCGCAGCCGGGATTCGCGATAGCGGGGATGGCGGCGCTCGGGGCGCTCGTTCCCATCGCTCGCCCGGCGCGCGCGTTCACCGGCGCGCGACCAGTGACCCGCCGGGAGCGCGCCGTCGAGCTCGCTGCCTTCACCCACCACCTTGCGGTCGCGACCGTCCTCGTCGTGATCGTGTTCGGGGGGTGGGGCGTCCCGCCGGGCGGCACGCTCGCGCTCCAGCTGCTGGGTGCCGCGGCCGCCGTGGGAAAGGTTTGGGTCCTGCTCGTCGGCGTCGCGATGGTGCGCTGGGTGTTGGGAGCCATGGACGTCGTGCGGCTGCAGCGGACCGCCCTCGTCTGGCTGTGCCTGCCGAGCGTTGCCGGCGCGGCGCTCTCGTTGACGATGGGGAACACCGAGCTCGGCGCTGTTTTCCTCGGGATTGCGGAGGGTTTCGGGCCGGCGCTCGTGCTCTTCGCGGCGCTGGGGGTGGGGCTGATGACGCGACGCGCTATCGCGACCCTGGGCTCACGCCCGGCGGAGCTGGGCGTCCACGCCTGGCTTTGATTTGCAAAAAGAAATCTCCCTTACGAGTCGTGAGTGGTGCGAATCGGAGTCTTGCGCGGAGTCGGTGTGGTCGCACGTCTAAACTCGTGCGTCCCTCCCGCCGTTGAGGTCGAGCACGGGCTCGGCCTCCCGAGGTTCGGGTTCCCAAAGGTGACTGAATGAGCAACGTCAGCACGGCCCAGGCGCGCGTGATAGAGGAACGCGTCGGGATGCCGCTCGAGCTGGAAGAAAGCCGGGGAAGCCCCAGGGTTTCCGTGGACCTCGATGTCAGCCTCGGCAGCGATCACAACTTCTATACCGGCTTCGCCGAGAATCTCTCGGCCGAAGGCGTGTTCGTCGCGACCGATCGCCTGCGCCCGATAGGGCAGAGCGTGGAGATCTGTATCCATCTGCCGGATGGCTCCGAGGTGCGCGCGGTCGGTGAGGTGCGGTGGATTCGCGGGCCCGACGCGGAGAGCGCGACGCCGCCCGGCATGGGCGTGCACTTCCTCGAGCTCGATGCCGAGAGTCGCGCCGCCATGGAACGGTTCCTCGCACAACGAGAACCGATCCATCTCGAGACAACGGGGTAGTCTCGATTTCGGGCTTCCTAGTCGGGGAAGGCCGATCCCTCGCGTCTTTCCGCCGCCTTCGCGCCCGTCGTGCTCGCGATAGCGCTGCTATCGCTGCGCGCGCCGAACGCGAATGCGTCAGGAAATCCGCTTCGGCCTCGGCCATCCCCTCCGGCGTCAGCCCGAAATCGAGGCTGAGCTCGGGCCGCGAGGCGCATGCGTCGTCGACGCGCGTTCACGCGGGGTGGGTGCGGGCGCGGAGGATGCGTTCTTCTTCGCCGAGCGTTCGAACGGCGTCCAGCGCGCGGTCGGCGATGGCTTGATGCACGCGCTGGGTGGGGCGCTCGTTCAACAAGTCGCCGAAATCGACGGGATGCCCGAACACGATGACGACGCGCTGGCCGGTGCCGTCGAAGTTGCTCGCGACCTGACGCGGGAGATCGTTGATCAGCCCGTTCACGAACACCGGGATCACGGGCACCCGCGCCGCGTGAATCACGCGGCCGACGCCGCTCTGCGCGGGCAGGAGCGTGTACGGATCATCTCCACGATTGCGGCGTCCCTCGGGGTGAATGCCCGCGAAGTAGCCGCCGCGGCGCAAGAGCCAGGTCAGCTCCTCGAGGCTCGCGACGTTGAGTGCCGCGCGCCGCCGCTCGCGAAAAATCGGCGGATACATCGCGAAGAAGCTCATCACCCCATTCACGAACGACCCGAGCACGCTCGTGTAGAAAAAGCTCGCCCGCACCGGGAACACGATGCGGTGCGGGAGCCCACGCCGAACGAGCTCCGCGACGACGACGTACAGGTCGAAGAAGCTCCTGTGGTTCGAGACGAGGATGAAGCTCTGCCGGGGATCGAGCGCGGGCAAGCGCTCGGCGCCGTGCCCCTCGCGCAAGTGCTTCGGACAATGGTGGGTCCAGCTCGCGCCCCCGTGGCGGGGACGGCAGCGCATCC
>CAYYWA010000168.1:0-12150 GCA_964475255.1 uncultured Sorangium sp.
CCCCCGAACCCGCCGCCAGAAATCACGCCGCCCGTGCCGGACGCGCCGGAGGTGTTGCCCCCCATCGCGCTCGTGCCGGTTCGGCCGCCACCGGGACTCGAGGTCTTCCCTCCACCGCCCCCGCCGAGGCCTGCATCACCTCCGAAGGCGGCCGGAGGCAGAGAGGCGCCCGGCGTGAGATCGTCGGGGTCGTACACACGACAGGCATGGACGCTCGTGAGAAGCGCCCCCGTGATCGCGGCAAGTCGTCGCCACTTCACGACGCCAGCATTACCCGCTCGGATCCACACATCAAGACGCTGCACGCATCCTCGTCGCAGTAAAGGCCCTTGCTTCGAGAACACCCTGCAGCCTGAACGCAAAACCACGCCCAGAGGTGAATCGTGCGTCGCTGGGGCGAGGCGCGCTGGGTGTTGGGTCACCGACGCCTTCTCGGCGTGCATCCCGTGCGTGCTCGACGCTTCGGCGCCGCTGGGCCCGCGTTCGAAGGCCGGCGCTCGCGCGGCGCTCCCGAGCGACCGCGAAGCGCGCAAAAAGAAGCGAACTCGAGTGTCTCTAGAACGCCGATTCGAGTTGCTCGGAGACTACGATTTCCGAGACGCGATTTCGGGTTGGGCGCGCATTCTCTCGAAGACGAGCGCTACGCAAGAATCCGGCGATTGCTCGTTCCATCGCAGCCCCACACTCATCTTCGCAGGCAATCGCGAAGGCACCTCTCGCGGAATCCTGCATCGAGCGCGACGCAGAACTCCGGAGTCCGAATGAAGGTCGACGAAGCCGTCGAGAACGAAACGCCGCGAAGGCTCCCCAATCAAGTGCTCGTGGACATTCCTGGATTTCTCGTGGATCACTAGCGCCCGCGAACGTGGAGGCCCGGCACCGGTTTGCCTTTCGTCATGATCAGAGACCAGCGGCGGAACCGGACGACGACGAATCGCGCTCTCCTCGCGCGGAGACTGCGGCGCTCGGACACGCGGGCTCGACGCCCGTCGGTCGCCATCGGTGAGCGGTGACGATGCGCGTGCTCCTGCTCTTCGACGACAACGGGCGCCTCGTCTCGAGCGCCGGCGACTCCGATGCGGGAGCGTTGCCGCGTGCCGTCTGCGAGCGAGAGCTCGGGCCGCGAGCGCTCGGCGTGCTTCGAGGAGCGGCGCACGCCGAGCTGTGGCTTCACGCGGACACGGTGTATCGCTGCCGCTGGTCGCTGCTCCGGCCCATCGCGCCGGGCGCCTTCTCCGTGCTCGCCGAGCTTTGCCCCGCCGAGGACGGCGACGAAGGCCAGCGCGTGCT
The DNA here is from genome assembly GCA_964475255.1 of uncultured Sorangium sp. Lineage (GTDB taxonomy): Bacteria > Myxococcota_A > Polyangia > Polyangiales > Polyangiaceae > PMG-095. Next base: position 1,291 of record CAYYWA010000168.1, read on the forward strand.
GGCGCGACGACTGCGCTTCGAGGCGCTCATCACGCAGCTCTCGACGCATTTCATGAACCTCGGCCCGAACGAGGTCGACGCCGGCATCGACTACGCGCTCGCCGAGGTCGGGACGTTCTGCGAGGTCGACCGCGCGTATCTCTTCCTTCTGGCGAGCGATCGACAGACCGGGAGCAACACGCACGAGTGGTGCCGAGCCGGCATCGAGTCCCAAATCCACGAGCTGCAAAATCTGGAGGTCGGCGCCTTTCCATGGTGGGTCGAGCGCATCCTCGCGAACCACGTCATTCACGTTCCGACCCTGTCCGTGCTGGGCCCAGAGGCGGCGGAGGAGAGGCGGTTCCTCGAACAGCACGCCATCCGTTCCGTGGTGGCGGTGCCCGCCAACTATCAGGGAACGGTGCTCGGTTTCTTGGGATTCGACTCCGTGCACGTCGAGAAGGAGTGGACGGACGAGGACGTCTCCTTGCTCCGCCTCGTCGGCGAGATGCTCGTGTCGGCCATCGAACGCAAGCGCGCGGAGGAACGCCGCCATGCGCTCGAAAACCAGCTCATCCGCGCGCGGAGCCTCGAGAACGTCGCGAAGCTCGCTGGTGGCGTGGCTCACGATTTCAACAATCTCCTCGCCATCGTCCTCAACTGCGCGGCCGTCCTGCGCCGCGATCTCGACGACCCGGGACTCCGGGAGCTCGCGGACCACGTCTGGGAGGTCGCGCATCTCGGCGCGAAGCTGACCCGCCAGCTATTGATCGTGGGGCGCCGTGGGGTCGTCCAGCCCAAGCTCCTCGACGTCAATGCGGTGGTGATGGACATCGGCAACCTGCTCCGCAGCACGCTCGGCGAGAACATCGAGCTGCGCTTCGAGCTCACGCCGGATCTGCGCACCGTGCGCATGGGCCTGCCCGAGCTCGAGCAGGTGATCTTGAACCTCGCCATGAACGCGCGGGACGCGTGCCCGCACGGCGGCGAGGTCGTGATTCGCACGTTCAACGAGGAGGCTCCCGCGGGGGTGGAGGGCTCCGCCGAGCCCGGTTCCGCCGTCGTCCTCTCGGTCCGCGACAACGGCGTGGGCATGACCGAAGAGGTGGCGGCCCGCGCGCTCGAGCCCTTCTTCTCGACGAAGGGCACCGCGGGCACGGGGCTCGGTCTGTCGACCGTCGACGCGATCGCGCGGCAAGCCGGCGGGAGCGTGAGCCTCGAGTCCCGACCCGAGCTCGGCACGCGCATCGACGTTCGCTTTCCCGCGGTCCTGGAGGTGGAACCGGAGTCGGAGCCCCCCGCGGCATCGGCGCCGAGCCCCGCTCCGCAGAATCAGTTGATCGTCGTCGTGGACGACTCCGATCGTCTGCGCCGGCTCGTGCGCATGCACCTCGAGAGCGCGGGGTACCGCGTCCTCGATGCCGGCACTCCGACGGCCGCGCTCGAGCTCTGCCGAAAGGAGACGGCCGATCTCCTGCTCACCGACGTGATCCTCCCCGAGATGTCCGGCAAGGAGCTCGCCAGCGCCTTGCGCACGCGCGGCGCCGTTCGGCGCGTCGCGTACATGAGCGGCTACGACGACCAGGTGATCGCGAGCCAGGGCATCGTCCCCGAGGGGACGTGGCTGCTCCCCAAGCCCTTCGCCGAGACCGAGCTCATCGCGTTCGTGAGCAAGGTCTTCCGCGACGCCGGGCAGTGACTCGACCTCGGGCTGACCCCGGAGTGAGAAGGTCGAGACCGATTTCCGGCTCCGCTCAGCCCTTGACGGCGCCCGAAGCGAGCCCGCTGATGAACTCCTTCTCGAGCGCGAAGAAGAGGATCGCGGGCGGGATGATGGCGAGCAGCGTCCCGGCGAGGAACACACCGTATTCGCTCTGGTAGAACCCGATGTACAGGTTCAGGATCACGGGCAGCGTGAGCTTGCTCTGGGTCTGGAGAAAGATGCTCGGCCCGAAGAACGAGTTCCACTGCGCGAGGAAGGTGACGAGGCAGAAGGCCGCGCTCATCGGCCGCACGAGCGGCATCGCCAGGCGCAGATAGATCCCGAACTCGCTGCACCCGTCGATGCGCCCCGCGTCCAGCATCTCTTTCGGGACCGAGACCATCGCCTGGCGGAAGAGGAAGATCCCGTAGGCGCCGACGGCGCCCTGCAGCACGAGGCCGTGGTACGTGTCGATGAGGCCGAGCTTCACCATCATCTCGTACACCGGCGCGTACAAGAGCACGGTCGGCACCATCATCGACCCGAGCATGAACACCATGAGCGGGCGCTTGCCGACGAAGTCGTACTTCGCGAGCGCGTAGCCGGCGAGCGAGCAGAACGTGAGCTGCAGCACCGTGATCGTGCTGGCGAAGAACAGCGAGTTGACCACGTACTGCCAGAAGAAGACCTTGCCCTGAACCGTGTCGTCCCCGCCGAACAGCCGGCGTAGGTTGCCGAGGTTCATGGTCTTCTCCGACCACTCGCTGGGCGGCGGGAAGAACACGTACTCGTTGAGGGCCGCGCGGTCTTTGAACACCGCCGCGACGAGCCACACGAACGGCGCGAGCACGAGGATCGCGGCGAACCCGAGCGCGACCCAGCGCAGGTAAGCGAGCGCGAGCTTCGGGTTTCGCGGCGACCGCGCGTAGAGGCCGACGAATCCGAGACCGACGAGCAAGAGGAGGATCTGGAGCGCGTTCATGTCAGTCCTCGGCGACCCGAGCCATTTTTATCTGCAGCAGGCTGAGACCGAAGATGATCACGGCCACCACCCAGCCCACGGCCGAGCCGAGCCCGAGGTCCCCGCTCGTGAAGCCGACGTCGTACAGGTACGTGATGACGGTGAGGCCCGCGTCGTCCGGACCGCGGCCGTAGCTCTCGGGCATGAGCGCCAGGGGCAGCTCGAAGAGCTGGTAGGAGCCGATGAGGCTCGTCACCACCACGAACACGACCACGTGGCGAATGGACGGCAACGTCACGTTCCAGAACACCTGGAACCGGTTCGCGCCGTCGACGCGCGCCGCTTCCTCGAGGCTCTTGTCCACGCTCTGCAGCGCGGCGAGGAAGTAGATCATGTTGAACCCCACCCAGAGCCAGAGCGACGTGATCACGATCGCCGGCATCACGAGCGCGGGGTTGCCGAGCCAACGCTCCTCGAGCCCCCACCCCACGAGCTCGTGGATGAAGCGATTGATGAGCCCGTAGCGGGGCGTGAACAGCACGCTGAATAGGATGCCGACGAAGATCTGCCCGACGAGGTTCGGCGAGAACAGAATCAGCCGAAAAATGCTCTTCATCCGGCCCTTGCTCGTGTTGAGCAGGAGCGCGAGCGCCATCGAGAGCGGGAGCTGCAAGAACAGGGAGAACAAGGCGAAGACCGTCGTGTTCTTGAGCGCCTTGTGGAACACCGGGTCGGTCAACAGGTAGCGGAAGTTGTCGAACCCGATGAAGACCCGCGACGCCGGGCCGTTCGTCTGGTGGAAGGCGAGCACTCCGGCGTTCAGCAGCGGGTAAACGACGAACACCGCGGTCACCACGAGGTACGGGGCCAAAAAGGCGTACGGCACGAGGCTCGGCCTCCGCCGCCGCTCCGTCGCGACCTCCGGCGCCGCTTTCGCCTTCCGAACTTGCTCCTCGATGCGGTCGGTCACGCTCACCTCTTCGCGAGCACGTTTCGGTGGATCACGCGGTTCAGGTACGCCTCGGCGCGGTCGAGCTCGTCCTGGACGTACTCGCGGAGCCCGCCTTCACCGCGGGTCCGATAGCGCTCGAGCGCCCGCAGGAACACCTGGCTGATCTGCCCTTCGGCTTCCCGATAGTAGGGGCTCCCCCACGAGGCCGGCGTCTCGGGCGCGAGCGCCGCGTACATCTCGCCGATGGCTTGCCCCGAGTAGAACGGGTTGGGCTCCCGGAACTCGGGCAGATTCCAGGCGTCCTTGAGCGGAGGCACGATGTTGGTCTGCGCGAAGCGCTCCCCGAGCTCCTTCGGCTGGAAGTAGAGCTCCTTCGCGAGCTCCCAGGCGAGGTCCTGCCGCTCGCTCGCCTTGGTGATGGCGAGCCCCGTACCGCCCCAGACGCTCGTGCGCCGACCGCCCTTCTTCCACGCCGGGAGCGGCATCACCTTCAGCTTTCCGGCGAGCGCCGGCGCATCCATCTGCGTCGTGTACGTGCGCCAATCCGGCGCGATGTAGAAGAGCACGAGGCCGTCGGACATGGCCTTGTAGAAGGGCTGTCCCCAGCCGCACTCGAAGGCGATGCGATCCTTGCCCTCCACCTGCCGCGCGTACCAGAGTATGGTGTCGACCGTCGCGGGCTGGTTGAAGGTGAGATTGCCGTGCTCGTCGAAGAGGCTCACGTCGCGCTGGCGCAGCAGGATGAGCAGCCCCCACGCCGCGGAGACCGGCAAGTCGATCATGTACCGGTCGGGCACGCCGTCGCCGTCGAGATCCTTCACGACCTTGCGCCCGACCTCGACGAAGTCGTCCCACGTCTCGAGCTTCGAGACGTCGATCCCGAGGCCCTCCACGATGTCGGCCCGGTACATCAGCATCACTGGGTGGACGTCGTGGGGCGCCGCGAACACGCGCCCCTGATACATCCACAGGCTGAGCCGCGACTCGACGAGGCGCTCCCGATACCCCTCGCGCTCCAGCGGCTCCGTAATGTCCGTGAAGCCGACGTCGGACACCGGCCCACGCGTGAAGAAGGCGAGATGGTTCTCTTGGAGCTCGACCAGGTCGGGCACCTCCGAGCCGGCCATGATCGCGTTCTGCAGGCGCGTCTGCAGGGCGCGGCTGTGCACCAGGTTCAGGGCCACCTTCACGCCGTGCTTCTGCTCGAAGCGCGGCAGCACCTGCTTGTACGAATCCACGTGGTTCGCCGCCGAGATGGCGAGCACGAGGTCGGGCTCCTCCTCCTCCCGTTGCTGCATCGCGACTACGAGCAGCAGTGAGACGAGCGCGAGCGCCGTCAGCCAAAAAGGTGCCTTGCCGTAGGGATAGTGCTCGATCACGACGCGCCGCGGAAGCGGGGCGACCCTAAATCAGCGCGAAAGCTTCGGCAACGGCGAACACACGGGCCGGACCCTCGGACGCCCGAAAGGGCTAGCGGGTCGCGTCGGGGGAGGTATGATGCCCCGCGCTTTTTTCGAGCGGGCCGCGAGCCGAGGTGCATAGAAATGGCAGGCGTCATCCTGAAAGATGTCGTGAAGATCTTCGACGGCGGCGTTCGCGCCGTGGATCGCTTCAATCTGGACATCCAGGATCGGGAGTTCGTCGTGCTGGTCGGGCCCTCTGGATGCGGAAAATCCACGACGCTCCGCATGGTGGCGGGCCTCGAGGAGATCACGAGCGGCACGATTCGCATCGGCGACCGGGTGGTCAACGACGTCCCCCCGAAGGACCGGGACATCGCGATGGTGTTCCAGAGCTACGCGCTCTACCCGCACATGACGGTGTACGAGAACATGGCGTTCGCGCTCAAGCTCCGCAAAGTGCCGAAGAGCACGATCGAGGAGAAGGTGAAGCACGCTGCCAAGGTGCTGATGATCGAGCACCTGCTCCAGCGCAAGCCGAAGGCCCTCTCCGGCGGGCAGCGCCAGCGCGTGGCGCTCGGGCGCGCCATCGTCCGCGACCCGAAGTGCTTCTTGTTCGACGAGCCGCTCTCCAACCTCGACGCGAAACTTCGCGTGGAAATGCGGGCCGAGATCAAGCACCTGCACATGAGCCTGAACGCCACGACGATGTACGTCACCCACGATCAGGAAGAGGCGATGACCCTCGGGGATCGCGTCGTGGTGATGAAGGACGGGCTGATTCAGCAGTGCGACAGCGCGCTCGCGATCTACCACCAACCCGCGAACCGCTTCGTGGCCGGCTTCCTCGGCAGCCCGCCCATGAACTTCTTCGAAGGGAGCCTGGTCGAGGAGGGTGGCCGCCTCTTCTTCGACGAGGGCACCGGGAGGCTCCCCGTCCCGGCGTGGGCCAAGTCGGCGCTCGCGGCCTACGGCGGCCGCGAGGTCGTGCTCGGAGCTCGCCCCGAGGCCCTCTCCGACAAGGAGCACGCGCGCTTTCCCACGAACGAAGGCTCCCTTGGTTTTCGGGTCAAGCTCGTGCAGCCGCTGGGCGACAAGATGGACGTGTACCTCGCGACCGATCGACACCCGCACGTCGTCGCGCACATGGATGCGTTCGCCGGTATCCAAGCGGGGCAGCCGCTCGACATGTATTTCGACCTCTCGCGGGTGCACTTCTTCGAGCCCGGCGAGAACGGCAAGCGCATCGGCAGCAACGACGCGTACCGCGGCGGCGGGACGCCGAGCTAGCGCACCGGAACGCGCCGAAACACGCGGAAGCCAGCGTCGAGGCGAGCGCCCGCGTGGGAAGGAGCCCCGCCGAGTTCACGTCGGCGAGCGGCGCGAACGACCCTGAGCCTCGATTTCGGGCCTCCTCGTTGGGGAGCGAAACGAGGCGAGAACGCCGATCGGCGTTCTCGCGAGGCCCCGCCGGTCGCACTGCGACGGACTCCGAAAAATAGACCAGGAGGGCCCTCCCGCACGGGTGGGGAATTCTGGTATAGGCAGCCTCGCCCCCATGACGGAAAGACAGAACGTTGGAATTCTGGTCGGCGGCGGCCCCGCCCCCGGCATCAACAGTGTGATCGGGGCCGCAACCATCCGCGCGTGCCTCTCCGGATTCGGAGTCATCGGAATCCGCGACGGGTACCAATGGATCATGAGGGGGGACATCGGAAAGGTTCGGCCGCTCGACATCGAAACGGTCTCCCGCATTCACTTCCGCGGCGGCTCGTGCCTCGGCACCTCGCGGGCGAACCCGACGAAGGACCCGAAGAACCTGAAGACGGCGCTCGAGTCGCTCGCGCGCCTCGGCATCGGGTACCTCATCAGCATCGGCGGCGACGACACGGCGTTCTCCGCGATGAACCTGTCGAAGGCTTCCGGCGGCTCGCTCAAAGTCGTTCACGTGCCGAAGACCATCGACAACGACCTCGATCTGCCGGAGAGCATTCCGACCTTCGGCTATCAAACGGCTCGCCACCGCGGGACCGAGATCGTCCAAGACCTGCTCACGGACGCGCAGACGACCTCGCGCTGGTACTTCGTGGTCGCGATGGGTCGCAAGGCGGGTCACCTCGCGCTCGGCATCGGCAAGGCCGCGGGCGCGACGCTCACCATCATTCCCGAGGAGTTCCGCCGCGATCGCATCACCCTCGACGAGATCGCCGATATCCTCGTGGGCTCGATCGTGAAGCGCCTCGCCTACGGGCGCCCGGACGGCGTCGCGATCCTCGCCGAGGGGCTCGTCGAGCACCTCGACGAGAAGGAGCTCGAGAAGTACGTGCCGAACGTCGAGCGCGACGAGCACGACCACATCCGCATCGCGGAGGTCGAGTTCGGCCCGATCATCAAGGCGCGCGTCAGCGAGAAGCTGAAGGAGCTCGGGATCAAGACGACCATCGTCTCGAAGAACATCGGTTACGAGCTGCGCTGCACCGATCCGATCCCCTTCGACATGGAGTACACGCGCGACCTCGGATACTGCGCCGCCAAGTACCTCATCGAGGGCGGCTCGGGCGCGATGGTGACCATCCAGGCCGGCAAGTTCCGTCCGGTGCGTTTCGAGGACATGCTCGATCCGAAGACGGGGCGCACGCGCGTCCGCATGGTCGATATCAACACCGAGCAGTACAAGATCGCGCGGCGCTACATGCTGAGGCTGCGACGGGACGACTTCGACGACGCGCAGGAGATCGCGAAGTGCGCGGAGATCGCGCACCTCTCCCCGGAGGAGTTCCACAAGCGCTTCTACTACCTCGTGAAGAACGAGGATCCCCCGCTCAAGTTCTCCGGCGAGCCGGCTTGAGCGGCCTCCGTTTCGAGCCCTATCGCGAGCTCGGTCGCACGGGATTCGCCGCCACGCGCATCGGCGTCGGCGATCTCGCCGATCGCGCGGTGGCGTTCGAGACGCTCGTCGCCACGCTGCGGCGCGCCCTCGATTTCGGGCTGAACCTCGTCGATACGGCGCCGAGCTACGAAGACGGTCACAGCGAGCGCGTCGTGGGCGCCGCGCTCGCTGGTCGTCGCTCGAACGTCTTCGTGATCGACAAGGTCGACCACTTCGATCGCCCCGTCGCCGACCAGGTCGGGCAGAGCCTCGAGCGGCTCGGCATGGAAGCCGCCGATGCCTTCGTGCTCCACGGCGTGCGCTCGCTCGAGCAGTGGAACGAGCTGTGCCGACCGGGCGGCGTTTGGGACGAGCTCGAGGCGTGCCGCGCGCGGGGGTGTTGTCGTTTCGTCGGCATCTCTGCGCACGATCCCGCGGCGCTGTACGCCGCGCTCGCGAGCGGCAAGCTCGATATCGCCCTGTTCCCGGTCGGGCCGTACGTCGACGCGCGCTACGTGGATGAGATCCTGCCCATGGCGCGCGCGCTCCGCGTCGGCACGGTGTGCTTCAAGACCTTCGGCGCCGGCAAGCTGCTCGGAGACACCGAGGGCTACGGGCGTCCGCTCGCGACGCGGCCGCGTGGCAAGCTGAGCTCGGGGGGCGCCGACGAGTCGCAGCCCACCCTGCCGCGGCTCAGCGTCGCCGAGTGCGTGCACTACACCCTCACGCTCGATCCGGACGTCGCGCTCCTCGGGATGAGCTTCCCGAACGAGCAGGACGCCGCCCTCGCCGCTGCCGAGAGCTTTCGCCCGCTCTCACCCGAGGCGCTCGCCACCATTCGCGAGCGCGCCGCCCAGGCCATCGCCCACAAGGGCGCCTGCTGGTGGAATCCTCCGGATTCCGCCTAGCGCTCCACGCCTCAACGCACCGGCACACTGCGTGCCGCGCACGGCGCCGCCACACCGCGCGACCGGCGGTGAGGAGCGACGCCCGCCGACAAGCGTCGAGTCGTGCCCGGCACCGAATCCTCGAGCTCAGTGCCGTTTCGTACGAGCAGGCTGTTTCCGGTGAGCGTTCCGAGTGCGAATCCAGCCTTTTTTCCGGAGCGGGACACGGGGCTCGAACCCGCGACCCCGAGCTTGGGAAGCTCGTGCTCTACCAACTGAGCTAGTCCCGCGGAAGGGACGCACACAGTAGCGCGGCGCCGCGACCAAGGAAAGGGCGAAATGGAGGGGACACGCCCTTGACCTTCGAGGAACGGCTGACATAAACGCGGGAAAGAACGCTGGGAAGTCCCCGGCGCCCCTGCCCATGAAGATCGCGACAGTTCGTTCGGTGTGTGAGTGCCAGGCCCGGCTCGGCGCGGATCTCGACGAGAACACCCGTGCGATCCGAGGCTGGGCGAAGGACCCACGCCGCGGGCGCGAGCTCCCCGCGCCGGCGAACACCATCGGCGCCGGCCAGCCGCGCTTCGACGTCGCGTGGATGTGCCCGGTGTGCACGCGCAACGTGCTGCGCTCGTTCGAAACGTCCGGGCTCGCGTTCCGCGAGGAACGCAAAGCGGTCTGAGCTCGGCGCCAGAGCGGCCGAGCCGCAGCCCGTCGTCGTCCTAGCGATCAGGCGGCGCGGAGCGAGTCCGGACAGAGGTGAGACTCGGCTGCGTCGAGCAGGCGGCGCAGCACGCGAGCGCGCGGCTCGTCGTGCGCCCGTTCCCGCAGCCACAGCGCCTGGCGGAGCGCCTGACGCGCGTCGTCACCGCGGCTCATGCGCCAGCACTGGATGCCATACAGCGTCCAAAGGCGCGCGTCCGTGCCCGCCAGAAAGCAGGCCTCGCGGAGCAACACGAGCGCCCTGCGCGCATCACCCCGACGGCGTTGTCGGCGCGCCTGCTCCAAGCGCGCCTCGACCGGACAGGGCTCCGTGGAGGCCGCGCGCTCGAGGGCTGCTCGCCGGTTTCTGCCTCGTTTCGTGCGCATGGCGGCTTCCGTAAAGCGAAAGGCGTGCCAAGGAGTCGTGACGCCCCCTCGAGCCGGAAAGCGCGAGAGAAGCTGGGATCTCGCGCAGCGGAGCGCGGGGGCACCCGTCACGAATCCGTCGGAGGCGCGACATCGCGATCCGCCCTGCGCCAAGAAATCGACGCTCGTCGAACCCGCTCGGGCTCAGGCTGAGCCGCCACCGTGCATCTACTTCCATTTCGCCGCGCCGCGGCGCGCGAACGATTGCGCAGCCGGGGCTCGAACCGGGACGAGCGAAACCACGAGCCCAAAAGAAGACGCCTCGAACGAGCCATCGCCGGAACGGAGCGGTGCCGTCCGCGCCAACCCCCTTTCCTCCCCGTCACGGCCTGTGTACTTCCGGGTGGGATGTCCCCCTGGGCGCTTCCTTTTCTGATCGCCGCCGCCGCAGGCCTCGGTGCGCCGGAAACGACTGCTGCCAGGAGCCCCGCGTCGACCTTCGAGTCCACCGCGACACCGGCCCTCGCCGTGGGCGGCGCGACGCCGCTCGCCAAGCGCCGCAAGTACCATCCCGCGGTTCGTGTCCTCGTGGAAACGAAGGTCGTGGCGGGCACTCTGCCAGCGCGCGGAAAACACACCCTCTCGCGAAAGCAGCTGCTCTACCAGGTGCGGAGCCGAGGGTACTGGCCGTTCCGGCGCTGCTACGAGGCGGCGCTGCGCAAGCATCCGGGCGCCGAAGGGCACACGCGCGTGCGCATGACACTCGGCGACGACGGCACGGTGTCCGCGGCGCGGCTCCTCGAGACCAAGCTGCCCAGCGAGGAGGACGCGCGCTGTTTGGTGGGCGCGGTGCGTGCGCTCTCCGTCGAGCCGGCCCCGGGAGGGCGCATCGACGTTGACGTCAGCATCAAGCTCTGGCCCGGCGATGCGCCGCCCCCACCCGCGCCAGAGCCGAAAGAGAACGGGATCGGCAGCGACTGAGCGCCGTCAAGCGTTGAGAGGACGCGATCGGCAGCGGCGGAGCGCCGTCAAGCGTTGAGAG
>CAYYWA010000169.1:0-12105 GCA_964475255.1 uncultured Sorangium sp.
GCGTCGGCCGTCGAGAAGTTCTGCGTGACGGACACGAAGGAGGCGCCGGCCGTGCCGAGCCGCTCCATCACCTTCACGAAGTCGAGGAGCGAGCGCGAGAGCCGGTCGACCTTGTAGACGACGATGACGTCGACCTTGCCCGCGTCGATGTCAGCCATGAGGCGCTGGAACGCGGGGCGGTCGGTGTTCGCGCCGGTGAAGCCGCCGTCGTCGTAGCGCTCGTCGACGAGGGTCCACCCGGGCTGGCGCTGGATGTACGCGAGGCAGGCCTCGCGCTGCGCGTCGAGGCTGTTGAAGTCGGAGTCGAGGCCGGTCGACGTCGACTTGCGCGTGTAGATCGCGCAGCGCTTCGTGGCCGTCGCAGACACGCTCGGCGTCATGCGTCGCGTCATCGAGGCTCCTTCGGCTTGCTCTCGGGCCTCGGTGGTTCGCCCGCGGGCTCACGCTCGAGGAACGCGAGGAGCCGCTCGAGGTTGTCGTTGAGGCGCGCGAGCTCGCGCACCAGCGCCGGCGCGGTGGCTTCGTAGAAGCGATGGCCCATCTGCGTGCGGTAGAACTGGACGTCGCTCATGCCGCGCTCTCCTCGCGCGCAGCCTCGACGCGCTTCTTCAAGCCGAAGAAGAGGAAGCCGTTCCAGGGCGTGCCCGTGATGTGCTTCGCCACCGCCGAGAGCGTCTGGAAGCGCTGGCCAGCGTACTCGAAGCCCTCACTGCAGACGGTGACCTCGTGCGCGACGCCCTGGAAGACGCGCCGAAGCACCGTGCCCACAGGCGGGATCCGCGGGTCGCGCGGCTCGAGCGCCGGCGCGGGTGTGGCGTCGGTTGGCGCCAGCCGCATCCGCCAGCGCTCCGGCATTTGATCACCAAGTTCGGTGATCCGCGCGAGCGCGCTCACCGACAGCCCGCCGAGAGCGGCTCGTCACCGACCTGGCCGCGAACGTCTCGAAGCTCTCCGGCACGCACACAGTGGGCGTGCGGCTCGAGTTGGTGAACGCATGAGGAGCGAACGGTGAGCACGGTCGAGCTCCCCGCGCTCTACGTCGATAGCGTCGCGCTCCTGGCGACCGCGCCGCGCCTCGTGTTGGTGAACCGCGACCCGAGTCCGGCCGAGAACGGCGTGCCTATCGACGCGACGCTCGCCCTCGAGTTGGTCGACACCGGAGCGGACGGCGTGGACCGCGCGACCGCGCGCGTGTGGATCGATGGCGCGCTCGCGTTCGAGGGCGGCGCGTCCACCGAGATCGCGCCGGCTTACGCGGGGCCGCTCGCCGACGTCGTGCAAAGCGCAGACACGCTGCGCGTCGTGCTCCACCCCGTCATCCCTCTCGCGAGCCTCGCGACGGTCCAGGTGCGCGTGCTCGCCCAAACGGTAGGCGGCGCCGCCTCGCTCGACGAGGTGTATTCGTTCATCGTCGAAGACCGCACGGCACCGCGCATCGTCGGCGCACAAGCGCTGGCGCAGCGGACCGTGCGCTTGGCCTTTGATGAACGCGTGCTCGTCCCGCCCGGCGCGACGTTCACATTCACCGCGCTCGGTGCGCCCGCCGTGCCACTCACGGCAGTCGCCTCAACGAACGACGACAACATCGTCCTCCTCACACTCGACACCGAGATGACGCCAGACGTGGAGTACGAGGTTGTCGTGAGCGGCGTAACGGACCTCGTCGGTAACCCCGTGCACGCCCCGTACGACCGCGCCACCTTCAGCGGCTTTCGCCCCGCGCGCCCTGAGCGGCGGCGCTTCGACCTCTGGCGGATGCTGCCGAACCACAACCGCCGTGACGACCAGACCGGCGATCTCGCGCGCTTCATCGCGTGCCTGCAAGAGGTGACCGACCTCCTGCTCGCTGACTTGGACCGCTGGCCCGACATCTTCGACCTCGAACGAGCGCCGGAGCCCTTCGTCGAGCTCATCTTGCGCGACCTCGGCAACCCGTTCCCGTTCGAGCTCGACGCGATAGGGAAGCGCCGCCTCGCGTCGGTCCTCGTCGAGATGTATCGGCAAAAGGGTACGGCGAAGGGCATCCAGAACGCGGTCCGCTTCTTTCTCGGCATCGACATCGCAGCCATCACTCCGTTCAACGCGGACACGCTCAGGCTCGGTGAGTCCGATCTCGGCATCGACTGGGTGCTCGGGCCTTCCGACCGCTTCGCGCGCTACGCCTTCAACGTGGAGGTCACGCGCATTCTCACGACGCGCGAGCGTCAGCAGCTGCGCGCCATCGTCGAGTATCTGAAGCCCGCGCACACCCACTTCGTGGACCTCGTCGAGCCGCTTCCGCCGGTGCTGCCGAACCACTGGGAGCTCGGCCTCAGCGACCTCGGCGAGACGACCGACCTACACTGATGGAGCTACGGGAAAGTAACGTCGCCGATCGGGTGCGGGTTGAAGGCGACCTCCCAGCGGAAGCCCTCGGGATCGATGAAGTAGCCGCTGTAGCCTCCCCAAGCGCGCTGCTGGCCCGGTTCAACCGTGGCTCCCGCGGCGCGCGCCGTCGCGAGCACCGCGTCGACCTCCGCAGGAGTGGCGACGTTGTGCGCGAGCGTGAAGGGCAGCGTCCCGCCGCGAGTGACCTCGCCGATCTCTTCGCGCGCGCCCGCCTCGGACCACAGGGAAAGCACGAGCTTCTGGCCGACGTGGATCATCAACACGTCGTCGCCGGTGAAGGCGGCCTTCCAGCCCAGGCCGTCAACATAGAACCGGCGAGCCCGGGCGAGGTCGGCCACGACTAGCGTCACGAAGTTCAGGCGCGGTTCCATGCCCTCTTTGTAGCCGGACGGGCCTCTCCTGTCCCCACGAGCCGCGCGCGCCGGCTTTGCCTCCACGGAGGGCCTCGTGCCCGCCGAGGCAAGGACATGGCCGACCGCGTCGACTTCTACTTTCGCCAGCGCGTCACCGAGGCCGAGCTCGACCTCGCGTTCGCCTTGCTCGAGAAGGCGGATCGGGATCTCGCCGCCGACCTGAACATCTACGGCATCGTCTCGGGCGCCGTCCCGGCGCCGCACTCGCCGGTCCCCGACCTGACCGTGGACCTCACCGCACCCGCGCGGGCCTACGACAACCTCGGACAGCGGATGTTCTTCGGGACCGGGCAGACGGTGGACTGCGCCGTCGACCTCGTGGGCATCCCCACCGACGTCGCCACGGCTGGCAACGAGCGCTGGCTCGGCATCTTCCTGCGCTTCAAGCGCCAGCTCTCGGATCCGCGCACGGACGGCAACTCTCAGCAGGTGTTCTTCCGGCGTGATGAGTCTTTCGAACTCGTGGTGCGGCAGGCGCCCGAGGGGCCCATCGGCGTCGCGCCGAAGCCGGCGCTCCAGGCCGACGAACTCCTCGTGTGCGACGTGCGTCGCCGGCCCGGGCAGACTCAGATCCTCGCCGCTGACATCGACACGTCGCGCCGTCAGGCGTTCATCTTCGCTCAGGGCACCTCGGTCGCCGTCACTACCGGCACCTGGAGCATCCTCGCGCCCTTGGCAGCGACGGTGCAGGCCTCGTTCGACGAGGTCGACGCTGAGCTCCGTGACCACTTCACCGCGGCGGCTCGCCGTCACGCCGCGAGCGCGATCGACTACACCGCGCACGGCTTCGTCGGAGCCGGCAACGTGCAGGCGGCGATCGACGAGGTCGTCGACGACTTGGCCTCTGGCGCCGTTGGCAGCTCAGGAGCGACGCGGATCGGCGTCGACGCCACGGCGGGGGCGCCGAACGCCCTCGCCGCGGGCACCGTCAAGACGCAGCTCGCGTCGCTCCTCGGCTTCCTGAACACGCACGTGAGCGCGCCGACCGGCGCGCACAACGCGAGCGCAATCGCCGCCACCGCCCACAACAATATCGCAGCAACGAACGTCCAGGCGCAGCTCCAGGAGATCGTCGCCGACCTCCTCGCGACGAGCGCCGCTGCTCCAGGCGCGAGTCTGGTCGGCGTTGACGCGATCGCCGGTGCGCCAACGGCCATCGCGGCCGGCACGCTCCGCGCGGCCCTCGCGACGCTGCTCGGCGCGCTCAACGGCCACGTGAACCAGGGGAGCGGCGCCCACGCTGCGAGCGCCATCTCCGTCGCCGACGCAGGCGGCAACCTGAATGCGGCCAACGTCGAGGCCGCGCTGGCGGAGATCCTCGACGCCTTCGAGGACGATCACTTTCGAGGCAACGAGGCGAACGCCGGCCAGCATCGGTCGATTCACATTCCGCCGCTCGGCGGGACCAAAGCGCTCATTCTCGACGCCAACGCCTCTGGCGCAGCCGCGACGCGGCTGCGTGTGTATTCGGACACGAGCGCGATTTGGTTCACCCTGAACGCGTCGTGGAATGGCTCGCAGTGGGTGCGTGACGCGTCTGGCACCTTCTGCGGCGCGTTCCGCTTCGCGCGCAACGAGATCGAGTTCCTCCACGAGGACTCGTTCGCCGCGACCTTCACCACCTGGACACGCACCTGGCGCCTGCCGATGAGCAGCACCGTCAACTCCGCGTTCGAGCTGGCGGGGACGGTGCGCGAGATCGGGCGCTTGGGGATGGAGTGGACCAACAGCTTCAACGGCACGCGGACGGTCGCTGGCGGCGGAAGCGTCACCTTCCGCAACCGGTTCCCCGCGGCACCGTCGTCGATCACGCTCAGCGTCAACAGCGCAAGCGCAGGTTTCTCGGGCACGCCGACCACCGGCTACGCCGACCGCGACGGTTTCGGCTTCTTCTCCTACCAGTCGCTCAGCGGAGGGGCGACCGCGTACTGGTTCGGCTCGTACACCGCGATCGCATGAGGAGCGCGCATGGCCATTCAAGAGATCACCGCGACTGAGCTCGTGCAACGCTGCGCCAAGTGTGATGGCGAGAATCGCATCCTGCTTGCCGACCTCGAGGTCGGGATTGAGCGCGAGCAACAGGTCGAGGACAGCATCGTGGCGCTCCCCGAGTGCCCCGCGTGCCGCTCGCGCGAGTTCCTTCTCCGCTCGCCTGCGGAGGAGCAAGAGCACCCTGCGGTCGGCAGCTCGAGCCATCTCCACAGGCTGCTCGTCGATGAGCTGCACGCTGAGCTGGTGAAGAGAGGCCGCGTCGTCGCGAAGCTGCGAGACAAGGCCGACAAGGTCTTCACGCGGCCTCTCGCTCAGGAGGTCAAGCAGCGCTTCTTCGATGCAGGCCTCAAGCTGCCAGCACGCGCCGTCGAGCAGCTGCAGGGGAAGGAGCCAGACCAGTGAATGGCGGCTTCATCGTGAGCGGGGTCGCGACGTGTCCCGTCGGCGGACTCACCGTGCGCACGTTCGCCGACGACGGCGTCCATCGCTTCGCCTCGAAGGGCAAGCGAACGCGGGCGGTCGAGCTCGTCATCCACGAGACCGTCACGCGCAGCGTCGACGCGACCATCGCGGTCCTGAAGAAGCGGGGCCTCGGCGTTCATCTCGTGATGGACGCCGACGGATCGCTCACGCAACACGGCGACCTCGCGACGGACATCCTCTGGCACGCGAGCCAGCACAATGGCGCGTCGTTCGGCGTCGAGGTCGTGAATCCCTACTACCCGAGCTACCTGAAGCCGGGTCTACCGTGGAACCGCATCATCAAGGCGCCGTGGGCGCACAAGGGCGAATACGTGCTGCCGACGCCTGCGCAGGCTGAGGCCGTGGCCGCGCTCGTGCGCTGGGCGACGAGCGATCCCACACCAGGCATCGCGGTGCCGCGCGTCTGGCCAGGGCTTCGAGACGGGCGCTTTGTGCTCGGTCCCGTCGACGCGGCCGCGAAGGCGCCGCTGCCGGGCGTGCTCGCGCACCACTACTTCGGGCACGCGGACGGAGCGCTGCTCGTCTTCTACGCATGGCTGCGCATCGAGGTGGGACTCGGGCCCGACGCCGCCTTTGAGGAGGCGGTCAAGCGCTCGACCGGCGTACGTCGCGCTGACGTTCGAGATCTACTGCCCACGCACGCCGTGGCCTGAGCCAGGGAGAACGAGATGGAGGACTTCACCAGCGTCGCGACGTGGCTTCAGGCGACCGGGCCCTACGGCCTCGTGGCCGTCTTGGCGTGGGCGTTCTGGAAGGTGAACGAGAAGAAGGACGCTCAGCTCCGCGAGCTGTTCGACAAGGTGGCAGAGATGGGCCGCGCGCAGACGGAGGCCGTGACCAAGGTCGAGGCCGCGCTCGTCGCGCTCAAGGACGCCATCGAGGACATGCACGACAAAGCGGCGTGATGGCGTCGCCGACGGTTGTGCCGCAGCGACGCTTCCTCGACGAAGCGACGCTTCGAGCTGCCGCGGTCGAGGCCGCGCGCTTTGCGTGCAATGGCGCCGCCGGCCGCGTCCTCGGCGATCCGGTCTTCGAGCTCGTGACGGAGGGGCGCAACCGCTGGAAGGGCTACTCCGCGTGCGGCGACCTCGCGCACTATGTCCTGCGTGAGCTCGGCTACCGCGACGAGCGCGTGCTGAACCGCGACGACGACGGAGGCGAGGTGCCGTGGAAGGTCGGCGCGAATCTATCGCGCCTCGTCTTCGGCACGGGCGACGCGTTCGTCTGGGCGAAGGGGACGCGGCGCCCGAAGCCCGGCGACATCCTCTACGTCGCGCCGCCCGAGCACGTCTGTGTGTTGGAGGAGCTCGACGAGCAGCGCGGGCGCATCGCGACGTTCGACTACGGCCAGCGGGACGAGGCGACAAACAAGCCCGCGGGGAGGCGGCGCGAGAGCAGCTTCGCGGCGCGCGACGGAGCGCTTCACGTGGGCGCCCGCGTGCTGCGCGGCTGGCTGGATCTGGCTCGGCTCCCCGGACTTCTCGCGACGTGACGCGGGCTTCCGCAGCGAGGTCGATTTCTCGCTTCTTCGCCTTGGAAAGTCGCCAGAAGGAAGCCTGTATGTCGTCGCGAGCGGGGCGCACCCCACGAACCACCCCGGCGGAGACGACGACATGAAGGTGAGCGAGCTGATCGAGCTCTTGGAGGAGCAGGACCCGGACGCCGAGGTCCTCGTGATGTCGCAAGAGAATTGGCCGTTCGAGTGCGCGATCGCGGGTGTGGCGACGCGAGACGAGATACTGCGCGCCGACGCAGACGAGCGCGACGAGGACGACGAGCGCGACGACTGCCTCGACCCGGGCGCGCACCGCAACGACGTGTTCATCGTCGAGGGTGAGCAGCTCCGCTACGGGTCCAAGACGGCATGGAACGTGGCCACGCGGTGAGCGCGAACGCGGTTCTCAACGAGGTCGATTCTTCACGGAATGACCTTGCTGGGGGCGTGAACGGAAGCCTGTATGGCGAAGCGATCAACGCGGAGGACAGCGATGAAGATCACGACCATCGGCGCCATCACCACCTACATCGGCAGCGAGCATCGCTACCTGCGCGGCTACCGCGTTCGCATCGTCGCGGTGCTCAAGGCCGACGGGAACATCATCAAGGACGAGGATGACCTCGCGCGTGCGGGCGGCGTCACCGCCGAGGACCGCGTCGAGGTGCAGCCATGGCTCGAAGCGGAGGGACGCTTCAGCTTCGTGTCGAGCGACCCGCGCGCCATTGACCTCGCGTGCTTCGCGAGCCTGAAGCGCTGACGACCTGAGCGACGGCGCGCTCCATTACGGAGCGCAAGCCCACCACGCGAGCCAAGGGCGCGCGCGTGAAGGGCGACGTGTACCCAGCGCCCGACGAGGAGAGCAGTCATGAGCACGAAGACCAAGACCAGGAAGGCGAAGTCCAACAAGGAGAACCTCGCAGCCCTCGGGCTGCCGGCGCTGTGGGAGCGCTTCAAGGAGGCGACGGGGGAGACGACCAAGAGCCCGAACAAGAAGTTCCTCGTCCGGCGCATCGAGGAGGCGTTGGCCGCGCGCGCCGTCGAGCCAGCGCCCGCCGAGGAGCTGCAGCGCCCGACGCGCACCAGCGCGCGCGCGACGCCGGTGCCCGAGCCCGAGACGACGCTCGCCGAGAGCACGCCGCCGAAGCCGCGCGGTCGGTTCGCGTCGATGACGATCGAGGAGCTGCAGACGAAGTACCTCGAGGTCGTCGGTCGCTCGACGGGCAGCGACGACCGCCGGTATGTAGAGCTGACGGATATGGGGAGTTGCAAGGTCGCGGCTGCCTGTTCTCCTTGGGAATCGGCGCAGTTCGCTCCCCATATTCAAGAGCTCGCTGACGGTCGCATGACCTTGAGGTTCCCGCGCGCGGACGCCTGTATGCCCACGAGCACCGGTTCAGGGCGCTCGGAAGGAGAGCGAGCATGAGTAAGTTGAACGAAGCGGACCTCGGGGCGATGCGCCTGCCAGAGTTGCAGCAGAAGTACGTCGAAGTTGTCGGCGAGCCGACGCGCTGCCCGAACAAGGCGTGGCTGGTGCGCAAGATCCTGGAAGCAGCGATGACGCGCGCGGCGTCGACGCTATCGAAGCCGAGCGCGTCGTCCAAGACAGCGTCGGTCGATGAGCTCCAGGCGCGGCACCTCGAACTGGTCGGGAGGCCCACGAGCTCTCGTCATGTTGGCTACTTGCGATGGCGGCTGCGTCAGGCCGAGCGCGGACGGATCCGCATCGGTGCCGAGCCGCGTGCTGCTCATGGTGCCGACGATGTTCTGGTGCTGCCCCTCCGCATGCCTGCGCCCGTCGTCGAGCGCCTCGACGAGGCTCGGCGGCGGCTTGGCCTGAGAAGCCGCGCCGAGCTGTTTCGACGTGCGCTCCACCGCTACCTCGTCGACTTTGACGAGCGCGAGGCGGCCGCCCTTTTGCTCCGCGGAGACGGATCCGATGCCAACGCGCCGCCGGTCAGCAAGGCCAGGAGCTGATCGGGTGGGCTGAACGACCCTTTGCGCAGCGAGGGCAGCTTCACGGCGTCGAGCGCTGCGAGCTTCTCGGTCGGATCGGCCTGCAGGTACATCTCCGTGGTCTGCTGGTTCGCGTGCCCGAGCCAGAGAGCCACCTTGCGGATATCGCCCGTCGCTTGGAGGATGCTCATCGCACAGGTGTGCCGCATCACGTGCGGCGACACCCGGCGCTTCGCGATGGACGGGCACGTCGTAGTCGCTGCCCCAACGTACTTTTCCAAGATGTGCGCGCAGCCCCACCGTGAGATGGAACCGCCACGCGCGTTGAGGAACACCTCGGGCACGAGGGCGTCCCCGCGCACGGCGAGCCAGGCGCGGACAGCGTCAGCAACCTCCCTCCAGAGCACGAGTCCGCGTTGCCGGCGTCCCTTGCCGCGTACGCGAAGCTCCAGGTACGCGCCGTCGAACGACAGGTCATCGAGGCGTAGCCCCACGATCTCCGAGACGCGCAGGCCGCCGGCGAAGCCCATGAGCAAGAGCGCGCGATCGCGGATACCCAAGCGCGTCGTTGGATCGGGCGCATCGAGCAGGGCCTTCGCCTCATCGGCGTCGACGTGGCTCACGAGCATGACGTCGGTGCGCTGCCTGGGGATAGCGAGCACGCGGCGCACCTGGTCGACAGCCGAGGGAACACGGTACTCGATGAAGCGCATGAACGACTTGAGCGCGACGAGCCTCGCGTTGCGGGTCCTCGCGCTGTTGCCGCGCTCTGCCTGCAGGTGAGCGAGGAACTCGACCAGAAGCGGCGCGTCGAGCTGCTCGAGCGTCAGTGCCGACGGCGGTACACCAAGGCGCTTCGTCGTGAAGGCGAAGAGCAGCTTGAACGTGTATGCGTAGGCATCGACGGTGTGCTTGCTGGCCTGACGCTCCTGCGGCAGTCGCTCGCGGAGGTAGGCGGTCAGATGCGGGGCGAGTGGTGTCATGACCGACCTCCCGTCACGAAGGCGTCCTGCACCCGATCCGCGATGTCGCGCATCAGCCGGGGCGTCGCCTGCAGGTACCAGTAGGTGTCTGCGACGTGCGTGTGTCCAAGGTAGGTCGCGAGCGCGAGCATATGCTGGGCGACGTGGTCGCGACCGTCGGGGCACGCCTCCAGGGCACGCACCGCGAACGTGTGCCGGATGTCGTGGATGCGTGGCTGCAACTGGCCCGGAGGCTTCTCGAGACCGGCAACCTCGCGCATCTGGACGAACATCTTGCGAGCGCTGTTGTGAGCGAGGCGCTGCCCGCGAGAGCCGAGGAACAGGCTGGACGGTGGCGTGCCGATGATGCGACGGCGCTGCAAGTAGCGGTCAAGTCCCTCTCGTGCAGTCTCATGCAATGGGACCAGGCGCGTCTTCTGGAACTTCGTCTTGCGGATGAGCAACCCCTCCGGCGTGACGTCCTCCAGGTCGAGCGCCATTGCCTCCGAGACACGCAGCCCCGTCGCAAACAGCAGCGCGAAGAAGGTCTGTGCCGTGAGCACCCGCATCGATGAAGGTGGCCCAAGCGTGCTCGCGGCGTCGATGAGCCGCCGCGCTTCGTCGGGGCTGTAGATGTGCGGCGCGATCTGACGGGGCACGCGCGGGAACACGTGGCTGCTCGGCACCTCATGGCGAGGGTCTTCGGCGCGTACGTGGCGGGCGAAGAGCACGAGTCTCTGCAGACGATGATGGCGCACACCCGCTGTGCCCCCTTCGGCGGCCCACTCGACCGCCGTCGCTGCGAGCACATGCGTCTCGCCGCGCTCTTTCGCGAAGGCGGCGAAGTCGTAGAGCATCCGCTCCGGCGCCTCCAGCGCGAAGCCGAGCGCGCGACGGGTCCTCAGGTAGTCGGTGACGAGCTGCTTCAGCATGACGGAACCTCCACGAGCCAGCGCTGCGCGATCGCCCCGACGTCAGCGGTCGGCATCGGCGGCACCCTCGTCGGCAGAGTATTCGGGTCGCTCGTCATCCACGGCTGTGCGACCTGCCCGAGCAAGCACTGGTCGACGCGGGCGTAGACGGTCGTTGTCTCGACCGAGCGATGCCGGAGAATGGCCGCGATGCCGGCGAGCGAGGCCCCTTCGCGCAGCATCGCGGTCGCCGCCGAATGCCGAAGAAGGTGGGCGCCAAAGGATGGAGCGTCGACGCCGGCGCGGTGAATCGCTCGCCCGACCAGCTGAGCGATCGACGAGTTGTTGGTGATGCTGCGCCATGGCGCGCGTGCAGTCAGGAACACGTGCTCGTGGTCGATGCGTGGGCGGCCCCGCTCCAGGTATACGAGGATGCCGTCGCCGACGTCCTGGGGGATCGGCAGCCAAGTCTCTCGCCGGCCCTTGCCGACGAGACGGAGTCGCGCGCGCTCCCAGTCGAGATCGGTGAGGCGTAGCGCGAGAACGTCACCCGCACGGAGGCCCAGTCGCGCAAGCAAAAGCATGATGGCTCGATCGCGAAGCCCGGTCGCAGACGAGGCGTCGCAGCTCGCAAGCAGCTTCTCCACATCGTCGGGCGGAAGGTGTTTCGGCAGCGCCGTCTGCGACCAGCGTGCGGGCCGGGGGATGCCATCGGCGAGGTCCGCGCTGCACAGGCCGCGCACGGCGAGCTGCCGGAGAAACATTCGCGTCGCCGTGACGACCTGCTCGCCTTTGCTGGCGCCGTGGCCCTCCGAGAGCGCGAGCACCGCTCGCCGGAGCGCCGCGACCGTGTACGCGCTCGGCTCTTGGCCGACGTGCTCGATTAGCTTCCGCACGACGCGCGAGTACGCCTTCACCGTCCACTCGCTCACACCGCACTGCTGCCGCAGCCACGTGATGAACTCCACGAGCAGGGGCTCATCGACGGCCGTTGCGGTCGCGCGAGGAACCGCGCCGACGGCCTGCAGGTAGCGACGGAACACGCGAGCTCGTGCCAGGGCGCGATCGTGCTCGCCACCGCGCTGACCTTCGCAGTTGCACTCGGGGAAGTGCGCCACGAACGAGGCCATGACGTCTTCGTCGAGCGCTGCCAGCGCGATCCCGCTCGCGGCCAGCCATCGCCCGAGGTGAACGGCGTGGCGCAGGCACGACCCTCCGGTCTGAAAGCTATAGCCCTGCGCGGCCAGCCACGTCGCAAACCCGTCCATGTGCGGGCCCGCGGGGCTCGCGCGGAACCCGTCCAGCACGAACCGCCTCTCGAAGTACTTCTCCAGCATGTCGTCTCCTTTGTGATCGACCGGGACCAGCCCGGCCGCCGGAGACGACGCCGCGAATATGTGGAGTTGTCGAGCCCTGCGAAGCCCGCAAACGACCACGCTTCCTCGGCATTCGCGCCGCGATGCGCTCACGACTCCCCATATCCGTCAGCTCTACATACCGGCGGT
>CAYYWA010000170.1:0-12083 GCA_964475255.1 uncultured Sorangium sp.
AGGGGCGGCGCGCCACCCCTCGAGCGCAAGAGACCCCTGGGGGGCGGGACGCGAGGGGATCCGCCTTCCCCGACCGAAAAGTCCGAAATCTAAGCCGAGGCGAGCAGGTTCCGGGCGATCACCAGGCGCTGGATTTGGCTCGTTCCCTCGTAGATCTGCAGGACCTTGGCGTCGCGCATCAGCTTTTCGACGGGGTAGTCGCGGACGTAGCCGTTGCCGCCGAAAATCTGCACCGCATCGGTTGCGGTTTGCATGGCCCGATCGGCGCCGAACGCCTTGGCGCAGCTCGACACGACGGGGTCGCGGACGCCGTGCTCGAGGTTCCAGGCCGCCTTCATGTAGAGGAGGCGCGTCGCTTCGACGCCGATCGCCATCTCGGCCAACATCGCCTGGACGAGCTGGTGCTCGCCGATCGGAACTCCGAACGTCTTTCGTTCGCGCGCGTACACGAGACACTCGTCGAGGCAGCGCTGCATCAGACCCGCGGCCATCGCGCCGATGTCGGGCCGTGTCTGATTGAAGGTCTCCATCGCGAGCCGGAAGCCCTGTCCTTCGGGCGCGAGCAGGTTCTGCTTCGGGACGCGGACCTCTTCGAAGTGCACGACCGCGGTGTCGCTCGCCCGCTGCCCGAGCTTGTCCTCGTGCTTGCCGACGCGGACCCCTGGCGTGTCTCTATCCACGATGAACGCGGCGATGCCGCGGTGCCGCTTCTCGGGATCCGACGTGGCGAAGACGACGTAGAAGCTCGCCAGGGTCGCGTTCGTGATCCACGACTTTTCACCGTTCAGGACGAACTCGTCGCCGTGCGCCGTGAACCGCGTACGGAGGCCGGCGACGTCGCTGCCGCCGCTCGGCTCGGTCGTGCAGTAGCTCGCGAAGCGCGGCTCCGCGGTGAGCATCCCGAGGTACTTTTTCTTCTGCTCCTCGTTGCCAGCGAGCTTGATGGGCGTGAGCGCGAGCGTGTTGGCGAGCAGGCTCGTCTGAATGCCGGTGCAGGCCCAGGCGAGCTGTTCGGCGACGAGCGCGTTCTCGAGCTCGCCGAGGCCGGCACCCCCGTACTCCGGGGGGACCGTCATGTTGACGAGGCCGATCTCGTGAGCGGCCTCGAACACGTCGCGCGGAAAGCGCGCTTCCCGATCGCACTCGGCGGCGACCGGCAGGATCCGCTCGCGCGCGAAGCGCCGCGCGGTTTCGATCAAAGCCTTCTGCTCGTCCGACAATGAGAAATCGAGCATGGGTCACTCCTTGGCACGTTTTCGCATCCGCTCAACCTCGGCGCGCACGGCTCGAGCGCCGAGCAAGTAGCCGATGGTCAGGCCGATCAACAGTACGCCAGGAATGTAGATGACGTGCTCGAACGTCATGGGCGGGCGGTGCCGAGTGCCCGCTCGAGCTCGGCGACGCGCCGATCGAGGCGTTTTTGCCTGAGCCAGGAAAGAAGCACGAACGTGAGCAGGATCGCCCACATCAGAAGATAAGCGGCCACGAGGAGGGCTTCCGCGCTCGTGGTTTCGGGGCCGCCTTCGACGGGGACGAACTCCGTGGAGCGTTCGCTCGGCGTTGTCGTTTCGGTGCCTTGCATCACTGAGGTTCCGGGTTGCTTACGTGTCGAGCGCTCCACGCGCCGCGGCCGCTTCCTCCAGCCGGACGAGGCGCGTGCTCGCGAGCGCGACACGGGAGCGCAAGATGAGGAGAATCGCCGCGAGCAGCGTCATCGCGACGAAGCCGAGGACGAGGGATTGCACCATCGCCGGGTGCTTCAGGCCGCCACCCTGGCCCGTGATCACGGTCGGGTGGTTTCCGCCCCAGAGACGCACCGAGTAGTGGATGATGGGGAGGTTCACCGTGCCGAGCACGCCGAGCGCGGCGGCGAAACGTCGCTCTGCGTCGCCGCCGCCGCTGAAGGCGCGGAGCACGACGATCGCCACGTAGACGAGGACGCTGAGCAGCGTCGTCGTGAGCCTCGGATCCCACGTCCAGTACACGCCCCAGGCCTTCTTGCCCCAGAGCGGACCGCTCACGAGCATCATGAGCCCGAACGCGACGGCGCACTCCGCGCCCGCGCGCGCCCACGCGTCGCGGCGATCGCTCGGGCGAAACAGGTAGAGCGCGCTCGCGATGCCGCAGGCGACGCCGGAGAGGTACATCGCGTATCCGGCGGGCGCGTGGAAGTAGAGGATCTTCTGGGCGATGCCGCCGGCTGCGAGCTGTGCCGGCGGTGTTGCCAGAAAGACGTGCGCGATCAGGTAGAAAAATAGGGCCGCCGTGACTGCGAGGAGCACCTCGAAGGCTCGGTCACGCATGGCCGCAGGGTAGCATCAAGGCGACGCGGTCACACCTTGCACGTCGCGAGCGCGAGGAGGGCCGCCACCCGTGCGCGGAGCACCTCGAACTCATCGATGGCGAACTGGAGCTCGGTCTCGCGCAGGCGCCGGGCCGCATCGACGAGATCGAAGCTGGTTCCGCTGCCGTTCAGGTAGGCGACCCGGGTGAGCCGCGCGGTTTCTCTGGCAATTTCGCGGCTTCGGGCCGTGACCTCGAGGTTGGCCTCGGCCACCCGCACCCCGCGCAACGCCCGAGAGACCTCGACGGCGGCCTGCCGGCGCACCTCGGCGAGCTCGGCGCGCCGGGCGGCGAGCGTCGCCTGATTGAAGTCCCGCGTCGCGTACCGCAGCCCTCCGTCGTAGAGCCGGAAGGTGAGGAGCCCGCCGATGGTCCAGGTCAGGTTCTCGCCGTTCGCGGTCGCGCGATCGTTGGACCAGTAGGTCACGTTGGAGACCGCCTCCAGCGTGGGCCAGTAGGTGTAGTCCACGGCCTTCACCTCGCGCTCCGCCACGCGGACGTCGGCTTCGGCCGCGCGCACGTCGGGCCGTGCCTCGATACGGTTCTCGGGCGTGCAGCTCGTGCGGGCGTCGAGCGCGAGCTGATCGAGCCGGATCGAAGGCGTGATGCCCCACGGCTCGTTGCTGCCGAGCGCGAGCCCGAGGGCCTCGCGGGCGCGCATCACGCTCTCGTCCGCGGCCACCACCTGCGAGCGCGAAAGCGACACTTCCTGCTCGGTGCGCAAGACGTCGATCGAGCTCGCAGCGCCGAGCGCGGCGCGCCGCTTGTTGAGCTCGAGCGTGGAGAGGGCGCTTTGCAACGACACGCGGCTCACTTCCGCGAGCCGCTCCGCCGTGACGGTCGTGACGATGGCATTGGCCACCGCCGCCACCTGCTGGCGCTCGACCTCGCGCGCGTCGAGCCGCGCCGCTTCCGCCGCTTCGCTCGCGGTCCCGCGCGCGTACCACGCCGTGGGCGCGAGCAGCGGAACGCGGAGGCCGAGATCGGCGCTCCACGTGGTGCGGGGGTCGGGGATGGTGCCGATGCTCGGCGGGTCGGTATTTCGAAGCCCCTCGCCGGTGAGCAAGTGATGCGAGAGCGCGCCGGTGGCGGTCAGCTCGGGTAGGGCAGGCGCGAGGGCGATGCGCATCTGCGCCTCCGCCTGCTGCACTTGCGCCCGAATCGTCTGCAGCGCGGACGACTGCTTGCGGATGAGCGCGAGCGCTTCTTGCCACGTGCGCAGCACGTTCTTCGGCGCTGGCGGCGGCGCCAGCAATGGATCGGACACCTCGGGGAGGCGCGGCTCCGCCTGGCTAGCGGGTGCGGCCGGCGTCGCGGGCGTCGACGGGGCCGCCTGCGGTGCGGGCGCGGCTGGCGGGGGCGCGGCCGGCGTGGCGGGGGCCTGCGGTGTGGCGGGGGCCTGCGGCGCTGGTTGCGCGTTGGCGAGCGAGGCCGCTGCGGCGCAGGCGACCGGCAGCAGCACGGAGAAGCAGCGCTTCGGCATCGCTGCCCCGCATACCACGGCGCGGGTTCGCAGTGGGGCTACACCCAGCGCGCGAGCGTGGCGCGAACGCGCTCGAGATCGCCGTCGAAGGCGGACTCGAGAACCGTTCGGGCTTCCTGCTCGTGGCCCGCTCGCAAGAGCGCGTGCGCGAGGGAGCTCGCGACCTCCGTCTCCCCCGGGAACGCCGCGAACGCGCGGCGCAGGTGGACGAGCGCCCGCTCCGGCCGATCGAAGGCGACGTCGAGCAGATGGCCGAGGTTGTGTTCGTATTCGGCCGTGCCCGGCGCGATCGCCAGCGCCGCTCGGTACGCGCGCGCCGCGCAGCGGTAGTTCCCGAGCACCGTGTGCGCGAGCCCGAGCACGCCGTACGCGCGGTCGTCCGCGCCGCCCTTCAGCACTTCGGTCGCGAGCCGCGCCGCGAGCCACGGGCGCGTCGTGACGAGCAGCTCGGCGAGGTCACGCCGAGCGGTGCGGCCTTCCGGCGAGCCCGCGGGGGCGACCGCGACGAGTCGCCTGAGCATGGGCACGAGCTCGCGAGGGGGCAGGCGATGCGCCTTCGCCCATTCGACATCACCGACCAGTCGTTCGAGCTCGAGCATGCTTGCTCCTATTCTCATCGAGCCGGACGACTTTTCAACGCATCCGAGAACGAATTCCGCAGTGCTTCTCGTCGTTTGCCGGAGTCGATCCTGGCACACAACGTGCTACTCACGCGGGATTCGCCCGGTGGTTTCGATCGGAGTTGGCGTTCGTTCGGAGGGAATAGAATCCGAGGACGCGGGGCAACGAGGAAATCAGGGCTCGTCGCGGGCGGCCTCGACGTCTTCGCCCTCGAGAGGAGCTTTCGTGCGTCCTCGCGAAAGCTCGGCCTTGACACGATTGCCGGCCACGACTTTGCCGTCCAGCGCCTGGAGGGCAAGGTCCACCGTTTCGGGAGCGACACCCACGAATGTATTGCGGTGCCGAACTCGGATGTAGGCGATGGCCTGTGCTGGAATACCGGAATCGAGGAGAAGGCGCTCGTAGTCACCCGGGCGCGCCCCCTGTCGCCGCCCGACGCTCGCATAGAGCTCGACGCTGCTCTCCTCGTCGAGCGCTTCGCCGCGCTCGAGCTCCGGTCCCTCTGCCGGCTTTCGCGGGCTCTCTTTGGCCTCTTGGACCGCGCGTTCGGAGACCGGCTCCGAGGCGTCTTCTGCTCCGTGCGGTGCTGGCGCCGCGCGGGGCTTGGGAGCTTTCTTCTCGACGGGCTCGCGCGCGACGACGGCCTCGGCGCGCGGTCGCGAGCCGCGCTCGGCTTCTTCTGCAACGCGCGTCGCGCGCGAGCGCCGGGCAGCGGTCGCCTCTTCCTGTGCCTCGGCGCGGGCCCCGAGGTGGTCGCGCAAGAGCCCTGCCACCACGGCTTCGGCGCGTTCGTGACTGAGCAGCCGCCGCGCGAGCGCCAGGTCGTCCGGGTGCACGGGACGCGCTGCGAAGCCTTCGACGAACCAGCGCACGAGATCCGTTTCGGCGCGGGTCTTGCGCTCCGTCCGCGTCGGGAGGTTCCGCTCGATGGGCTTGAGCTTGTACGTGAGGCGCAAGAGGTACAGGTTGCCGATGTCGCTCGGCTCGACGAGCGAGATCGCCGTCCCCGTGCGTCCGGCGCGCCCGGTGCGGCCGGTGCGGTGCACGTACGCCTCCGCGCTTTCGGGAAAGTCGAAGTTGATGACGTGCGTGAGGTGCGAGATGTCGATCCCGCGGGCCGCGACGTCCGTGGCGACGAGGAAGCGCAGGCGTCCCTCGCGAGTCGCTGCCATCACCTTTTCGCGATCGTGCTGAGCGAGATCCGCGTTCAGCCAATCCGCCGCATACCCCTCTTGCGCGAGCGCGGCCGCGACGCGCTTCGTCTCGTCCCGCGTGTTCGTGAAGATCACGGCGCTCTCGGGATCTTCCGTCTCGATGATCTCGAGGAGCTCGGTCAGCTTGTCGCCTCGGCTCAAGTAGACGAAGTGACGGATCTCGAGCGCACCGACCTGATCGCCGCTCAGCGTGATGAACTCGGGTTTGCGCAGGCGTGTCTCGGCGATGCGCTTGATGTCGGGCGGAAGCGTGGCGCTGAAGAGCAGCGTTTGCCGCGATTCCGGCAAGTACGACAGAATGTCGGTGATCTGCGGCAAGAAGCCCATCGAGAGCATCTCGTCGCTCTCGTCGAGGACGAGCGTCCGCACCGAGCCCGCCTCGAAGGTGCCGCGCGAGAGGTGATCGAGCACGCGCCCCGGGGTGCCGACGACGATCTGAGCGCCCGAGCGGATCTGGTCGATCTGTCGTGGCATCGGCGCGCCGCCGTAGACGGGCACGACCCGGGTCGACTTGTGCTTCGCGAGCGCCTCGAGCTCGCGCGTGACCTGCAGCGCGAGCTCCCGCGTCGGACAGAGCACGAGCGCTTGCACCACCGCGTCCCGCTTGCGGACGATGCTATCGACGAGCGGGAGCCCGAAGGCGGCGGTCTTGCCAGTGCCCGTCCGCGCCTGCACCACGAGATCGAGCCCGCGCGTCGCCGGCTCGAACACGGCGCGCTGAACTGGCGTCGGGTGGACGTAGCCCAGGTCGTCCACCGCGCGGCGAACCTCTGCCGAAAGCGGGATTACGTCGAAAGTGGGCGGGCTCGAAGGTTCGGATGCAGCATCCATCGATGTCTCGATTCACCGGCTAAGGGGAGCCGCGAAGCTCGCGCAGGATGGCCTCCGCTCGGCGGCGCTGCGCGGCAACAGCGCCCGCCTCATACCGCACTGCATGCTCTTCCGCATAGCGCAGGGCGTCGATCTCCGAGAGCGCCGCCCGGCCGAGCGCGTCCTCGCGGCACGCCCGTGCCACGGCATCGCGGCGTTCCCACTCGGGCTCGAGCGCGCCCCGGAAGCGCGCCAGCGCGGCTCGTTCGCCGCGCGCTTCGAAGGCGGCTGCCGTGCGCGCCCGAGTGATGGCCCGCTCGAGCTCGAGCAGGCCATCACGGCACGACACGTCGCTGGGCGGACCCTCTGTCCAGAACACCTGGTCGAGGATCTGCAAGGACCATGTCGCCGTGACGGAGGCGACGAGCACGGCGAATGCCACGATGCCGAGGCGCCTTCCGAGCCGGGCAACGGGGGCGAGGGCGTCGGGGCGCATGGCGCGCATTTGCCCACGCTCTCGTGGCTCGTCAAATCCGACTCGCACGAATGCTCCCCCCGACCCGGATTCGCGGCTGCCCGCCGGCCGCCGGTCCGACCGCCGGTGTGTGTCGGGGTGAGTGGTCTCGCGTTGCCCCCGGGCGGAGGCTCCCCCATAGTGCGTTCACAAGAATTTCAAAGCTCAGAAAGTAGAAGAGACTTCGCCCCTGGCGCTGGATTTCGCTGCGGGCTCGCTTCTCGAGGCCGCTGAGCGCATGCAGGCCGCGCCTCCGGTCGCCGACCGCCTCGCGGCGGTGCAGGCCTTGCTCGCCGATGACCTCGCCTGGATAGAAGCGACGCTGGGCGCTGTCTCCTCCGAGGGCCCCGCACCGGGCTCGGCGGCAGCGCGGCATCTGCTCTCGAGTGGGGGGAAGCGCATCCGGCCGATCGCGCTGCTGCTGAGCGCGGCGTGCTTCGGCGTGGTGCCCCCGGTGGCGCGCGAGCTCGCGGTGGTCGCCGAGCTCGTTCATTCGGCGACGCTGCTTCACGACGACGTGATCGACGACGGCGACGCGCGCCGTGGTGTTCCGGCGGCGCGCAAGGTGTGGGGCAACGCGGTCAGCGTGCTCGCCGGCGATTTGCTGCTCGTCCACGCGCTCGAGCGGACGGCGCGCCTGGCTCCGGACGCGATGCCGGATCTCGTGAGCACGCTGCGCTCCCTCGTCGATGGAGAGATCGTTCAGCTCCGCGGGCGCACCGAGCTCGATGTTTCGGAGTCCACGTACGAGCGCATTCTGCGCGACAAGACCGCGTCGTTGTTCGCCTGGGCCACGCGAACGGGCGCGCGCGTCGCGGGGGCCACGCCGCATCAGCAGGAGCTCCTGGCGCGCTTTGGCGAGCGCCTCGGTATCGCCTTTCAGCTCGTGGACGACGTGATCGACTATGCCGGCGAGGGGACGGGCAAGACCCTCCTCATCGACCTGCGCGAAGGAAAGCTGACGCTGCCGCTCGTGCTCGCCGTGGCCAAGCACCCCGAGCTCGTCGTGGCCCTGCGCCGCATCCACGCCGGCGACGCCGAGCCGGTGGCGTTCGTCAGCCGTGTCGTGCGGGAGAGCGGCGCCTGTGACGTGGTCCGCGAGCGGGCCCGCGAGTGCACGCGGGCCGGTCTCGACGCGCTCGCCGGGCTGCCCCCGACTCCCGCCCGGCTCGTGCTGGAGCGCGTCGCGACGGAGCTGGTCTCTCGCGCGTCCTGACGCTCGGCCACGCCCCGCATTCCCCCTCCCATTCCTCCGACGGCCTCGACTCGGGCCGACGCCGGAGGGATCGATTTTCGCCGACTGGAAGCTCCGAGCTCCAGGCTCAGTTTAGGGCGCGGTTCGGGCGGCTCTCTTGCTCGGGCTCGAGGAAGGTCGCCGTGATTTCGCGCTCGAGAGCGAGGCGGATCTCGCGTTCGACCTGATCGAGCGAGCCGGCGAGGCGTTCGACGTTGCGCTGGTAGACGAACACGCGCACCGTCATGGATGAGCCCGCCGTGCCGACGCCGTCGATGAGCAGGAGCGCGCGCGGATCGACGCCGTCCACGACGACCTCCACACCGGGGACGTC
This sequence comes from uncultured Sorangium sp., assembly GCA_964475255.1. Classification (GTDB taxonomy): domain Bacteria; phylum Myxococcota_A; class Polyangia; order Polyangiales; family Polyangiaceae; genus PMG-095. Next base: position 8,554 of record CAYYWA010000170.1, read on the forward strand.
CGCCACGTAGAGCTCGGCGTCCTGGAGATAAGCGCGCAGCGCGTCCTCGAGCGTGGCGAGCGCGCGCTTGGCCGTCACTTCGAAGGTCTCTCGCGAGAGGCTCCAGGGCGGGGGCGGGACCTCGAGATCGAGCTCGCGCGAGCGCAGGAACGCCTTCGTCGCTCCACGCGCATCGCCGCGCTCGTCCCGCACGAGGCCGAGGTAGTAGTGGCTCTCGGGGTTCTTCGGGTTCAGCTTGGCCGACTCTTCGATCAGCGGTTCGGCGCGCGTGATGTCGCCGATCTCGTAGTAGGCGCGCCCCACGAGGAAGACGTGGTTCGGGTTCTCGAACGGCCCGGGTGGGAACCGCTCGCACACCGTCGCCGCTTCCTCGAGCTCCCCCTTGCCGAGCAGGGCGTCGAACTTGAGCAGCAGCGCGTCCACCACCTCGTCGTCGGTGTCGGCGAGCTCGAGCGCCTGATCGCACATGCTGATGGCTTCGTCGAACTCGCCGAGCGGATGGATGTACACCTCCGCCGCGTTCAACATGGCTTCGAGGTAGGTGTCGTCGAGCGCGATCGCCTGACGATAGTGATCGATCGCCTCCTCGTACTCCCCCTTCAGCGCCGCGACGTACCCGAGCAGGTTGTAGGCTTCGGGGGACTGGCTGTCGATTTCGAGCGCACGCCTCGCCGAGACCTCGGCCCCGCGGGGATCTCCGCGTTGTACGAGATCCCACCCGCGATCGAGATGCGCCGAGAACTGGTCCATGGCTCGAAGGTGATGGTCCTGATGACGGGGCGCTGTCAAATCCATCCGCTCGGACGCGCCCTGCGTCCGGCCCGCCCCCAACCCGCGGCGCGCGTCGCGCGGTGCAGGAGGCCGTCCGGCCGGCTCTTCGCGCGCCAACGCGGCGCGGCGCGATTTCGTCACTCGTGAACGACCACCCGGCTCCCGGGACGCTCCACGGTCGCCCACGCGCCGTGGAACCCCGGCGGGACCGGCGGGTCGGCGAAGAAGAACAGGTACTTCGAGTCGAGCGGCGACAGGTTCACGCAGCCGTGGCTTCGCTGCGTGCCGTAGTTGTCGTGCCAGAACGCGCCGTGGAGCGCGTACGCCTTGTAGTAGTACATCGCGTAGGGCACGTCTTCGATGCTGTAGGGGAGATCGCCCGCGGCGGTGCCGTCGCCGTCCATCGTCGTGGTCACGTGCTTCACGCCGATGCGCCACTCGCCGACCGGCGTTCGGTGATCCTTCTCCTTGATCTTCGACTCCCGTCCGCTCGAGATCAGCGTCGCATAGACGGGGGTTTCCCCCACGAACGCGACGACCGTCTGCGTCGCGAGGTTTACGTCGATCCAGCGCTCGTTCGGCGCGAGGTCTTTCGGCAGCGGGCCCGGGCGCGTCACGCGCACGTGCGCCTGGCGGATCCAGGTGCCGTCGCGGAGCTCCTCGTAGCCGTGCTGGCCGATCACCACCGAGCGCCCGGTGAGCGGCAGCGCGACGAAACGCTCCACCGTTCCCGCCCGTTTGACCGTCTTCTTCTCGGGATCGATCTCGTAGAGCACGCTGTTCTTTCGACCGCCGTAGACCCAGGCGATCGGCAGCTTCCAGTGCTCGCCGTCGAGCTCGACGCCGCGGAACTTCGAGCCTTCGGTCTTCCAGAAGCGGTCGCTCGGCGCGACGAAGCCCTTCGTCGTCTTGAACCAGGTGCGGTCGTTCCAGGAAAACTCGTGGTCGACCGCCACGTAGAAGCCGGTCACCAAACGTTTGGCGAGGACGCCATCCGCTTCCGCTTCGAGCTCGGCGAGCTTCACTTCGTGCAGGCGCTCCTTGATGTTTTCCTGCTGCCACCAAGGCACCTCCGGCTCCACCGTCGCCGAAGCCGCGAGCAGATCCCCCGCGAGGGGCAACGACGGGTTCGGCGGGAGCGACGCCGAGACCGTGTCGGAAGCGGGGAGGTACGCGGGCTCCTTCTTCGGCGGCTCCTTCTTCTTTACGAGGTAGGGCTCGTACTTCTCCATCTGCTTGCGCGAAGGCACCGTGTGGTAGAGCGGCGTGCCGTGCTTCGCGTTGCGCGCGTACGCGTAGGGGAGGACGTCGTCGAGCTTCGGCATGCTCACCCCGAATTTGACTTCGGGGTGCTCCAGGTTCGTCGTGCCGAAATTGCCGCAGATGAAGCCGCCGGAGCGCAGCGCGTACCAGCCCTGCTCGCAGCCCTCCTGCGACACCGGCGTGGCCTCGACGGGGACGCGGCCGCCCATGCGGACGTAGCCGAGCTTCGTCGATGCCATGCTGGGCTCTTCGTACACGCCGGCGCTGTGGGTCGTTACCGCGAACCACGCTCCGGAGTAGTCGGGGGGGAAGGTCGGAATGACGGACCAGGTCGTCGGAACGGGCTCCGGCTCCGGCGCTTCGCCCGCGGCGGTCTGGGCCGGGGCGGGCGGCGGCGTGTCCGCGGTCGGCTCCGGAGCCGTCGCCTGCGAGGCTCGGCTCGGGGGCGGCGTGGGTTGCGGCGCGGGCTCGCGCTCGCATCCGGCGAGTGCGCACCCGACCAGCAGCGCCAAGGAAGCACGAGGCAGGATGCGTGGCGGCATCGAGTGATTTCCTATTTTCACGGCGTGAGCGCGCCGGCCACTTCTCGGCACGGCTTTTCGACGCTCACGATGCGAGCAACGTACCACGCGCGCCGCGATCGAAAAGACCGTGCGGGGGCGGTTCACGGTGAGCCGAGTCGTGTTCGAAGCGACGCACGCGCGTGGCTCCCGCGACACGGACCAGCGTGCGTCGGACCGCGGAGAACGCCGTCGCGACGTCGCGCCGCCTCGGTCGACTCACGCCGGCTCGGAGACGCGCGCGGGAGCGCGCCGCTCGGACAGCGCGCGCACCTGTCTGGAAACGCGCGTGAGCAGGGCGTCCGCGCGCTGGGCGTCGACGGAGCCGATGCCGAACGCGCGTCCACGAGTGGGGACGACGATCACGCGGCAGCGCCCGCGCGTGGAGTGCGCGACGCTCGACAAGAAGAAATCCAGGCTGACGCCGAGCAGCAGCGCGAGCGCGGCGAAGGCGAACAAGTCCAACGACCCTCCGGCGACCTGGAGCCCCTCGAGGAAGCGGCGCGTTCCGACGTACGTGCCGAGGGTGAGAGCGAACAGCCCCGCGTACAACGCTGCGCCCGCGTAGCGGACCTCGCGGGTGATGCGAACCAGACCAGACAGCGGCACGACGGTGGAACGGCGCCGCAGCACGTGGCCGAGCAGGAGCGTTTGCTGCGACAGCTCCAGCCCGTGCGGCGTCATGCGGAGCGAAGCGGGACGGCGATAGAGGAGGACGTAGCGGAGGAGCCCGCGCACCACGACGACGGGCACCAAGAGCAGCGTCATCGTGAGGAGGACGGTCACCCACGGGCTCTGCACGGAAACCAGCTCGCCCGCGAGCTCGTCGGCGGCGAGCTGCGGCACGGGTGTGGAGCGCTGGGTCGCGGATTTCGGCTCGGACGGCGTTCGTTTCACCGGCGCGCGCTTGGCAGTGCGCGTGGGCTCGGACGGCAC
>CAYYWA010000171.1:0-7787 GCA_964475255.1 uncultured Sorangium sp.
TCGTCGCGGACTTGGTGGTTCCTTCCTTTGAGTGTCAGAGCCCGAGGCCCCGTTTGCGGCCGAAGCTCCAGTCGACGACGCCGTCGCCCCGCGCGACGCCCGAGACGTGGCGGCCGAGATTCTTCTCGAGCGAAGGCGTCGGAAGCCGCGCTGATCGAGCTCAGACGACCGGGTGCATCCAGCCGTGCGGGTCCTCGGCAGTCCCGTGCTGAATCGCGAGCAGGCGCTCGCGCAGCGCGAGGGCCACGGGTCCCGATTCACCGCCATTGATCGTCCAGGAGCCCCCCTCGAACTTCACGGTGCCGATCGGCGTGATGACGGCAGCGGTGCCGCACGCGAACACCTCGGTGAGCGCGCCGCTCTCGAGGTCGCGCCCCCAGTCCTCGACGCTCACGAGCTTTTCCTCGACTGCATACCCCATATCCGGGGCGAGCTTCAGGATGCTGTCGCGCGTGATGCCGGCCAGCAAGGATCCGGTGAGGCTGGGAGTCACGAGCCGCACGCGTCCACCGTCGCGATAGACGAAGAACACGTTCATCCCGCCCATCTCCTCGACGAAGCGACGCTCCCGCGCATCGAGCCAGATCACCTGCTGGCAGTCTCGATCCATCGCCTGCTGCTGTGCGATCAGGCTGGCCGCATAGTTGCCGGCGCACTTGGCTTCTCCCGTTCCGCCCGGCGCCGCACGCACGTACTCCTTGGAGAGCCAGACGGAAAGCGGCTTCACCCCCTGCGGGAAGTACGCTCCCGCGGGCGAGCCGAAGAGGAGGAACAAGTACTCCTTGGCCGGACGCACGCCGAGGGCCGCCTCCGTCGCGATCATCAATGGGCGGATGTAGAGGCTCTGCCCTGGAACGGAGGGCACCCATTCGCGCTCGTGGGCGATGAGCGCATCCGAGAGCCGGATGAAGAGCTCCACTGGAAGCTCGGGCATCGACAGGCGCCGCGCCGAGGCGTTGAAGCGGCGCGCATTGGCGTCCGGGCGGAACGTCGCGATTCGCCCATCCGCCTGCCGATACGCCTTGAACCCTTCGAAGACCGCCTGCCCGTAATGCAGGACGGAAGCAGCAGGATCCAGCGTGATCGGGCCGTAGGGCTCGAGCACACCTTGGCCCCAACCCTGCCCGTCCCGGTAACGGACCGTGACCATGTGCTCCGTGAAGACGCGCCCGAAACCCGGGTCCTTCAACAACTTCTGCCGCTGCTCGGCGCTCAGCGGCTGCCCTTTCGGACGCAGCTCGATTCCGAATTGTGCCATGCAGACCCCTGATTGCTAGCATATCGAGGCCGTTTCGGCTCCGATTCCTCTTCTCCCGTGGTCCCTTCGTGCAAACCCGGTCACGCCGCGCGGTCATCCTGGTCTTCGACGGCGTCGAGGTGCTCGACGTCGCCGCACCGATCCAGGCGCTCGCGCTCGCGGGCCGGAATTGGAACTTCCGAGCCTTCAAAATCGAGCTCGCCGCGCAGAATCCGGGCTCGATCGCGAGTTCGAGCCCCCTTCGCCTCGAGGCGCCCCGTCCGCTCGCGGCGTGCGCGCCCGCGGAGGTGCTGATCGTTCCCGGCGGCTACGGCGCTCGGCGGCTGATCGAGCAACCGGATTTGCTCCACGATCTCGCGCGCATCGCGGCCGGTGCCGAGCTCGTGGCGGGCATCGGCTGGGGCGTGGCCGTGCTCGCCGCCGCTGGGCTCGTCGGTGACCGACGCGTCGCTGCACCGCCCGCAGCGCGCGAGACCCTCGCGAGGCTCGCACCCGGCGCAACGCTCGACCCGTCTTCCGGAGTCGTTTTGTCGGGAACGCTGCTCAGCGCGCGCGCTTCGGGCGCTGCACTGGACCTCGGCATCACCATCATCGAAAGGACGTTCGGCACTCGGCTCGCCAGCATGGTCCGCGCGGAGCTTTGCCTCGAGGATCCGGCCGCCAGCTCCCATTTCCGGATTGTTTCCGATCGAAGCTGAGCGCCGGTCGCGGCACGCTCCGCGAGGCCTGGACGGACCAGACCGATGATCACGCCAGAAGGCGCTCGCGGTGCTCGCGAGCAGCCTCGGCGCTCACGAGCCGTGCGACGAGCGCGAGCGCAAAATCGATCGCGGTGCCCGGTCCGCGACTCGTGACCACGTTCTCGTGCTCGACGACGCGATCCTCGACGAAGCGGGCGGTTGGCAACGCGCTGCCCGGATAGCACGTCGCCGTCTTGTCGCGGAGCACGCCCGCCGCATCCAGAACGGTGGGCGCGGCGCAGATCGCCGCGATGAGCTTGCCCTCCGCCGCGAAGCGCCGAACGAGCGCGAGGACGCGCGCGTCCTCGCGCAACCGGCGCGTGCCTGGGCCGCCGCCGGGCAGCACCACCGCGTCGAAGGGGTCGTTGGCCACCGCGTCGAGCGTCGTGTCCGCGGCGACGATGATGTCGTGCGCACCGCGCACCGGCCCTTCGGCGAGGCCCGCGAGCGTCACCGCGACGCCCGCGCGTCTCAGCACGTCCACGATCGTCACCGCCTCGATTTCTTCGAACCCTTCCGCGAGCACTACGAGCGCCGACGCCATCGTCGAGAACCTCCGGTCGACGAGTCTTGCTCCGGTACCGTGCTGGAGCAAAGACCGCTCGCGTGTTCAGAGCTCTCGCGCCGCGCAAACGGCGCGCCCGAGCTCAGAAACAGGCGAGCACCTCGAGCTCGACGCGCGTGCCGCGGGTCCGTGCGCGGAGCACGCGCCGACCCAGCAGCGCCACGGCTTCCGCCCCGGCGAACGCGGGTTCGGGCGCGAGCTCCAAGGGCGCGAGCGGGTCCGCGGGCAGCGGAGCCGCTCGCGCTTCGGATTCGCCCTGAACGACGATCCAACCCTTGGGCGCCTCGGCGGTCGCATAGCGATCGACGAGCACCGCCGGCAGACCAACGCCGCTTCCGACGTTCCAGGTCCCCGAACGCGTCGTGCCGTCGGCGTTCATGAGCACCGTCTCGACGTTCGGCTGCTCGAGGCCCGGGCCTCCCGAGTCGTCGCGGTACACGACGAGCGCGCCTCCGCGTCCGACGGGCAGGAGATCGAACGCGAGCACTCGCGCGCCTGCGCGCGTGACTCGCTTGGGGCTGGACACGGCGACTCCCTTCGCGTCGATCGGCAGGATCTCGACGCGTGTCGGCCCCTCACCCACGATGTCGGCCCCCTCCTCGGGCGACACGGGTACCGTGGACGCAGTCGCCTGACGCACGAGATACGCGAGGAAGTAGCCACCCGGGCGCGGGGCGAGCCGAGGCGATTCGATCTCGACGTCCGCCGAAAACGCGCGACGGTGCACCTGCTTCGGGGCGATGGCCGCCGGATCGAGCGCGGCCGTGGCCAACGCGTACGCACCTTTCTCCTGCGTCGTCCACGCGAGCAACACGCCGTCCTCACTGCTCTCGAGCGCGAATCCGGGCGCGTGCCGGAGAAGCCCGGTGATCTCCGCGCCGCGGCGGACGTCGGCTGCGGCAAACGGCGGATCGAGGCGCACGAGGCGCAAGCGCACGCCCGCGGCATCGCGCTCCGCGATCGCGCCGAGCCAGCGCCCGCGATGCGGCGCGAGCACCGGCGGATCCACGTCGCCGAACACTCGGCCGAGCTCGACGGTGCGCCCTCCTCCGTCCTCATCGAGGATGGCAGCGATGGCGTGCGCAGTCCCACTCCGGCTCTCGAGCCCGCCCACGGCGAAGCGATCGCCCGCGGCGCGCGCGTCTCCGAGCTCGACGGAGAACGGCATGGCCGCGGCGAGCTCGTCCTCATCGATTCCTGGGCGTTTGCCCTCCGCGATCTTTCCGATGCCGACGACTGCGGAATCCGACGCCACGCGACAGCGTCCGGTGGGTGAAGCGCGCGCGCTCGATTGAGCAGAAGGTGCGGCAGGTGTTTCGCGCGGCGCCGGCTTGGAACGACAACCGCACGCGAAGAACGCACCCGTGATCCCGAGCCACGGGGTCAGCGCGCTGAGAAGGCGGCCGGTCGTCATGAAGCGTCCGCGTCGACGCGCGGGCGTGCGGACGGTCTACCTCGCGGGCCAGGAGCACCGCAAGTATGATGGCGCGCCCGAATGGATCAGCGCGAGCTTACGCGGACGTACGTCCCCAATCCACTTCTGCGCACCCTCTACCAGCGCTTCTTCGACAAGATCCACGTCGATGAGGCGTGGGTCCGTGAAGTGCGACGGCTCTCGGAGCGGGGACGCATCGTGTACGTGCTCCGCAGCCTCAACGTCATCGACTTCTTGGCGCTCGACTATCTCACCAAGCGCCACGGCCTTCCGCAGATTCGCTTCGTCAACGATCTCGGCCTCTGGATCTTGAACCCGCTCGGCAAAGGCTGGCTCAACGCGCTCTTTCCGAACGGGAACGTCACCGAGGCCGAAGAGCTCGAGGACGCCCTCTTGCGGGGTGGCTCCGCCGCCCTCTTCTTGAAGCGCCCGCCCGGTGTCCTCGATCGCGCCGCGGGCGCGACCGGCGGTCGGGGGTTGAAGGAGGGAGACGAGCTAGTGCTCGCTTTGTTCGAGCTCCAACGCAAATGGAAGCAGCCGATTCTGCTCGTCCCTCAGGTCTTCGTCTGGTCGAAGTTCCGTGACACGCGCGGCGCCGAACCCCTCGCGCTCTTGTTCGGGCCGCGGGCATGGCCGAGCTCCACCCGCGCGGCCCTGCAGTTTCTCTACAACTACAAGCACGTCGCGCTGAAGCTCGGCGAACCGATCGACCTCTCCGTGTTCCTCGCCGAGTCGGGCGGACACACCGATGCGGTGCTCGTTCGCCGTCTCATCTACGCCGTCTTGAGGCGGCTCGAGCGCGAGCGCCAGAGCATCACGGGGCCCGCCGAAAAGGCGCCCGAGCGCGTGCGCCAGGAGATCCTGAGGAGCCCACGGCTCCGCGGCGTCATCGAAGATCTCGCGGACGAGCGCCACGATCGATACGCGCTCCAGGCGCGCGCGCTCACCATGCTGGAAGAGCTCCAGACCATGCCGGGCCGCGCCACCCTGAAGCTGCTCGAGGTCGTGCTCGAGCGCGTCTTCCAGCGCATCTACGCCGGCGTCGAGTACGACCCGAAGGACATCGAGCGGCTCCGAGCAGCGGCGCGCAAGGGCACGCTGATCCTGCTCCCGAGCCACAAGAGCCACATCGACTACCTCATCCTGAGCTACATCTTCAATCTCGAGAATCTCCCGTTGCCCCTCATCGCGGCGGGCGACAACCTCGACTTCTTCCCGGTGGGCCCGATCCTGCGGCGAGGTGGCGGCTTCTTCATTCGCCGGTCGTTCCGGGGTGATCGCCTGTATGCAGCGGTGGTCGATGCCTACGTGCGTCGCCTGATCCGAGACGGGTTTCCGATCGAGCTGTTCCTCGAAGGCGGCCGGAGCCGCACGGGAAAGCTGCTGCCACCCAAATTCGGGTTGCTCAGCATGGTCACGGACGCCGCGCTCGCCATGCCGGAACGGCAGTGCTTCTTCGTGCCCGTCAGCATCGGCTACGAGCGCTTGATCGAGGCGGAGACGTACGAGCTCGAGCTCCAGGGTGGCGACAAACCCAAGGAAGACGCCGCTGGCCTCCTGCGCTCGAGCGGCGTGCTGCGCCACCGCTACGGACGCATCAACCTCCAGTGCGGACAAATCCTCACGCTCCCCGAGCTCGCGGAGGAGCTCGGCCTCGATCTCGGCGCGCTCACCCCCGCCAAGCGGCGCGGCCTCGTCACGCGGCTCGGCAACCGGGTCATGGACGAGATCAACCGAGTGACGGCGATCACGCCGGGAGCGCTGACCGCCCTCGTCCTCCTCAGCCACGAGCAGCGCGGCCTCACGTTCGCGGAGATCGAAGGGCGCGCTGCGCGCCTCCTCGGGGTGGCGCAAAAACACGGCGCGCGTACCAGCCCGACGCTCGTCACCTCGACCGGCGCGGTGCGCCCGGAATCACTCCGTGAATCGCTGCAGATGTTCGTCGACGCGGGGCTCGTCGAAATTCGCGACCCCGATCGGCTGAGCGAGCTCGATCCGAAGAACCCGCATGGGGAGGGCGTGTATTCCACCGTGGAGAACAAGCGCCTCGCGCTCGATACGTCGAAGAACGTGATCGTCCACTTCTACGTCGAGCGCGCGCTCGTGGCGATCGCGGTCAGCACGGCGCCCTCGCACACCGTCGCGGTGGAGACCGTCCGCCAGCGGGTGCGCGAGCTCTCGCGGCTGTTCAAGGTGGAATTCCGCTTCCGGGCGGGCGCGCCGTTCGATTCCATCTTCGACGACACCCTCGAAGCCATGCGGGCAGAGGGGGAGCTCGCGGACGAACGACTGGGCGTCACCGCGGGTCCGGGACACCACGGCTGGACGGGCCGAGAATGGCTCCTCGCCTATGCCTCGATCCTGAGGAATTTCGTGGAGGGCTACCGGATCGCCGCGCGGTCCCTCTCGGAGCTCCGCGAGCGGCCTCTCGCGGACAAAGACCTCCTGCGCAAAGGCCTCTCGCTCGGACGCCGGATGTTCCTCGAGGGCTCCATCCGGCGCTGGGAGGCAGTGAGCAAACCCATCTTGCAAAACGCGTACGAGGCCTTCACCGACCTCGGCTACGTGCTGCATCGGGAGGGGAAGTACTACCTCGCACCCGACGTGGGGGTCCAACAGAAGCTCGACGAAATCGAGGCAACCGTGGCAAAGTACCTCCTGGTCCCGGCATGAGGTACGGCGCGCTCGTTCCAACCGCGATCTTCATTTCCGGCTGTGTCAGTGCACCGACGCCGCTCGCGCCCACTCTCGGCGGCTCCGTCGGCTTTCCGCATCACGGCGTGCAGACGAACGCCATCGAGCTCCCGGTCCGCGGTGACGGCTTCGTGCGCTATCGGCCCGCGAGCGACAAGTATTGGGGCCTGCCCCGCCTCGTTCGCGCCATCCAGGATGCGGCCGCGCACGTGAGCCGCGAGTTCCCCGGAGGCGAGCCCGTCGTGGTCGGAGACCTGTCCGCTCGCCACGGCGGCAAGATCCCGAAGCACAACTCGCATCGGTCCGGGCGCGACATCGATCTCCTCTACTACGTGACGACACCGAGCGGCGCGCCCGTCCAGAACCCCGGCTTCCACAGCATTCTGGGCGACGGGCTCGCGGAGATCGGGAAGGGCGAGTTCGTGCGTCTCGATCTTCCTCGTCAGTGGGCGTTCTTCAAACACCTTCTGGAGAACGAGGAGATCGGCGTTCAGTTCCTGTTCGTCAGCCAAAACGTCGAGGCGCTCCTCATCGACTACGCGCTCGCGCGCAACGAGCCGCTCGATCTCGTCTATCGAGCGCAAACGGTGCTCCTCCAGCCGCGCGACAGCTCGCCGCACGCCGATCACGTGCACGTCCGCATCGCGTGCGCGCCGGAAGAATGGGCGATGGGCTGCACCGGCGGCGGGCCGTATTGGGACTGGCTGCCGGAGCTTCCCGAGGCGGGGCCGATCGAGCAGCACGTGCTCGAGGCGATCGCCCTCGAGGACTCGCCGTTCGAGGCGCCGCTCGCCGAGTCCGTCGCGGCCTCCGCCGGCGGCGCATGACCGCGATCGCGCTCGAGACCGCTCTCGGACGCTTGCTCTCGGGCGACTGCTTGCCGGCGCTCGACGCGCTCGCCGCGTCGAAGACGGTGCGGTTCGAGCTGGCGTACGTCGATCCGCCGTTCAACACGGGCAAGGTGCACGGGGCGCGGCGCGGCGATGGCTCACGCCAGTTCGGGCAGGCGGCGTACAGCGACGCGTGGGGGGGTATCGACGGCTTGCTCGCGATGCTCGAGCCCCGGGGGGGGGCGGGGGCGGGCGCGGCCGGGGC
>CAYYWA010000171.1:7797-12061 GCA_964475255.1 uncultured Sorangium sp.
CGGCGACGATGCCAGCATTTGGATTCACCTCGATCACCGCGCCGTCCACGAGGTCAAGGTGCTCGCGGATCGCGTGTTCGGGCGCGCCGCCTTCGCGGGAGAGATCATCTGGGTGCCGGGGAACGGGGCGCGGCGGCGCTCCGGGCCGAGCACCACCCATCAAACGATCCTCGTCTACGCGCCCTCCGAGCGAATGATCTGGAACACGGACGATCCCATGCTCCGCGAGCCCTACGCGCGGACGAGCCTCGAGATGCACTTCTCGGAGGTCGATGAGGACGGGCGTCGCTACCGCGAACGCCGCATCGGCGGCAAGAGCTACCGGTACTACGCCGATCGAGGGCGCTTGCTCGGTTCCGTATGGACCGACTGCCCGGCGATGCGCGCCAACACGCCGCTCGTGCGCGAAACCACTGGATACCCGACGCAGAAGCCGGAGAAGCTGCTCGAACGCATCGTGCGTGCCGCGTCGCGCCCGAGCGGCCTCGTGCTCGATCCGATGTGCGGCTCGGGGACGACGCTCGCGGTCGCCGCGCGGCTCGGCCGTCGCTTCCTCGGCATCGACGAGAGCCCCGTGGCCGTCGAAATCGCCGAGCGGCGACTGCGACAGGTGACCGCCTCACTCCCCGACGCGAGCGCGATCCAGGCGTAGGATATCGCCGCCGCCGAAGTCGCCGGCGTAGATCTCGCCGCGCGCGTCGCGACCGAACGTCGAGAACGCGCGCGGCCACTTGCCGAGCGGGGTCGCGCGCGCCGCCTTGCCGGGCGCCTCGGGAAGGTCGAGCGCAAAGACGCGCCCGGTCGCGAAGTCGCCGAACACGTATTTGCCGCGCAGCTCCGGGATTGCCTTGCCCGTGTAGACGTATCCGCCCGTGATGCTGAGCCCGACCGAGTGATCGTATTCGTAGATGGGCTCGGTGAATCCCTTCGTCGTACAGGCCGCATCGGCGGGATAACAGTGACGTCCCTCCCGGACGTTCCAGCCGTGGTTCGAGCCGCGCTCGACGAGCGTCACCTCTTCCCAGGCGTACTGACCGACGTCGGCGACGACCAAGCGCCCTTTGGGATCGAACGAATAGCGCCACGGATTGCGCAGCCCGTACGCCCAGATCTCGGGCCGAGCTCCGCTCTTTCCGACGAAAGGATTGTCCTTGGGGATCCCATAGGGCCGGCCCTCGTCGCGGCGATCCACGTCGATGCGAAGCATGCTGCCGAGCAGGGTCCCCAGGTTCTGCCCGTGCCCTCGTGGATCTCCCGCGCTCCCGCCGTCGCCCAACCCCACGTAGAGCATGCCGTCCGGTCCGAACGCCAGCTGCCCGGCGTTGTGGTTCGAATACGGCTGTTCCACCTCGAGCAGCACCCGCGTCCGCACGGCCTGCTCCTTCCCCAGGCGCTCCTTCGTGAGCTTCCACTCGGAGACACGAGTGCGGAGAGGACCGCCCTCCGGGTTGTCGTTCACGTAGAAGAGCCCGTTCGCTTCGTACTTCGGGTGAAAGGCGAGCCCGAGCAGCCCGAGCTCCGAGCGCGTCACCACCGCCACTCGAAACACGATCGGGCTCTCTTCGGCGTTCGACGTGCCCTTCGAGACATCGAGGAGTCGAGCCGTCCCCGACTTCATGAGGATCACGGCCTTCTGCGGCGCCCCAGGGACGAACTGGATGTCCGTGACCTCGCGGAAGCCGCGCCCGACCACCGTCCAGTCGACGCCGGCATTTTTTTCCGTGCCCGCGAGCGCCCGCTGTATCGAGCCCGCCACGCCGCCCGGACCGCGGAGGGCGAGCTCGACACCAAACGCGATCGAAAGGGCCAAGGCAGCGCCTCCGAGAAGCACGCCGCCGCGAACACCGGGCCACGCCACGAGCGGGCGGGAGCGCGTCGTCATGCGCATAGCTTACCCGGAAAGGACGCCCCGGCTCACGATGCCCGGAGCTCGTGGAAACGGAGCGTCAGGACGGTGACGCTCCCCCGCCGCTCGAAGCAACGAGGGCGACGAACGGGTCGAGCGCCGCCGGGTTCGCGAGCGTATCGCGGCTCAACGCCCGCTCGACCGGGGTCCCGAGTAGGATCTTCTTCACGGGGACCTCGAGCTTCTTCCCGTTCAGGGTACGAGGCACCTCGCCGATCACGTGGATCGCGTCCGGCACGTGGCGCGGCGAGAGCTCGCGTCTCAGCGTGTCACGCAGCTTCTTTTCGAGGCCCGCGTCGAGCGTGACGCCGGGACGGAGCACGACGAACAAAAAGAGCTTCCCGCTCTCCGCCTCGAGCGTGCCCGTGTCGACGACGAGGCTGTCGGTCACCTCGTCGAGCGCCTCCACGACGCGATAAAACTCGCTCGTTCCCATGCGCACGCCGCCGCGATTCAAGGTCGAGTCGGAGCGCCCGTAGATCACGCAGCTTGCCCGCTCGGTGATCCGAATCCAGTCGCCGTGGCGCCACACGCCCGGGTACACCGAGAAGTAGCTCTCGATACGCCGCTCGTCGCCCGGGTCGTTCCAGAACTGCGTCGGCATCGACGGCATGGGGGTCGTGATGACGAGCTCACCGACCTCGCCGACGACGCCGTTCCCGTGCTCGTCGAACGCTTCGACCCGCGCGCCGAGGCCCGAGCACTGGATCTCGCCCGCGTGGACGGGCAGCCACGGGCACGAGAGCACGAACGCGGTGCACATGTCGGTGCCCCCGCTGATCGAGGCGAGGAGCACGTCGCTCTTCACGTTCTCGTAGACCCACGCGAAGCCCTCTGCCGGGAGCGGCGCGCCCGTGCTCCCGATCGTGCGCAGCGACCCGAGCCCGCACTCCGCGCTCGGGCGAATCCCGGCCTTCTGACAGGCGAGCAAGAAGGGCGCGCTCGTCCCGAAATACGTGATCCGCTCTTCGTCGATCAGCCGATAGAGCGCCCGCAAGCTCGGGTGCGCCGGACTCCCGTCGTACAGCACCAGGCATGCCCCCACGAGCAGCCCGCTCACCAGGAAGTTCCACATCATCCACCCGGTGGTCGAAAACCAGAAGAACCGGTCTCCTGGGCCCAAATCCGAGTGGAGCGCGAGCGCCTTCAGGTGCTCGAGCAGGATCCCCCCGTGTCCGTGGACGATGGCCTTCGGCAGACCCGTCGTGCCGGAGGAGTAGAGGATCCAGAGCGGATGATCGAACGGAACTGGCTCGAACGCGAGCGGCTCCTCGTCGCGCGTGAGCTCGTCCCAGCCGATCATCGTGTCGCGCGCTTCCCCGATGCGCACCGTCGCTTCGAGGCTCGGCAAGGCCGCTCGCACGCGCTCGAGCTCCGCGCGGCGATCGAACCGCCGGCCACCGTACACGTACTCGTCCACGGCGAAGAGCACCTTGGGCTCGATCTGCCGGAATCGATCGAGCACGCTGCCGACGCCGAACTCCGGCGAGCAACTCGACCAGATTGCCCCGAGGCTCGCCGTCGCCAAGAACGCGATCAGCGTCTCCGGCCGATTGGGAGCGAGCGCCGCCACGCGGTCGCCGCGACCCACGCCGAGACGCCGGAGCCCCGCCCGAGCGCGGGCCACCTGCGCGATGAGCGCGTCGCGGGTGAGCTCGACGCGCTCGCCCGTCTCGGAACGGAAAATCACGGCCGTCTCGGGACCCTGGAAGCGGAGCGCGTGCTCGGCATAGTTCAGCTGCGCCCCCGGAAACCACTCCACGCGCGGCAACGTCCCTCGCAGAACGGCGCTCGCGGGCGCGTGCGCAGCGACGCCGAAATAGTCCCAAATCGACTGCCAGAACGCCGGGAGATCCGAGACGCTGAAGGCGTGGAGCTCGTGCCAGTCGCTACACGTGACGTTGCGTGTTGCGCGCAACCACTGCGTGTAGTCCGTCAGTCTCGAGTGTTGCTTTCGTTCGTCACTCGGAACCCAGAGTAGCGTGCCCTGCTCGACTTTCGTTCCGCTCATCGCTGCGCTCCTCGGCCGAGTTTCGGCTCGAAATCGGCGTCGAAGCGCCATCATGGCGGCCCGGCCTCGGAGCCGCAAGCGCGGTATCCGGAGTCGACTTGCGACGTGGCACGTGGGTTGCTCACACTCGCCTCCATGATCTTCCGAGCAAGCCTTCCCTTGTGCCTCGCGTCCCTCTGCGCCCTTCGGCCCGCGGGCGCACAAGCCCCCGAGCCCGCTCCGGCGCCCGTTCCTCTGGCGCCTCCAGCAGCTCCCGCGCCGCCCGTCGATGCGCCTCCGCCGTCGCCCACGCCCGAGGCGTCGCCCGTTGTGCCGCTCGCCGAGCCTTCTCCCGCTCCTCCCCCGCC
>CAYYWA010000172.1:0-12022 GCA_964475255.1 uncultured Sorangium sp.
GGGGCGCGGGGCCTTGCGAGTCACCGTGGGGAGCTCGCCCGGAACACGGGTGGGCGTCACGGCGGGCTGTGGCGTGGTGGTACGAACGGTCGTGGGCCGCGTGGGCGGGCGCTTCGGCGCGGCTTCGACCTCCTTGGGCAACACGACGAGCACTTCCTTGCTCTGGTCGAAGCGAAGCTCCTTGCTCTGCTCCAGGTAGCCGGGGGCGCGGGCGCGCAGCACGTGCGGCCGTTCGTCGCGGCTCACGCTGGCCTGATAGGGGTTCGGCAACGCCGGACCGTCGTCGAGGTAGAGAATCGCGTGCGCGGGCTCGGCCCGCAGCGTGATGACGAGCCGCTCCGGAACCGGCGGAGGCGTCTCCACGACCGGCGGCGGGTTCGCGGGCTCGGTCGCGAGCACGCTGCCCGCGGGCGGGGGCCCGGGATCTTTACCCCCGCGCGCGGCGAGCGCGACGCCGAGGCTCAACACGGCCGCGACGCCCGCGACGGCCGCCCAGCGCAGAGGGTGCTTGCCGAGCTTACCCGGGGAGGCCGCGACGTTGTCGGACGTGCCCGAGAGGGTTTCGGGCTGTGGCGCGAGCGGCACCTCGACGGGAGCGCCGGTCTCGATGGCCGTGGTCGCCGAGTCGATGCTGTTCTTGCGATCTTCGATGCGCTCACCGAGCGTGCTCTTGACGAGCTCGGCCACTTCCTTGTCGGTGACGATGACGCCTTCCGAGGCGAGCCAGCGCTCGAGGGCGCGCGCCATCTCCTCGGTCGTCTGGAAGCGTTCCTCCGGGGCGCGCGCGAGGGCCGTGAGCACGATCTTCTCGAGCCCGTTCGGGTACCCTTCGCGTCGTTCGCTCGGTGGGCGGAGCGGCTGCTCGAGGAGCTGATAGAGCGTGGCGAGCGCGTCTTCTCCCTGGAAGGGACGCTCGCCGACGGTAGCCTCGTACAAGACACAGCCGAGCGCGAACACGTCCGCGCGCCGGTCGATGTCTTTCGTGGTCACCTGCTCCGGCGCCATGTACGAAAGCTTGCCCTTGACCTCGCCCGTCTGGGTCGGCGCGTGGATCTGCCCGCGCGCCTTGGCCACGCCGAAGTCCGTGATCTTCACCTGGCCGTTCGAGGAGATGAGGACGTTTTGCGGGGACACGTCGCGGTGGACGACGCCGAGCGGCGTGCCGTCGGCGTCCACCAGCTCGTGCGCGGCGTGGAGCCCGGTGCACACGCTCGCGACGATGCGGGCGGCCATCGGGCACTCGAGGCGATGCTCGGGCAGCGCGTCGAGCAGCTCGCGCAGCGAGCCGCCGTCGGAATAGTCCATCACGAGATAGACGACGCCGCGCTCACGCTCGAGCGCGTGGATCGCGCACACGTTCGGGTGCTGCACCATCGACGCGATGCGCGCCTCGTCGAGCAGCACCTTCCAGTAGCCCTCGGTCGCAGCGTTTTCGCTGAGGGCCGTCTTGATCGCGACGAATCGCGTGCGGCCCAACACACCTTGTTCACGGGCCACCCAG
Source organism: uncultured Sorangium sp. (assembly GCA_964475255.1). GTDB lineage: Bacteria > Myxococcota_A > Polyangia > Polyangiales > Polyangiaceae > PMG-095. The sequence continues at coordinate 1,502 of CAYYWA010000172.1, forward strand.
ACGCGGCCCATACCTCCCGCCCCGATGGGCAGGAGCAGTTGATACCCACCCAACATGTCGCCGGGTTTGAGCGCGGTGCTCGAAGTCGTCACAGGAGGTCGATTCAGCATACTCGAGTGCTCTTTGGGTGCCATCTGCCCGGACGTCGCGCGACGCGATCGTGCCCGAAGGGTGGGACGCGTCCGTCCCTTGTGTGCCGTTTCCTTCTCGATGGAGAGGCCACGTCCTGCGCCCGCTCGCGAGCTTGGCAGGTGGCCCATCCTACATTGGTTCCCAAGCGCGGCGCTGCGCTGTAAGCTCGCCCCGTGACGAGCTCTCACGGGCGAAAACGGGCCCTTTCGCCGCGGTGTGGAACGCGACGGCCAACCCGGGTTTCGCACGGGAAGGAGCGCTCGCGCGGATGACCGCGCTCGCGCTCCCCGCGCGCACGGTTCAGCGCGTCGGGCTCCTCGTGGGCCTCACGCTTTCGCTGCTCGTCGGCTGGTTCGTCCCGGAGCTCCACGAGATCGAGGGCTACGGATCCCGTCCGGCGTGGGCCGCCGCCGTCGTCGTGATGATGGCGGTTTTTTGGCTCACCGAAGCGGTGGCCATCGAGGTCACGGCCTGTATTCCGTTGCTCCTCTTTCCGCTCCTGGGCGTCTACGGGGGCGGCTACGTGAGCGATCTCGGCGCAACGGCGCTCCGCTACCTCGACGCCTACGTGCTCCTCTTCTTCGGGGGCATGACCATCGGCGCGGCGATCGAAGAGTGCGGTCTGCACCGCCGCATCGCCCTCACCATCATGAGCCGGCTCGGCGCCGAGCCGCATCGGCTGATGCTCGGCATGCTGGCGGCGACGGCGTTCGTCTCGCTCTGGATCTCCAACACGGCCACCGCCGTGATGATGGTGCCGATCGCGGTCGCGCTCGCGAAGGAGCTCGAGCTCGCTCTCGGCGGGCGGCGCCTCGTGCACCTCGGCGCGGCGCTCATGCTGGCCGTGGCGTATGGCGCCAACGTCGGCGGCATCGGCACGAAGATCGGCACGAGCACGAACTCGATCTTCGCCGGTTTCGTCTCGAATCGCCTCGGGACGGAGTTCGGCTTCTTCCAGTTCTCGCTCGTGGCGATGCCGTTCGTGCTCCTGTTCTTGCCTCTGGTTTGGCTCGTGCTCTGGGTGCACGGGCGCAGGGACGGCATTCGCACCAGCGCCGGGCGCGCCGTGCTCGAGCGCGAGCTCCGCGCGCTGGGGGCCCCTTCTTCGCGCGAGCGCGCCGTGGGCAGTGTCTTCCTCGGTGCGGCCTTGCTGTGGATGGCGAGCGATCTCGTTCGCCCGCTCGTCGCGCCCGGCTTCGAGCAGCTCTTCGGCTTTCGCTTTCAGAGCAAGCACTACGAGGCGGGGGTCGCACTCCTCTCCGGCTTCGTCCTGCTCACGACGCGCCTCCTCTCGCTGCGGGCGCTCTTTTCGATGCCCTACGGCAGCCTCGTTCTGCTCGGGGGGAGCCTCGCCATGGCGGGCGGCATCGAGGCGAGCGGCCTCTCGGCATGGCTCTCCGGTCAGCTCAAGCTGTTGAGCTCGCTCGCGTTCCCGCTCCAAATCCTGCTCGCCGCGTTCGGCACGATCGGGCTCTCGGCCGTGGCGTCGAACACCGCCACCATCAACATCGTGCTCAACGTGTTGCCGCAGAACGTCACCGTGCTGTTCGCCTCGGCGCTCGGCGCGTCCTGCGACTTCATGCTCCCCGCGGGCACTCCGCCGAACGCCATCGTCTTCGGCAGCGGCTACATCCGCCTCTCGACGATGATCCGCATCGGCTTCCTGCTCAACATCCTCGCGGGGCTGCTCATCACCGCGTACATGTTGGGTTACGCGCGCTTCATCGTGCCGTGATCGGGCCGGCGAGCGGGGGACGTTCCGAAAGCGGCCCGCTCGTCGAGCGCTGCGCGCCTACGGCGCGGGATTCGCGGAGAGCGGGCGAATGGCGACGTCGGCCACGCACAGGTCGATGCCCGCCGCGGGGCCGTAGAGCTCGAGCGTGATCGCCGTCGGTGGGGCCTCGAATCCGAGGCCGAAGTACCCGGCGAGCTCGACCCAGTCGGTGTCGGACGCGGCGATGCTGCCGAGCGAGAGCTCCGTGGGAGTCCCGCCCGCTTCCTGGATTTTCAGGGCGGCCTGCACGGTCGCGGCGCTGCCGTTGCGGAGACGCACACGACTCGAGAACGCGAGCGGGCCGCTCGTCGCGAGCCGAGCCTCGAGGCCCGGTTGGGCGAGCGCGTCCCGTTCCGTGGTTCGAGCGCTGACGCAGGCGGCCTGACCGTCGCGGCCGTCGGCCTTCGCCACGGAGAGCTCGCCGGAGGCCGCCATCCAGGCTCGGGGACCTTCGTCGAAGGCGCCATTGTCGATGCGGTTCTCGCCGAGCGTGGGCAAACGGCCGCCGAGGCCATCGAGCACGCCGAAGTACGCTGGCTTCTTCTCGTAGTTGCGATCGAAGAGGAGCGGGTCGTCCGGGCCCTCGTCGTTGATCCAGGAGTACTTGTCCGTGAATCCCCAGAGCGTGACGGACTCGCAGCCGGGCTCGAGGATGCACGCGCCGACGACCTGTTGGAAGGCGACGCGCTGGGCCTCCCAGCGGCTCTCCGTGCTCCCCGGAAGGAGCATCGTGCGGGCGTCGAGCTCGCTGATGTTCACGCGCAGGCCCAGCTCGGCGAAGCGGCGGATGTTGGCGCGCAGGTTGCTTTCCGCGGGATAGCGGTGGATCGAGATGTGAGACTGAAAGCCGATTCCGTCGATTGGAACGCCCTTCGCCAAGAGATCGCGCATCAGCGCGTAGGTGAAGTCGCTCTTGGGGCCGAGGCGCTCGATGCCGACCTCGTTGTAATAGAGGAGCACGTCGGGGTCGGCCGCGCGCGCCCACCGGAAGGCGTCTTCGATGTAGCTCGGCCCGAGCTTCTGGAAGAAGAGGCTCTCGGTGTAGCCGGACGCGCTCTCGATATCGACGGCTTCGTTGACCACGTCCCAAGCGCGCACCTTCCCGCGATAGCGCGCGAGCGTCGTCTCGATGTGGCTCTTGATCGCGGCTCGGAGCTCTTCGGCGCTCATCGAGCCGTTGAGCCAGCTCGGGTATTGCCGGTGCCAGACGAAGGTGTGGCCCTTGACGAGCTGCGAGTGCGCGGCGGCAAAATCGACGATCGCGTCCGCGTCCTCCCACTGATAGCTCGTCGAAGTCGGCGCGAGCGGGCCCCACTTGGTGGCGTTCTCCGGGGTGACGGAGTCGAATTCGCTCGCGAGGAGCTCGGCGTAGCGGGGCTCCGCGCGCAGCGGCGCCGCATCGACGGCCGCACCGAGGAGCTTGCCGGCCGCTTGGGCGGCTTTCCGGAGCTCCCCCGGGACGATCGTCTTCGTGCCCTCGTGCTCGGCGGACGAGGGCGGCTTCTGATCGCCACAGCCCAGAGCAGCAACCAGCGACGCGGGGACGAGCCACGGCACGGCGCTGCCGAAGCGAAGCGTGGGTTCGTTCCTCTCGCGGGAAGGGGCTCGCCCGGTGGCCGGGATCACGCGCGGAACACGACGCATGCTCGGGGCGCTAACACGGCCGCGCGCCGGCTTCAGTCCGAAATTCCCGCGCTGCCGACGGGGATCGGCCTGGAATTCGGGCTGACGCCGGAGGGAGCGGCCTTCCCCGACGAGGCTCAGAGGGCGTCCGTCGGCGACCGAGAAATCTCGAGCTTGTCGCGGAGCCGAGGGCTCACGTGGACGCGATTTTCGGCGTCCACGATGACGACCCCGACGCCGTCGAGGGACTCGGCGAGCGCGAGCCCCTTCTCGGGCCCGAGGATGAACACGGCGTCGTCGATGGCGTCCGCGGTGAGGGCGTCGGGGGCCCAGACGGTGACACTGCGCGACGCCGTCGCGGGATAGCCGGTGCGCGGGTCGATGATGTGGTGGTAGCGCTTGCCGTTCACGTGGAAGGCTCGCGCGTAGTCGCCGGCGGTGCTGAAGGCGCGATCCTCGAGCTCGATCGTCGCGAAGAACGACCCCGGCTTGCCGCGTGGGTCTTGGATGCCGCTGACCCACGGGGAGCCGTCCGGTTTGCGCCCCGCTCCGTAGAGGTCGCCGCCGGCCTGAACGAGGAAGGCGGTGAGCCCATGACGGCGCAGCACGCGCGCGGCCGCGTCGACGATGTAACCCTTGGCGATGCCGCCGAGCCCCAGCCGAAATCCCGAGGGGATGCGGACGCGGCTGCCGGCCCGATCGAGCTCGATGCGGCGGTAGTCGACGCGCGCGCGTCGCGCTTCGATCTCCTCGCGGCTCGGCACGCGCGGATTGGGCTCTTGGGCGGTGCCGAACTTCCAGATGTCGCTCAGCACCTGGAACGTGACGTCGAACGTGCCCTCGGAGATGCGACCCGCCCACAGCGAACGATCGAGGACGGTGAGGAGCTCGGGGCCGACGCGGACCCACTGCCCGGAGTTTTGGTTGACGCGCCCCACCTCGCTGTCCGAACGCCACTCGCTGAGGAGCGACTCGAGGCGTGCCACTTCCGCGACGCTGGCGGCGAACGCGGCGCGCAAGGCGGCCTCGTCGTGCGTGGCGCTGGTGTAGGCGACGAAGAGGAGCAGCGTGCCCATCGCTCGCTCGGTGTGCTCCACCTTGCGCGGGGGCGCCGTGACCCGAGCGCCCGTGGTGCTCGGGCGCGCCGAAGCCGGGGCGAGGACGGCGCGAGGCGCGGCGGATGGCGCGTTTTTCGCGGAATTTCGAGCGGTCTCGCGCGAGCGGCACGCGGGCAACGCCGTGAGCAGGAGGGCCGCGGCGAGCAGGCGCGTGCGGGGAATGAGGCGAGGACGGCAGCGCATCGCCGCGCAGTGTATCGGAGGACTTCGCCAATGGCGGAGGCTTGGGATACGCTCGGGGCGATGGCGGTTGACCGGAATGCCCTCGATCGAGCCGTCGACGAGCTCTCCCCGGAGCTCGAGGCGCTCGCTCGCCGGATTCACGAGCACCCGGAGCTCGCGTTCGAGGAGCACCGGGCCAGCGCCTGGATCGCCGAGCTCTTGGAGCAGAAGGGGCTGCGCGTCGAGCGGGCGCTCGGCGGGCTCGCGACGGCGTTTCGCGCCCGCATCGGCGCTCGGTCGGGGCCGACCGTGGCCATTCTCGCCGAGTACGACGCGCTGCCGGAAATCGGGCATGCCTGTGGGCACAACCTGATCGCGTCCGGCGCCGTCGGCGCGTTCTTGGCGCTCTCACGCGTGGCGGACGCGCTGCCCGGCGCGGTCACCCTGATCGGCACGCCCGCCGAGGAAGGCGGCGGCGGGAAGATCCGGTTACTCGAAGCGGGTGCGTTCGAGGGGGTGGAAGCGGCGATGATGTACCACCCGTACGATCGGGACATCCTCGCGCATCCGGCGCTCGCGAACCGGCGCTACCTGTTCACGTTTCACGGGGCTCCGGCGCACGCCGCCATGGCGCCGTGGGACGGTCGGAGCGCGCTCACGGCGTGCCTCGAGACGTTCCGGTTGATCGACGCGCAGCGCGTCTCGATGCGTGACGGCGTGCGGGTCCACGGCATCGTCACCGACGGCGGCCAAGCGGTGAACATCATCCCGGAGCGCGCGGCCTGCCAGTTCTCGGTGCGCGCCCTGGATGTCGAGGAGCTCGAGCGGGTGAGCGCGATCGTGGAGCGCTGCGCGCGCGGCGCGGCGCTCGCCTGCGGGGTCGAGCTCCAGATGGAAATCCAGGTCGGATACAAGAGCATGCGCAACAACATGGCCTTGGCGCGTCGTTTCGGCGCCGCGCTCGAGGCGCTCGGTCGCAAACCGCGCGAGCGGGATCCCAGCGCCGGGGCGGGCTCCACCGATATGGGCGACGTGAGCCACGCGGTGCCGTCGATCCATCCCTACCTCGCCATTTGCGACGAAGGGACGACCACGTGTCACGAGCACGCGTTCGCCGAGTGCGCGCGGAGCACGCGGGGCCTCGAGACGATGCGCGTCGCCGCCAAGGCCCTCGCGCGAACCGCGGTCGACGTGATCGAAAATCCGGAGCTCCGTGCCGCGATCGAGCAGGAGTTCCGCCACGCACGGGGAGACGGGGCGACGCCATGAGCTGGGTTTTCGGACACCGCGTTTCGAGCGCGCTCCTCGTCTTCGTGATGGGCTGCGCGAGCGCGCCGGCAGAGCCGCGCGAGCCCGAGGCGCCGATCGAAGCCGCGCCTTCGACGGCCTCGGCCGAGGAGGCGAGCGCGAACGACGCGCCCGCGAGCGACGCGCCCGCGGAGGCTCCCGAAGCTCCCGAGGCGGACGAAACCACGGCGCCCTCCGCCGAGCCCGAGCCGCTGCCGCAAGCGCCCGAGCCTCCGCCCGAGCGCGAGGTGCGGTACGTCGTGAACCCGGAGGGGATGCGCGTCCGAACGGAGGGTGTCGTCTTGAGGCCGCGGGCGGAAGCCGTCCGTGCTGGCAAAGGGCACGCGGTGCGCGTCACCGTGCGCCTGCGCATGGAAGCGGATACGGAGCGCTCGGTGCTCGCCCCCGAGGGTCAGGAGCTCGCGTTCGCGGGGCGGGTGGTCCGCGCCGACGGGACGGAGGAGCACTTCGCGGACACGCGCACCGGAGAGCGCGCGAAGACCCTCTCGCCGAGCGGCGAGCTCGTCCTCGCTCGGACGTGGCCGGACGCGGGCGACGTCAAACCCCTCGGGCCCGGAGACGAGCTCGAGCTCGCCGTCGGAATCTGGGGGCTCGGAGAAGACGCCGATTCACGCCGCCCGCTGCGCGCGCTGTGCAAGGTGACGGCCAAAGGTAAGAAAGGCGGCGCGCCCAGGGTGGCCGTGGCACCGCCCGAGACCGCTGCCAAGGTGCCGAAGCGGCGCGTGCGCGAGGAGTGAACGCTAGCGCCCCGTGAAACGGGGAGGGCGCTTCTCTTCGAACGCGCGCAGGCCTTCCAGTCGATCCTCGCTCTTCAAACAGCGCTCGTAGGCGGCGAGCTCGACCTCGAGGCCCTGCTCGAGCGGGAGCTCGGACGCGCGCAGCGCCTCGAGGGCGGCGCGCTGGGCGAGCGGCGCGCCGTCGAGGATCGGTCGAATGAAGGCCAGCGTGTCGTCGAGCAGGCGCTCCGCGTCGGGGACGACGTGGTTCACGAGGCCGATCGAGAACGCCTCGCGCGCCGTCCAGCGCCGCCCGAGCAGAATCAGCTCGCGCGCGCGCGCGGCGCCCACGATGCGCGGCAAGCGCTGGGTGCCGCCCGCCCCGGGGATGATACCGAGCGTCGTCTCCGGCAGCCCCAGCACCGCGCCGTCCACCGCGATGCGCAGGTCGCAGGCGAGCGCGAGCTCGAGCCCGCCGCCGAGCGCGATGCCGTTGATCGCCGCCACGACCGGGGCGCGAAACGCACCGATCCACGCGAGCTCGGTGCGGTACAGGCGCAGCATGTCGAGGACCTCGGCGTTGCTCATTCCGCGGCGCTCCTTGAGATCGGCTCCCGCGCAGAACGCGCGTTGCCCGGCGCCGGTGAGGATCACCGCGCGCACCGAGTCGTCCGCGTCGAGCTCCTTTCCCACGCGGCCCAGCGCGCGGACGAGATCGCGCGAGAGCGCGTTCTGCCGGTCGGGGCGATCGAGCACGACGATCGCCGCCGACTCCCTGCGTTCGATGCGAAGCCCTTCGCTCATCGCTTTGCCCTCTTCTTGCTCTTCCGAGCGCTGGCCTTGTGCCGCTCTGCCGTGCCGGCGCGCGGCCGCTCCTCCGTGGAGCGCTTGGCTTCGAGGCGCGCGAGGCGCGCCTTGAGCTCGCCGAGCTCGTTGCGCACCGCCTCGAGATCGTCGGCGAGCCGCTTGCGCTCGCTCTGCGCATCCCCGAGCTCGCGCAGCGCCTCGCGGATGCGTCGCTTGACCCGCCCGTCGAGCTCGCGCTCGAGCGTGCGCCGGAGCGCCGGACGACACCGCGGATCGCCGAACTTCACCAAGGCGTTGATGACGTCGATCCTGAGGTGCGGATCCCGATCCTCGAGCAAGGCCTCGAGCTCTCGGCGCACCTTTCGGCCCTCGCCGACCTCCGCGAGCGCTGCGATCGCCGAGCGCCGCGCTCGCGTGGGGTGCCCGTAGCGGGTGTGCTCGAGCACGACGGGGAGGTCCTGCTCGTCGCGGAGCGCCGCGAGGCCATCGAGGGCTCCCATCCGGATCACCTCGCCCCAGGAGTCCCGTTCGAGGATCTTTCGGAGCAGGGGGCGCGCGGCTTGCTCGCGCGTCTTGCCGAGCGCGCGGGCGGCCTCGGCTTCGACGAGGTAGCTCGCGTCGCGTGCGGCGAGCCGGCGCACCGCCGCGAACGCGCGTTCGTTGCGGAACGTCCCGAGGGCCGCCGCAACGGCGCGGCGCACCTTGGGATGCTCGACGGAGACGGCGCGCTCCAGCACCTCCAGCGCACCGGGCGCGTCCGAGCGGCCGAGCGCGCGCGCCGCTTCGGCGCGCACCATCCACGCTTCACGCCGGCTCTCGAGAGAACGCGCGAGCGCCTCCGTGGTCGGGACGTCGCCGCGCTTGGCGAGGGCGCGCGCGGCGCTCCACCGCGCGAACGCCGTGGCGCCGTGCTCGAGCTGATGGCGCAGCATGTCGCCGGGCGCCTCGAGCGTGAGATTGCCGATGATGCGGAGCTCGGGGTCGACGCTCACGTGCGCTGGGCGGCGATCGAGCTTGACGGAGATCGCGTCGAACGTGCCGGTCACGGTTTTTCGGTGCCGCGTCCGCTCGCCGCTCGCCGTCACGATCTCGATTTCGAGCTCGAACGCGAACACCGCCACTTCCCCGGTCTTTTGGCTCTGCTTCACCGAGACCGTGGCGAGGCCGTCGTCGTAGCCCACCTTGACCTTGAGCTCCGGGTGTCCCGGGCGATACACCCACTGGTCGAAGAAGCGCTCGAGCGAGCGCCCGGACACGGCCTCGAAGGCGCGGACGAGGTCGTTCGTCTCGACGATGCCATAGGCGTGCGCGGTGAGGTACTCGTGCACGCCGCGGAAGAAGAGCGCGTCCCCGAGCTCGCGCCGGAGCGCGTGCAGCACCAGCGAGCCCTTCTCGTACAAGTGGCGATCGAAGAGGTCGATCGGCTCCGCGTAGTCGCGGCACACGATGGCGCGCGTGTACCGCCCGCCGGCCTCGCCGAGGTACGAATCCAGGTCGCCCTGAATCCCGTAGTCGTACTCCTCTCGGCCCAGCCGGTCCTCGGCTTCGAGGTGCTCGAAGTAGGTCGCGAAGCCCTCGTTCAGCCAAGCGTGTGACCAGTCGCGACAGGTGACGAAGTCCCCGAACCACTGGTGCGCGAGCTCGTGCGCGACGAGCCCGTTCGACGTCGCGTCGATCGCCGCCCGCTTGTCGAGCAACACGTGCTCGTACAGCGTCGTGGCCGTGGTGTTCTCCATCCCTCCGAAGATGAAGTCGTGGACGACGACTTGCGAGTAGCGGCTGAAAGGGAAGGGGACCCCCGTCAGGCGTGAGAAAAGCTCCACCATGCGCGGCGTTTCGCCGAGGCTGCGCGCGGTGTCGGCGCGTCGAGCGGGTGGCACGTAGTACTGGATGGGCACGCGCCGTCCGTCCGACAGCTCGGCGTCGCGATCCTCCACGATCGCGAAGCGCCCCACGGCGAGCGTCACGAGGTAGCTCGGGTGCGGCCGGTCCAGCCGGAAATGGTAGCGAACGGGCGCGCCGCGCTTCTTCGGGGTCTCGGTGCGCACCAGGTCGCCGTTCGAGAGCGCCACGAACCCGGATGGAACGCGCACCGCGAGCTCCGTCGTCATCTTCACGTGCGGCTTGTCGTGGCACGGGAACCAGTGGCGCGCGTCCTCGTCCTGACACTGCGACCAGACCTGGACCGGACGGTCCTTCACCTTGCGGTCCGGCTCGAGGAAGTAGAGCCCCCGCCGGGGCACGGCGCGATACACGATCTCGAGGCGCGCGGCGTCGTCCTCGAGCCCGTGGATGGAGAGCCGATCGCCATCGTAGTCGTACTCGAGGTCGCGCGCTCCCTTCGCCTCGAGCAACCGCACGGCGCCGATTTGGAAGCCGACCGCGTCGAGCGTGATCGTGCTCGCGCTGGGGGCGACGCGCTCGACGTCGAGCACGGCGCTCCCCGCGACGGCGCGCTCCTCGAAGCTCAGGGTGAGGTCCAAGGAGAGATGTCGGACTCGAAAGGGGCGCGAGCGCTCGTACTGCCGTTCGGTGCCCGAGAGGACGAACGGACCGAACCCCGCGCCGGCTGCCGCGCAGCGCTCGTGGAGACGATGACTGTATACCGACACGAGCCTTCCTTACCTGGGACTTTACTCTGCTAGCAAGGGCCTCTCCCGTGCCGTTTCCGCCGAAATGGAGCCCCGTGAGCTCGGAACGGGGCTCCCGCTGCGTCCGCGGCGCGGTGCTTCGTCGATTCGGGGGGAGAGCGTTCGTTCTCCCGTGTTCCCGAGCGATGGGTCTCCTCGGGGCGCTATAGTGCCGGCGTGTCCGTCACGCTCACGGGTCAGGTCGAGCGCATCACCTACGAGAACGAGGACACGAGCTTTCGTGTCTTGCG
>CAYYWA010000173.1:0-1010 GCA_964475255.1 uncultured Sorangium sp.
CTCCCCACGCGGGCACTCTGCGCGACACTGTTTTCCGCATATTTCGGCGCGTTCCTAACCGTTTGTCGCTCTAGCGCGGCCTTCGCGGGCGGGTGCGGCGTGTGCGAATGAGTGCGCTCGACGCGACCTCCGGGTCCGCGTGGGGCGCCCGCGCTGCCTGGAGCGCCGCGACGAGCACCTTGTCGGGAGGCGTCGCGCTCGAGAAGGGGAGTGAGCGCGCGATCTCGTCCGCGCGCTCCGGAGCTACCGCGAGCTGGCGGAGGGCTGCGGCGATCCACTTCCGATCGCGCGCGGTGTCTGGCCCCGCGTCGCGCATCACGCCTTCGGTCGGGGTCGAGTTGCAGCGCGCTCTGAACACCTCGAGCGGCACCGCGCCTTCGAGGTACTCGACGAAGAAGCCAGTTGGCACTCCGAAGCCTCTGGCGAGCCCGGCGCGCACCGCATACGACGTCGCCTGGTTCGTGCCCTGCTCGACCCGCAGCACCTGAAGCCGCCCGAGGCCCGAGCGGCGCCCGAGCTCCTCGTGCGACCAGCCCATCGCTCGTCGCGCGAGAAACACGCGGTCTCCCTGCGGGGTCTGCCCATACGGCTTCATTCGAGGCTTGCCGACCACGTGCGAAAGCTTACGTGCAAAATCGATCGCTGTAACCGTACCATGTTCGACGTCTTTCTTGACACGTATCGAGAAAATCAGCATCGTGCTCACGATGCGCATCGAAAGAGCGGGAAGGACTCGTGGGGCGCGCGAGCTCTTGGCGCATATCCGTGAGCACTACGGAACGATTCCGGCCTTTGCCGCGCAGAAAGGCATCGATCGCATCAAGCTCCAGAAGGCGATCGGTGGGCGTATCAAGCGCATCGATGTCGAGTTCGCGTTCGAAATCGAACGGGCCACCGGTGGCCAGGTGTTGGCGGCTTGGTGGGTACCGGAGCCGGAGCCTTGAAGCGCCGCGAAGCGGGCGTCCCAGCTAGCGTCCCTCCCCTCCGCGCTGGCTCGGGCGCCCGACTTC
>CAYYWA010000173.1:1020-12010 GCA_964475255.1 uncultured Sorangium sp.
GGGGTGGGTCACGCGGGCGGGGACGGGGGGCTCGTCGGGTTGTGCCGCGACGAGCCACTGCTCACCGGGTCGTCGTCGGCGAGCGCTCCGTCCGGTCGTCGTGCGCCTGTTCCGAACGGGTGGCCGACGGCAGCGCGGGCTGCCCAGGAAATGCTAGCTTTGGAGCCGACACCCTGCCCCTACCTCAACGTCACTCCACTGTCACAGCCCCTGGGTAGCGGGAGGGACGGATGGCAAAGATCCTCATCGTGGAAGACGAGCAGGACCTCCGGAGGGTCCTCGAGTACAACCTGCGGCAGTCGGGGCACGAGGTCCTCGCCGCGGGCTTTGGGCACGAGGGCCTGAGGCTGGCGCGCGAGCAGCGCCCGGACCTCGTCCTCCTCGACCTCATGCTGCCGGACCTCGCGGGCACCGAGGTCTGCAAGAAGCTAAAGGAAGGCAGCGGCACGCGCGGGATCCCGGTGCTGATGGTGACGGCTCGCGGCGAGGAGATCGATCGCGTCGTCGGGTTCGAGCTCGGGGCCGACGACTACGTGGTCAAGCCGTTCAGCGTGCGCGAGCTCCTGCTTCGGGTTCAGGCCGTGCTCCGTCGGCGCACGGCGGAGCCCGACCAGTCGGACGCGCTCATCGAGTTCGGACGCCTGCGCATCGACAGAGGCGCTCACCGCGTTTGGGTCGACGGGCACGAGATCGATCTGACGGCGCTCGAGTTCAAGCTGCTCGTCACCTTGTACGATCGGCGCAACCGGGTGCAGACGCGGAGCGCGCTGCTCGACGACGTTTGGGGCATCCAGGCCGATATCACGACACGCACGGTCGATACCCACGTCAAGCGGTTGCGCGAGAAGCTCGTGAGCGCCCGGGACTACGTCGAGACGGTCCGCGGCGTCGGCTACCGCTTCGTGGGCTCGCCGGATGAGGCGGTGAGTTGAAGCTGGGGCTGCGCGCCAAGCTCTTTCTGATTTCCCTCGGTCTCATCGCCGTCACGGCAGGGCTCGGCCACCGCGAGCTGCGCGACACCGTGGAAGCGCACGTCCTCGAGCTCGTCCGGCAAGAGGCGCTCGTGCGCGCCGAGCTCGCGGCGGACTCCATCGAGGCACGCGCGCCGTGGTCGTCCGGAGAAGCCGCCTGGAGCCGGCTCGCTGGCGACACCGCGGCGCGCGCTCGCGCTCGGATCACGATCGTCGATGCGAGCGGGCGCGTCCTCGGCGAGTCCGCCAGCGCAACCCACGATCTCGCGGCGCTCCTGGCGCGCCCGGGAGTTCGAGAGCAGCTCGCCGGGGAGAACCCCGAGGTCCTCGTCACCGCGGTGCGCGGCGAGGTGGAGGCGACGGCTCCCATCGCGGGCGGCCCGGGCCAGCGCGGGATCGTGCGGCTCTCCTTGCCGCTCACGGCGCTCGGCGACGCACGACAGGCCCTGGCGCGCGTGCTCGCCGTGACGGTCGTGCTCGCGCTCGCGGTCTCGATCATCGTGTCGGCGATCGCCGCGGAGCTCGCCGCGCGCAGCGCCCGCGCGCTCGCCGCGGTGGCCAAGCGCATCGCCGCGGGCGATCTCGCGACGCGCGCGCGCTCGGTGGAAGGCGACGAGCTCGGCGACGTCGGGCGCGCGCTCGATCAGCTCGCGCAGAACCACACGAGCTCCCTCTCCGAGCTTCGCGAGGAGCGCGATCGCCTTCGCGCGATCCTCACCGGCATGCAGGAGGGCGTGCTGTTGCTCGACGCGGGTGGGCGCATCGTGCTCGTGAACCCGGCGCTCCGCGAGATGCTGTTGCTCGGCGCCGACGCGATCGGCAAGACCCTGCTCGAGGCGATCCGCCATGCGGAGCTCAAGGAGCTGCTCGACCAAGCGCGGCAATCGTCCGAGCCCATCGTGCGCGAGATCGAGATCGGCACGATCAAGCCGCGTCGATTGCTCTCGCGCGTGGCGTCCCTCGACGGGCAGCCCGGGCAGATCTTCGCGGTGTTCTTCGACGTCACCGAGATGCGCCGGCTCGAGTCGGTGCGGCGCGATTTCGTCGCCAACGTCTCGCACGAGCTGCGCACGCCCGTGGCGGCGATCCGCTCGGCCGCGGAGACGCTGCAGAATGGCATCCCCGACGATCCGAAGATCCTCGAGCAGTTCATCGGCATCATCGAGCGCAACGCGGCGCGTTTGCAGGATCTCGTCGAGGACGTGTTGAACCTCTCCCGGATCGAGTCGCGCGAGTTCCGGCTCACGTTCGAGCCCGTCGATCTCGGCGCCGTGTTCGGTCAAATCGTCTCCGTGTTCCGCGAGCGTGCGGACCGAAAGCACATCACGCTCGAGAACGAGGTCGACGGGCGCTCCGTCTTCGTGCGGGCGGACCGGCGCGCGCTCGAGCACGTGCTCGAGAACCTCGTCGACAACGCCGTGAAGTACTGCCCCTCGGGGGCCGTGATCCGCGTCGGCGCGGAGGTCGTGGGCGAGAGCGTGCGCCTCGTCGTCTCCGACAACGGGCCCGGCATCGAGGCGCGCCACCTGCCGCGGCTCTTCGAGCGCTTCTATCGCGTCGATGCCGGGCGCTCGCGCGAGCTCGGGGGAACCGGCCTCGGGCTCTCGATCGTCAAGCATCTCGTCGAGGCGATGGCGGGGAGCGTCCACGTCGAGAGCACCCCGGGCACGGGGACGACGTTCTCGTTCACGCTGCGCGCCGAGAAGCCCGACCCCATGCGGTCGCTCGTCGGCCGCGCGGTGGCCTGAGCCGCGGGCCGGACCGAGCGGGGTCCGAGCGCGTGGGGCGCGCTTCGCCGCGCGGTGTTTACGCGGCCGCCACGCGAACGTCACCGAGAGGGCGTTGCTTCTCCGATCGCAGCGCCCGCGGCCGGGCGTCGCCGAACGACCTTTCCGAAGGTTGCCGGCCGGCCCGCGCGCCGGCGTTGTCACCGAATCGTCACAAAGCTGTTGCAACGACGCCGCTCCCGGCCAGGGGGCCGCTGATAGGGAGAACACCGCATGACCGGACGACGCACCGTCCTGCTGCTCGCGTTGCTCGCGCTCGCCTGTGGGCGCAAGTCCTCGAGCTCGACGGAGCCCACCAAGGACGCCGTCGTGGCGCTGAACGGCGCCGGAGCGACCTTCCCGTTTCCGCTCTATTCGAAGTGGATGGCGGAGTACAACCGCCTGCAGCCGAACGTTCGGATCAACTACCAGTCGATCGGCTCGGGCGGCGGCATTCGCCAGATCGTCGCACAGACCGTGGATTTCGGCGCCAGCGACGCGCCGATGCGGCCGTCGGAGGCGGAGGGCGCTCCCGGTAAGATCACCCACGTTCCGACCGCGATCGGCTCGGTCGTCGTGACGTACAACCTCGAAGGGTCGAGCGCCCCACTGAAGCTGACCCCGGACGCGCTCGCCGCGATCTTCCTCGGGGATGCGAAGAAGTGGAACGATCCGCGGATCACCGAGCACAACCCGGGCGTCGCGTTTCCGGACGAGGACATCGCCGTCGTGTACCGAAGCGACGGGAGCGGCACCACGGCGGTGTTCACCGAATACCTCGCCGCCGTGAGCCCCGCGTGGAAGGAGAAGGTCGGCGCGGGCAAGAGCGTGAAGTGGCCGGTGGGTCTCGGCGCCAAGGGCAACGAAGGCGTCGCCGGGCAGGTGAAGACCACGCCGGGCACCATCGGGTACATCGAGCTCGCCTACGCGACGCAGACGAAGCTCCCGACCGCGGCGATCCGCAACAAGGCCGGCAACTTCGTGCTGCCGAGCCCCGAGGCCGCGACGGCGGCGGCCGAGGGCGTCGAGATGCCCGACACGCTGCACGCCTCGCTCGTCGATGCGGAGGGCGAGAAGGCGTATCCGATCGCCTCGTACACCTACCTCCTCGTCTACGAAGACATGAAGAACCCCGAGAAGGCGCAGACCCTCGCGCGCTTTCTGTGGTGGGCCATTCACGACGGGCAGAAGTACGCGAAGCAGCTCGACTACGCGCCGCTGCCGCCCAAGGTCGTGTCGCGGATCGAGGCGAAGCTGAAGACGCTCACCGTCGGCGGCAAGCCGGCGCGCGGCGGCGTCCGCCCCCCCTTACCGACGCCCCCCCACCCCCCCCCCCATCCCCCCCTGGTGCGCTCGCCCGCCCGGGTGCCCACGCACCTGGGAGCCGACGGGAACTGGGGCGACTTCCTCTTCCGCCGCACCACGGCGTTGTTCGCCTTGGCCATCGTCGTCTTGATCGCCGCCATGGCGATCGAGATGACGCGCGAGTCCGAGGAGAGCATCGCCCGCTTCGGCCTCGACTTCGTGTTCGGCCGCGTCTGGGACCCCGTCCGCCAGGTGTTCGGCGCGCTGCCGTTCATCTTCGGCACGGTGGTCTCGTCGCTGCTGGCGCTGACGATCGCCGTGCCGATCTCGCTCGGGATCGCGATCTATCTCTCCGAGCTCGCGCCGGGCTGGGCGCGCACGGTGCTCGGCTTCCTCGTCGAGCTGCTCGCCGCGGTGCCCAGCGTCGTCTACGGGCTCTGGGGTATCTTCGTGCTCGCGCCCTGGCTGCGCGAGACGGTGCAACCCGCGCTCGGCGCCACGCTCGGGTTCTTGCCGCTGTTCCAGGGGCCCGCGCTCGGCTTCGGGATGCTCGCGGGCGGCATCGTGCTCGCGATCATGATCACGCCCACCATCTCGTCGGTGAGCCGCGAGGTGCTGCGGGCCGTGCCGATGCCCCTCCGTGAAGGCGCGCTCGCGCTCGGCGCGACGCGCTGGGAGATGGTGCGGACCGCGGTGCTCCCGTATTCGAAGTCGGGCCTCGTGGGCGCGACGATCCTGGGCCTCGGCCGCGCGCTCGGCGAGACGATGGCGATCACGATGGTGATCGGCAATCGCGCCGAGATCAGCGCCTCGCTGTTCGCCCCCGGCTACACGATGGCCAGCGTGATCGCCAACGAGTTCACGGAGGCGACGGAGGAGATCTACCTCGCGGCGCTGGCCCAAATCGGGCTGCTCCTGTTCGTGATCACGGTCCTCCTCAACATCGTGGCGCGGCTTCTGGTGTGGCGCGTCGGGCGCCTGCCGCAAGGGGGCCGGCTGTGATGGAAAAGTACGCTCGGCGCAAGCTCCTGGACCGCGTGGTGCGCGGCGCGTGCGTGCTCGCGACCGTGGTCGCGCTGGTGCCGCTCGGGAGCGTCCTCTACTACGTGTTCGTTCGCGGCATCGGCGGCATCGACCTCGCGTTCTTCACTGAGCTGCCGAAGCCCGTCGGAGAAGAGGGCGGCGGCATGGCGAACGCCATCGTCGGCACGATCAAGCTGGTCGGGCTGGCCTGCCTGATGGGGATCCCGCCGGGCGTCCTCGCGGGCGTGTACCTCGCCGAGTTCGGCAACAGCCGGCTCGGGCGGATCGTGCGGTTCTCGGCGGACGTAATGTCGGGCGTGCCCTCCATCACCGTGGGCCTGTTCGTGTACGCGCTCGTGGTGATGACGACGAAGCAGTTTTCGGCGTGGGCCGGCGGGATCGCGCTCGCGATCTTGATGCTGCCCACGGTCACGCGCTCGACGGAGGAGCTGTTGAAGCTCGTGCCGGAGTCGCTGCGCGAGGCGGCGCTCGGGCTCGGGGTTCCGAAGTGGCGCGCCACGCTGCGCGTCATGCTGCGCACGGCCGCGCCGGGCATCGCGGTCGGCATCATGCTGGCCGTGGCGCGCGTCGCCGGCGAGACGGCGCCGCTCCTGTTCACGGCGTTCAACAATCGGTTCTGGTCGAGCTCGCTGAACGAACCCACCGCCTCGCTGCCCGTCAACATCTACACGTACGCGGTGTCGCCCTACGAAGACTGGCACGACCAGGCGTGGGCGGCCGCGCTCGTCCTCCTCGTGATGGTGCTCGTCCTCAACATTTCGGCGCGCCTTCTGGTGCGTCACCGGGTGAAGGCACGATGAATCTCGAAACTCCCTCCGTCGTTCCGAGCGAAAATGGCAGAAAGCGCGCCGAAGAGTCGTCGAACGGCGCGGAACCCGCTCCAAGCTTCGGGCAGCCCGCTCCGGCGACGGACGCGCGGCGCTGGGACGACATCAGCGTCGGAAAGATCGTCCCGAAGATGCGCACGGTGGGCCTGCGCGCCTATTTCGGCACGACGCAGGTGCTCGCGGGCATCGACCTGCCCGTCGCCGAGCAGAAGGTGACGGCGGTCATCGGGCCGTCGGGTTGCGGCAAGTCCACGTTCGTCCGCTGCTTGAATCGCATGCACGAGGTGGTCCCGGGCGCCCGCGCCGTCGGCCAGGTGCTGCTCGACGCGCAGGACATCTACGAGCGCGACGTGGACCCGGTGCGGGTGCGGCGTCGGGTCGGCATGGTGTTCCAGAAGCCGAACCCGTTCCCGACCATGTCGATTCGGGACAACGTGCTGGCCGGGCTCAAGCTGAACGGGCTCCGCGTGTCGGATCCGGACGCGATCGTGGAGCGCTCGCTGCGGCAGGTGGCGCTGTGGGACGAGGTGAAGGACGGGTTGCACCGCGCCGGCACGAGCCTCTCCGGCGGGCAGCAGCAACGGCTCTGCATCGCGCGCACGCTGGCGCTCGAGCCCGAGGTGATCTTGATGGACGAGCCGTGCTCCGCGCTCGACCCGATCGCCACGGCGCGCGTGGAGGAGCTCATCCACGAGCTCCGGGAGAGCTACACGATCGTGATCGTGACGCACAACATGCAGCAGGCGGCGCGCGTGGCGGATTTCACCGCATTTTTCTACATGGGGCAGCTCATCGAGTACAACCGCACGGACGTGATCTTCACCCGCCCGAAGGAGCGGCGCACCGAGGATTACATCACGGGCCGCTTTGGTTGAGAGGGGATGCGACGGATGGAACGCAGGCACACGAATCGGGAGTACGAGAGCGAGCTCGAGAAGCTCCGCGAGCACGTGCTCATGATGGGCGCGCGGGTGGAGGAGATGCTGGCGCTCGCGATGCGCTCGTTCTCGGAGCGCAACGTGCAGCTCGCGCGCAGCACGATGCACATCGATCGGATCATCGACCAGCTCGAGCTCGAGATCGATGAGCTCTGTCTGCAAATTCTGGCGCGGCGTCAGCCCGTGGCCTCCGATCTCCGGTTCATCACGACCACGCTCAAGCTCGTCACGGACCTCGAGCGCATCGGAGATTTGTGCGTCAACCTGTGCGAGCGGGTGATCGAGCTCGGCGACGACATCCCCGCGCCGAACACGACGCCGCTGCCGCGCATCGCGGAGGTCGCTCAGTCGATGCTGCACGACGCGCTCGACGCGTTCGTCGGCGGCGACGCGGTTCGCGCCGAGCAGGTGACCAACCGCGACCGCATCGTCGATGCCCACTACGCGCAGCTGTTCCCCGAGCTGGTCGCGTCGATGATGGCCGATCCGCAGACGGTTCAGCGCTCGACGCGCCTGCTCTCCATCGGCAAGTACCTCGAGCGCATCGCCGACCACGCGACGAACATCGCCGAGATGGTCGTGTTCATGGTCCGCGGCCAAGATATCCGGCACGCCGGGGTGGTTTCGCAGGGGCTGGCGTAGCGCTCATTCCGACGACGGCGCGGGGGCGCCTCGGAGCCCGCTTCGTCGGGCGGCCGAGGGTCGCTCCGCTGTGCACGAGAGAGGCACCTGGGGCTGGGTCGCGGCTTGGCGGGCGCCTCCTCTCCCGACTGCCCGGAGCGGGCGGCGTTGGTCAGCCGAGGTAGGCGAGCTGCATTCGTTCGCGGAGGCCGGCGAAGAAGAACTGGCGCGGAGAGCATCCGAGCTCGGCTTGGAAGGCGCGGTGGCACTGGGAGTAGGAGCCGAAGCCGGCGGCGCTCGCGACGGCCATCAGGTCGCGCTGGCCCGACTGAGCGAGGCGGATCAGCTCGAGCAGGCGCAGGCGGGTTCTGTGACGGACGAGCGTGGTGCCCATGTCCCGGTGGAACTGACGGCTGAGCTCGCTCGGGTGAACGCGGAGCTCGCTCGCGAGCGCGGCGAGGCCGAGCTCTGGGCTTTTCGCGAGGAGCTGGAGGGCGCGTCGGGTAAGGACGTGGGTCGGGCCGACGACGCGCTCGTTGCTGCGCCGTCCGAGCCAGTGGAGGCGCTCCCAGAGCTCGGCGCTCGGCTGCTCGGTGGCGGCGCGATCGACGAGCTCGCGCGCGCGGTCGATGGCGATGGCGCACTCGCCCTTTGCGAGCCGCACGTGCAACGGCACGATTTGCTCGTTCGCCGGGCCGAGCACCTCGGCGGAATACGCCGCGTCGAGCCCGATGGCGTAGAGGTACAGATCGGCAGAGCCCTCGAGCAAAACGTGGTCTTGTCCGGAGGGGAACGCGAGCAGCTCTCCCTGTGAGACGTGCACCACGCGGTCGCCGACGCCGAAGCGCGCCCATCCTCGGACGACGAGGTTCAGCTCGGGCTCGCTGTGGAAGTGTCGCGGCCGGCGTCCGCCGACGGGTTGCGAGTATTTCCAGACGAAGGCGCGCTTGCCCGGCTCGGGGAGGAAACGCTGGTAGAGCGCCCGGGGTGCAGCGGCCACGACCGTCATCGTACCGTGGAGTGTGTGCATTCACCACTCGGCAGGGTCCGACTGCACGGCGCGCTGCACGGTAACGAAACCAAACCCATCAGTCTCGATTTGCGACGGCGCGACGGCGCGCAGCGCTCGGCGCCGAGGCACGTCGAGAGGATGCGGAGCGTCACGGTCATTCCTCAAGAAATGCGAACAACCGTCCGGACGCAGCGGTTAGAGCTAACGCCGAGCCGATGAAAGGCAGGGTCATGACTCGCATTGGTCTTCCGGCACTTTGTTTTCTGGCAACTGCTGGTTTCCCCCGGTTGGCGTTCGCGGTGGCCAGTGGGGAGTTCTATACGACGGCGTCGCCGGGTTACGGTCGATTCGAAGCGCGGGTGCGATTCGCGGCGGGAGACGGCGTCGTCAGCTCCTTCTTCCTCTGGAAAGACGGCTCCGAAATCGAGGGGACCTTCTGGAACGAGCTCGACTTCGAGAAGGTCGGCGCCGACTGCCACGTCGAGACGAACGCCATCTTCGGCAATCCTCCGTCGAACCACAGCCAGTCCCATCCGCTCGACAACCCCTGCGAGACGTACCACACGTACGCCTACGAATGGACGCCCGACGCCATCGTGTGGCTCGTCGATGGCGTCGAGATTCGGCGCGAGACGGGACCCACGGCGGCCGCCTTCGCGGAGAACGCGTCGGGGATGCAGCTTCGCTTCAACGTGTGGCCCGGAGACGCCTCGTTCGGCGGCAACTTCAGCCCGGACATCCTCCCGGTGCACCAGTACGTGGACTGGGTTCAATACTCCTCGTACGACGGCGGGAGCTTCACCGTCGAGTGGCGTGAGGACTTCGACAGCCCGACGTTGCCTTCGGGCTGGGCCACCGGAAATTGGCCCTCGCCGAAGAACCGCTCCACGCACAACCCCGCGAACGTCAACATCGTCGATGGCCATCTGGTGATCTCGCTCACCGCCGACGATGCGCTGGGCCCCGCGGGCGCCATGCCGGGGAATGACAGCGGCGCCGGGGGCGCGCCACCTGGCGGCGATGGGGGCTCGGCCGGTGCCGATGCTTCCGGCGGCGTCCCGGCCGCGACCGGCGGCGCTGCTTCCGGGGGCGCCGCAGACTCGGGAGGCACGGCGAACGCGGGAGGCACGACGAGCTCGGGAGGCAGCACGGACCCGGCGGGCGGCACGACTTCGGGAGGAAGCGTCGCGACCGAAGGCGGCTCGGACCCCGGTGGCCCCTCGGGTTCCGGCGGTGCGCCGGCAGCCGTCGGGGGCTCGTCGGGAACGGGCACCGCGGCGGGAGCTCCTGGCGCGCCCGCTTCCGGCGGCAGCACCGGGACGTCCGACCCCGGTCAGTCGCCGCCCCCTGCGAGCACGAGCGACGGAGGCGGCTGCAGCCTGCTCACGACGCGTCCCGCGCACGGCGGCGCGTGGCTCGGCGCGCTCTGCGCGGCGTTCCTCATGGTCGTTCGGCGACGCTTTCACCGTTCACAGGGCTGACGCTCCCGCGAAGGGGCGGACACCCCCGCAGCGAAAGGGGGAAGGCCGAGACCAAAGACGCGGGGCCTCGGCCTCCCCGGGCTCCGCTCAGAACTGCGTGATGAATTCCCAGACCTCCCCGGGGATCCAGCTCTTGTTCTGGTTCCGATCCTTCTGGGTCGGGTTGTGATCGCCGTCGAAGGCACACCAGCGCACGGGGTAGCCGGGCATACAGCCCTGGTACGACGTGCACGTGTGGGTGCCGCTGCCGGGGGAAGGCTCGGGCGGATTCTGCTGCGTGCACCCGTTCACCATCACGTAGCGGTCGCGCAGCATCCGACCTTGCGAGATGTTCAGCACGGAGTCGCTGAGCCCGTGCGCCGCGAAGTACGCGATGGGCGTCGTGCCCCCGGTGCAGCCGCTGAGCTGCGCGCCCGCGTAGAGCGCCACGCCGCGGAAGACGTCCGCGCGCGAGCAGGCAATCGCGTACGACATGCCGGCGCCATAGCTGAAGCCCGTCGCGAAGATACGCGTCGTGTCGATGCAGAGGTCGCCGAGGATCTGGTCGAGGATCGCGTCGGTGAACTCGATGTCGCGCCCGCCGCTGTTTTGCCAGCCAGCATTGAGCCCTTCCGGCGCGACGAAAATGGTGCTGCCGTTCGCCAGATCCCAGAGGCCGTAATAGGGATCTTCCGTCGAGCCGCCTCCGTTCGCGACGTTGTCGGCGTTCCCGTTCAGCCAGTGATAGGCGATGATGAGTCGGTAGGGGCGACTGTTGTCGTAGTCGTCCGGGACTCTCAGGATGTACTCGCGGTTCATCCCGCCGCTCTGAATCGTCTTCCGACCGTTCATGAGCGTGCGGGTCTTGCCGCAACCGGCGCTCTTCCCTTCGTCCGCTGCGCCGCCTCCCGCTCCGCCGCCAGCGCCTCCGGCTTCGCCACCGGCGCCGCCGCCGCTCTTGCCCGCACCGCCGCCGGCACCGCCACCACTCTTGCCGGCCACGGCGTCGCCACCGGCACCGGCGCCGCCGCTGTCACCCCCAACGC
>CAYYWA010000174.1:0-11793 GCA_964475255.1 uncultured Sorangium sp.
GGGCGGCGCGTGCCGCCCCTACGAAACGAGGCTAGAACGCCGATCGGTCGAACCGATCGGCGTTCTAAGGCGCGGGCCGCAGCGCGGCGGCCGCGTAGATCATCGCGGCGTTCCAGTTGATCGCGACTTCGTTCGACTGGTAGTCGCTCGCTGCATCGACCCACGTCGTCGCCGGCAGATCCCCCATCATCTTGCTCAGGGGGCCTCCGATCAAGAGCCCGGGCCACGGTTCGGCGATGCCATCGGCCGCCGACGGGCGGTGATGCGGGTAGTACGGCGGGTGATGGCCGAGGGCCGTCACGTACGAGCGCCCGTAGTAGTTGCGACCGAGCAGGTGAGAGAGCTGGAGGATGATCGTGTCGCGATGCTTCGGGTCGGGCTCGAGCGTGTCCAGGACGCCGACGTTCAACGTCGTTCGCGCGAGCACACCGTTGATGCCCCAGTAGTACATGGAGCCGAGCGAGCGACCGTAGGGGTGCTCCATCGCCTGAGCGACGATGTTGTCCACCGATTTCCGAAGCGCCGTCGTCAAGCTTTCGACGACGGCGGGGTCGCGCCCGGGCCGCTCCGAGAGGAGGTAGGTGAACACACCCAGGTTCGAGAGATCCGTCCAGTCCCAGTTCACCTGCACCTGGATGCCCGAGCTGTTCTCCTCGAAATAGGCGAGCGCCGCTTCGTCTCCGGTCGTCTCCCAGATTTCGACGGCCGCCCAGAGCCGGTCGTCGCCATCGGAGCTCCAGTACGACCCCGTGTAGCGCCCGCGCTCCTGGGGGCTCGCGCCCTGTTCCGCGGGGTTGTCGACGAGGTACGCCCAGGCCTTCTCCGCGGCAGCGCTGTACGAAGCGGCGAGCTCGGCGTCGTACGGCTCGAACACGCGCGCGGCCTGCGCCACGACGGCGGCGAAGTCCGCGGTGGCCGTGGTCGTCACCGGAGCGAGATAGCGAGGCGCGGTGGACGCCTCCGGGCTGATCATGTCGTCGAAGCGGCGCGTGGTGACGCGGTCGGCGACTCCCCCGTCCTCGTGTTGCATCAAGAGCAACCAATCGAGCTGGAACTTGCACTCGCTGAGATAGTCCGGCAATCCCCCCTGTCCGCTCTCGGGGAGGTCGAGGGCGACGCGCTCGAGCGCCGGCGCGTACTGAATCCAGGCGAGGAGCATGCTCGCGAGCGCGAGCGCGCCGTTGTTCACGTACTTGCCGTAGTCGCCGGCGTCGTGCCAGCCGTACATCGTATTCTGCTTCTCTCCCGGCTTTCCGTAGTCGTCCAACAGCGCGTCGTCCTCGTGACACGTGTCGTGCGAAAAGGTCGTCCCGCCGTGCTCGAGGCTGACGGACACGCCGCAGCGCTGGCCGTACATGCCCAGCATGAGCGTGCGCACGACCGGCTCGGCGAAGTCCGGAGCGATCCGAAACGGCGGGGATTCGCCGGAGTCTTCGGCGCGCAGCGTAAACTCGCCCGTCTCGGTGAGCTCGCTGAAGTCGGCCACGCGCAGGTCGTTCTCTCGGGTCTCCGCGCTCGAGATGAAATCCGAAGCCGTGCCTTCGTAGACCACCTCACCATCGGCGCGCACGACCTGGAACTTGCCCGACCCTCCCCGATAGGTGGCGCGCTTGATGCCCTCCGGGGCGTAGCCGACGGTGTTGACGTGCACGGGATGGCTCACGGGCTTCACGCACTCACCGCCCATTTTCCGTTCGTCGCTCGCACACACCAAGGACGAGCTGCCCGGGTCACACGCCAAGAGCCAAATCAAGCTCGCTCCGATAGGGAACCGGTACCAGGTCATGGGCGGTTTTTTAGCCGACCCCCGCGGCAGCGCCAGGGGTCCACGCACGAAAATCCGAAAGCCGCGACGAAGACGGGAGTGCCGCGTCGCGGCGCCCGCGAAGGCAAGTGTGTTTACTCGGCACGAAAGAACGACGATCCCCGATACGCGGCGAGCCCGCGGACCACGAAAATCTTCGCAACCGCGGCGACCGGCACGGCCAAGAGTACCCCCAAGAATCCGAAAATTTCTCCGCCGGCGAAGAGCGCGACGAGGACCCAGCTCTCCCGGAGGCCAACGGTCTGGCCCACGATGCGCGGCGTGATCACGAAACCTTCGAGCGTCTGAATCGCGGCATAGGCGATCACGACTCCGGCGAGCTGCGCGGCGTCGAAGCCTCCGAGCAAGGACATCACCACCCCGGCGACGAGCGCGAAGGCCCCGCCCAGGTACGGAATGAAATTGAGCACGCCCGCGGCGATCCCGATCGGCGCCGCCAGCCGCACGCCGAGCGCGGCGTACGCGCCCCCGTAGAGGATCGCGAGGATCACCATCACCGTGAGCTGGCCGCGGAAGAAGTGGCTCAGCACCGCGTCGACCTCGCGCGCATACTCGATCACGCGGCTCTTGTAGCGGAGCGGAACCAGCTCGCGCGCCCCCGCGATCATGCGATCGAAGTCGTTGAGCAGATACACCGCGAGAACCGGGACGATCAGCGCGGCCACCACCGCCCCGAGGAACGAGGCCGTGCCTCCGATCACGATCCCCAGAACGTTCGTGGCAGCCCCGACCGCCGTTCCGGCGGCGCCCTGAAGCTGCGCGCCGAAGCGCTCGAGCCACTCGCTCGTCGAGTCGGGCACGTCGATTCCGCGCTCGGCGAGCCAGCGCTCGAGGCCCTCGAGCACGGCGGTGGTCTTCGCCGGCAGATCCGCCGCGAACGCCGCCACGTCCGCGGCGATCGAAGGCAGCACGAGCAGGGCGAACAGCGCGAGGAGCCCGAAGGCCGCGCCGAGCACGACGACGATGGCGACGGGCCGCGGGAGCCGCAGTCGCTCGAGCCGATCCACCACGGGGTCGAGGATGTAGGCGATCACGAACGCCAGAAACACCGGCGTGAGCACCGCCCGGAGCCAGTAGACGACGAGCCCGATCGCCCCCACCCAGAAGAGGACGCGGAGCCCGCGAGGCAACACGATTTCGCGTCGCTCGCTGCTCATGCAACGAAGCTCCGGCAGTCGATCATTGCCAGAGACCGAGCCCGGGGCTGCACGTGTCCTCCGGGCCGCGGCCGATGTGCGCGAGGACGAAATCTCGAAACACGGTCGGCTCGAAGCAGTCGCTGCGCAGCGTGAACCCCCAGGCAGCGGCCGCCCAACGCACGTCGAGCAGCGGATCGGGGGTCATCACCACCCGGCGCGCCGCCCCGGTCCCGGCGCACGCCGACTCCTCCGGCAGGGCGGCGATCATCGCCCGCGCGGCCTCGATTTCGCTCGCGCAGTCCGAGCAGCGATACACGATCGCGACAGCGCCGTGCTCGAGCGAGTGGACCCAGTATCCGCGCGGCACCGCCTCGGTGAACTCCCGGAACGCGGCCCAGGAGGGATAGTGCTCGCCGGAGCTCGGCGGGTTCGACGTGTACGTCAACGCCGAGCACTCGCGCACGTGCAGACCGAGCTCGAGGGACTCCTGCGTCGTCGTCGCGCCGCATTCACTGTCCGGAACCGTCACGGGAGAAAATTCGCCGCTGGTCACCGAGACGCTCGCCGCGTCCGCCCCACAGGCGGGATCCTGCCGCGCCGGCTCCGCCTCGGCCCCGCAGGCGAGCACGAGAGGGACGAGCAGCGAGGCACACCGGGCCTTCATCGAGGGGGCAGCGTACTCTCATCGATGTCAAAAGGGCGAGTCTCGTTCCGAGCCGAGCCTCCCGGGTTTCCGGAGCGGCAGCCCCACGCACCGCTTTCTTCGCGGCTTTGGCGCCCCGCGACGAGGCTCTCGGCGGGCGGCCTTCCGGTTGACGTAAGTTCAGGCCCGCGGCACCCTTCGTGGGACTTACGCGGATGCGTTGCTCGCCCTTGCTCGTCGCCGGAGTCACGTGGCTCCTCATCGGCTGCCAAAGCCCCGGAGAAGCAACGCCCCCGGCGGGATTCCCGATGGAGCCGAATCCAGCCTCAACGGGTGTCACGCCGCCCGGCGAGCAGCCCGGTGTGTGCGAGGCGGCTCCGAAGCCCCCGTCCCCCATCGCGCTGCTCACGCGCACGCAGTACGACAACACCGTCGAGGACCTCCTGGGTGACACGACTCGCCCTTCGACGACGTTCCCCGCGGAAAATCAGGTCGAGGGCTTCCGCAACAACGTCTACGCCCACCAGGCGAGCCCGCTCCTCGTCGAGATGTTCCAAGGCGCGGCCGAGAGCATCGCCGCGCGAGCCGTCTCGACACGCCTCGACACGCTGGCGCCCTGCGCCGCCGGGGCGGACGCCGTCGCGTGCGGGCGCTCCTTCGTCCGGAGCTTCGGGATGCGCGCCTTCCGGCGCCCGCTGCTCGACGACGAAGCGCAGATCTTCGACGGGCTCTTCGAGCGCTCGCTCGCGAACGAGGGCTACGCCGGAGCCGTCGAGCTCGTCCTCACGGCGATGCTGCAGTCGCCCCAGTTCCTGTATCGGATCGACTCCATCGGCACGCCGACTCCGGAGACGGGCGCTGTCGCGTTCGGCCCCTACGAAATGGCGTCGCGCCTCTCGTACTTCCTCACGGGGTCGATGCCGGACGCCGAGCTCTTCGAGGCTGCGGCGGCGAACCGCCTCGCTACCGACGAGGAAATCGAAACGCAAGCGCGGCGGCTGATCGCGACGCCGCGCGCGCGCCAGATGGTCCGCGAGTTCCACCACCAGTGGCTGCGGCTCGACAACTTGCCGGCGCTGATGCGGACGGCCTCGGAGCTCGGCGCGGGCTCGACCGAGCTCGGGCGCGACTGGCTCGCGTCCCTCGATGCCTTCGTCGATCACGTCTACTGGGAAGCGGGCAACGCGTCGGCGCTGTTCACCTCCAAGCGCGTCTACGTCACACCGCGGCTCGCCGTCCTGTACGAGACGTCTGCGTCTGCCAACGGGCTTACCGCCGTCGAGCTGCCCGATCGCGCGGGGCTCATCACGCAGCCCGCGTTGCTCGCGCTGCTCGCGCATCCCGATCAGTCCGCGCCGGTCCTCCGCGGTGTCTTCGTGCGCGAGCGGCTGATGTGCCTGCCGGTGCCGCCGCCGCCGCCGACGGTGAACAACATGCCGCCGGATCCGGATCCGAACGCGACGACGCGCGAGCGCTTCCGCGTCCATACGGAGAGCGACGAGTGCCGCGCCTGTCACCAGCTCATCGACGGCGTCGGCTTCGGGCTCGAGGCGTACGACCAGCTCGGCAGGTATCGCTCCGAGGAGAACGGGCTGCCCGTGGACGTGAGCGGTGAGGTGTTCGGAACCGGAGATCCCGAGCTCGACGGCGTCTACTCGGGCGCGGGGGAGCTCGCGGCGCGCCTCGCCGGGAGCCGCCGCGTCGCCGACTGCATCGCGACGCGCGGGTACCAGTATGCCGTGGGGCGCACGCCCGCGGAGGCCGACGCCTGCAGCCTCGCTCAGGTGACGGCCGCGTTCGAGCGCTCGAAGGGCGATCTTCGCGAGCTGCTCGTGGCGGTCACGCTGACGGACGGCTTCCGCTACCGTGCCCCGCTGCCGGAGGAAGCACCATGAACCGGCGCCGCCGACACCTCGTTCGCGAGCGCATGACGCGACGCGACCTCCTGCTCGGCGCGAGCGGGCTCGCCGTCGCCCTGCCGCTCCTGCCGTCGCTCACCGCGCGGGCCCAGGACGTCGCCGCTCCCAAGCGCCTCGTCTTGATGTACACGCCGAACGGCGTCGTTCCGGACGCGTGGAAGCCGACGAACGTCACCTCGGAGACGTCGTTCGAGCTCGGTCCGACCCACCGCGAGCTCGCCCCCTTCAAGGATCGGCTGATCTTCTTCTCGGGCGTGGATCTCGCGATCGCCCTGAGCGCCGGGCCCGGCGGGCTGCACCAGCGCGGCATCGGCGGCCTCTTCACGGGGCGTGAGCTCCAGGACGGCACGCAGTTCGTCGATGGCTGCGGACAGCGCGCTGGCTGGGCCAACGGCATCAGCGTCGATCAGGAAGTGGCGCGCCACATCGGGCAAGAGACGCTGCTTCCGAGCCTCGAGCTCGGCGTGCACGCGCTCGACAACGACGTTCAGGGCCGGATCGCCTACGCCGGCCCGGGGCAGCCCTTGCCGCCCATGAACGATCCGCTGTCGGTCTACGACCGCTTGTTCCTGAGCGTGCGCGGGGACGACTCCGCCTCCGATCGGCTGAAGCGCCGCCGCGCCTCCGTGCTCGACGCGGTGAAGGACCAGTTTACGGCGCTCGAATCCCGGCTCGGAAGCGC
This sequence comes from uncultured Sorangium sp., assembly GCA_964475255.1. GTDB lineage: Bacteria > Myxococcota_A > Polyangia > Polyangiales > Polyangiaceae > PMG-095. Next base: position 6,209 of record CAYYWA010000174.1, read on the forward strand.
CGATCGGGAGAAGCTCGACGCGCACCTCACGCTGGTTCGGGACATGGAACGCCGGCTCGCGGTGAGCGGGCTCCCCGAAGGGTGCCCCGTGCCGGAGCAGCCGCCCGCGCTCGACCCGGCGAGCGAAGAGGCCATGCCCCTCATCGCCGACCTCGAGATCGACCTCTTGGCGATCGCCTTCGCCTGCGATCTCACCCGCGTCGCGTCGTTCCAAATTTCGACGTCTCTGAATCGGGTCCGCTATCCCTGGCTGAACAGCATGGGCGAGGGCCATCTCCTCTCGCACGCCGGCCCGAGCAACGAGTCATCGCGCGCCGAGCTCATGGCGCGCGACGCGTGGCACTCGGGGCGCCTCGCGCGCCTGCTCCAGCGCCTCAGCGAGATCCCCGAAGGCGACGGCACGGCGCTCGACAACACGCTCGTGCTGTGGGGCAACGAGGTGGCGGTGGGCAACACGCACGCGCATACGGACATGCCGTTCTTGCTCGCGGGCGGAACGTGGTCCTTCCGAACCGGCCGCGCCCTCACCTACTCGTCGGCGTCGCACAACGACCTGCTGGTCTCGGTGTTGAACGCGATGGGCGTTCCCGCGACGACGTTCGGCAACCCCGACGTCTGCACCGGACCGTTGAGCGGCCTGGTCTGAGCCTCGATGTTCGGGCTTCCGCGTCGAGGCCCGAGCGGGATTGACGCGCTCGGCGTGAGCGCGCTACCGCTCGTTGCATCGGGAACGGATCGGGAACGGATCGAGGCGCACGCCGCGCCCCGCGCCGCCTTGCGCTCATGACGTTCCGTCACTAGGCTTCCTCTGCTTCTGCCAAAGCAGGCGCGATCTGCGCGCCGACGTTGGGAGGGAACGGGGCGCGCCCGACGTCTATGTCGGCAGAGCTTGCCTCGTCATTTTGCCAGGAAAGGAACGCACAATGAGTATTCGACTCGGCGACATTGCTCCCGATTTCACAGCAGACAGCACGGAGGGGCCGATCCGGTTCCACGAGTATCTCGGCAACTCCTGGGGCGTCCTGTTCTCGCATCCGAAGGACTTCACCCCGGTGTGCACGACGGAGCTCGGCGAGGTGGCACGCTTGAAGCCGGAGTTCGACAAGCGCAACGTCAAGGTCCTCGGGCTCAGCGTGGACTCCGTGGACGATCACCGGCGCTGGGCCGGCGACATCGAGGAGACGCAAGGCGCGCGGCTCAACTACCCGCTCCTCGGCGACCCCGAGCGGAAGATCGCGGCGCTCTACGACATGATCCACCCGAACGCGAACGACACGCTGACCGTTCGCTCGGTGTTCGTCATCGGTCCGGACAAGAAGGTGAAGCTCATCCTCACCTATCCCGCGAGCACGGGACGGAACTTCGACGAGCTGCTCCGCGCGATCGACTCGCTGAAGCTCACGGCGGAGTTCAGCGTGGCCACGCCGGTGAACTGGAAGGACGGCGAGGACTGCATCGTGGTCCCGTCCATCTCCGACGAAGAGGCCCGTAAGCGCTTCCCCAAGGGGTTCAAAGCGCTCAAGCCGTACCTTCGGCTCACGCCTCAGCCCAACAAGTGAGCTCCGAGCGGCCGGCTCCGCCCACGGCGCCGGCCGCTTCGCCGCCTCGGCCCATGAAAGAGGTGGAGGCCGACGGCAGTGCTCAGCCCGAACGACGAACCCGAACGGTGGGGCTCAGTCCTGCCGCGGGCGGTTGCCCTCGCTCGCGCGCGAGAGGATCGCGGAGCCCTTGGCGCCCGCCTCCTGCATGCGTTCATTGGCCGCGCTCGCGAGCCGATCGAGCTGCTCGCGGGCCGTCGCACGCAGCTCACGCCCCGAGGACGGCGCGAACAACAGCGCCGCTCCGGCGCCAGCGAGCGCCCCCAGTCCAAAGTACGCGAGCCCCCCGAGGCCGGCGGTGGGCCGACGCTTCAGGCCCACGCGATCGAGCAGCTCGTTGAAATCGAGCTCTCCCATCTCGGAGAGCGCCTGGGCGATCTTGCGGCTCGCGAGCGACGCGCCGATCGACATCAAGAAATTCCGGGTCGTCATTCTTCCTCCTTGCAGAGCTGCGCCCGGCCTTGCAACGCGCGAGCCAGCACGCGTCGACTCCGTGCTGCGAGGGATCCCGTGCTCGCGTGCGGCTCTCCGTAGCCGTTTGCCTCGTCGGGCGCGCGGTCTGCGCTGGGCCGTCACAAACCCTGGCGTCGCCTTCGCCGCTCCGCAGCGTGACGCGCGCCGGAGTGCCCGTCTCGAATTGCCCGGGGTACCGGTGCCCTGCGGCACGTTTGCTGCATTCGCCGCGGCATGGCCGAACCCAGCAAGTCCGACGTCCTCTCGGCGCGGGAAGAAGTCGAGCGCGCGCGCGCCGACTTCGTAGAGCGACTCTCGGTGGCGAGCCGGACGGGCAAAGAGTTCCTGCAGTCCACGCTGCACAACGCTCGCCCCATCGTCGTCGCGGCAGCCGCCCTCGGTGCGTTGACGCTCGCCGTCGGCCTCGTTCAGCTCGGCAGGATGCGCTCGCGGCCCGTGCGCTGGCAGCCCCCCGCGCGGTCGCCCTCGTTGCTCGGCTCGATGCTCCGCTCCGCCCTCGTCTCGGCCGCGGCCTCGCTCGCCGGGCGCCTCGTGCAGCAGCTGCCGCTCTTGCCGCCGCTCGCGCCTCCGGAGTCGAGCGCGCGCGCCGCCTGGGGCGATCCGGGCTCCGCGACGGGCGGACGCGGGCGCTCTTCGTGACGGCGTCGCGAGGAATTCCGACGTAGCCGCTCTTTGCGGCGTTCGGAGCATTTCGATCGAGCGTTTTGCCAAATCGCTCCCGTGGCGCCACGACCCACACGGCCTCCGTCGCGGCACCGCTCGTGCAGATTCCGAGCGCGATGCGCAACGAAAGTCTCGTGTACGCCACGAATGCGGCGCAAATTCCGCGCGTCGGCCAGACCGTGCCCGAGGCCCGATCGGCGGCGCACGGCTCGGAGTGGAGTTGGCTCACCGGCATCGAGGACACGTTCATCACGGCTCCGTTCGAGAAGACCGGACGCACGCTGGACGAGTACGAGCTGACCCAGCACTACCAAAACTGGCGCACGGATCTGGAGCTGATGACGGAGCTCGGAGTCCGAAAGGTCCGCTACGGTGTCCCGTGGCACCGGATCAACCCGGCTCCCGGCGAGTGGGATTTCTCGTGGGCCGATCCGCAGCTCGAGCGGCTCCTCGAGCTCGGCATCGAGCCCGTCGTCGACCTCGTTCACTACGGCGTCCCGGCGTGGATGCAGAACGCCTTCCTCGCTCCCGACTACGACCAGCACGTCGCGGAGTTCGCCGCCCGTCTCGCCGAGCGCTATCGGGGGCGCATTCGACGGTACACGCCGCTCAACGAGCCCCGAATCACGGCCTGGTACTCCGGGCGCCTCGGCTGGTGGCCGCCATTTCGGCGCGGGCCGCGCGGCTTCGTGCTGGTGCTCACCGCCGTCTGCAAGGGGGTCATCCGCACCGTGAACGCGCTGCGTTCGGTGGACCCGGAGATCACCTGCTTGCACGTGGACGCCACCGATCTGTACGAGACGCAGGAGAGCGCGCTCGAGCCCGAGGTGACGAAGCGCCAAGAGCTCGTGTTCCTCGCGCTCGACTTGATCTCCGGACGCGTCGACGAGGCGCACCCGCTCCGCCCCTGGCTGCTCGAGGTCGGCGCTACCAAGCAGGATCTCGAGTGGTTCCTCGAGAACGCGATCGAGCTCGACGTGATCGGGCTCAACATCCACCCGCTGCAGTCGCAGAAGGTGCTGTCCCGCAACGGCGGGCGCCTCCGGCTGCGGACGCCCTACGCGTCGCCCGTCATCGTGGAGCGGTTGGCCGAGCTCTATCACGCGCGATACGGCCGCCCGGTGCTCGTCAGCGAGACGGCCTCCGAGGGCAGCCTGAAGCGGCGCCGCGCGTGGCTGCGCGATTCGGTGGCCGCGGTGGCCCGCGCTCGCCAGCGCGGAATTCCGATCGTCGGGTACACGTGGTGGCCCATGTTCGCGCTGGTGACCTGGGCCTATCGCCACGGGACGAAGGCCGCTTCCGCATACATTCGTCAGATGGGCCTCTGGGATCTCCGGCTCGGCCCGCGCGGCGAGCTGATCCGCGTGCGCACGCCGCTCGTGGACGCCTACCGCGAGCTCGTCACGGGCGGCGCTCCCGTCGCGATTGCGGCGGTGGACCAACCCGCTTGATGGGCTCGCCTTCGACGGGACGGCGCGTTCCGATCGCGAGGCGCGCTCGCGGGGCGATCTGCTCCGCCGGAACGAATTGCCACGTCACGTCCGCCGACGCGCGCCGAGCGGAAGGCCCGAGCCTTCGCGCAGATCTTCGCCGGGCCACTCCGTGAGCCATGTCCAGAGAGAGCTGGGGTCGCGTCCGGGAGCTCGCGGGAGGGTGGCTCCTCGCGGCCGGCGCCACGGCGCTCGTCTATCTCGTGGTCGTGGAGTTCGCTCGTCTCTTCGCCCTGATCTTCGGGGCCATTCTGGTGGCCACCGCCCTCTCGGGCCTCGCCCACCTCGTCAACGTTCGAGGTCGGCTGCCGCACGCGCTCTCCGTGAGCCTGGTGATCGCCTTCCTGCTCGCGACGTGCGTCGGGCTCGGCGCCTGGCTCGGTCCCCAAGTGGTCGGACAAATCGGCGAGCTCGATCAAAAGATCCGCCAGGGCGTGGAAAACGCCCGCTCGCTGCTCGACTCCACGCTCGATTTTCTGGAGAAACACGTCCCGTCGCTGCGCGACGGCGTCTTGCCGCGCGCCGGCAGCATCGTGCAGAGCACGGGCAAGGTGCTGAGCAGCGGCTTCGGGACGCTGACGGACGTCGTGGTCGTGGTCCTGCTCGGCGTCTTTCTCGCGGCCAACCCGGCACGCTACGAGCGGGGCCTCTTGTTGCTCGTGCCGCGAGCGCAGCGGGCGCGCGGCAGAGCGGTGCTCCGCGCCACCGCGCGGACGCTGCGCTACTGGCTGCTCGCCCGCGGTCTGCTCATGCTGCTCGTGGGCACGCTGTTCGCGATCGGCCTTTCGATCCTCGGAATCCCGTTCGCCGGTCCGCTCGGCATCATCGCGGGGCTCCTGGACTTCATCCCCTACCTCGGCCCCGTGCTCGGCGCGATTCCGGCGCTGGCCGTCGCGTTCCTCGAGGGCCCGGATCGCGTGCTGTGGGTGCTCGGCCTCTACGTCGTCGTGCAGTTCGTCGAGTCCTACATCGCGGGGCCCCTCGTGGAGTCCAAGGCCGTCACCCTGCCTCCCGGCTTGCTCCTCGCCTTTCAGGTGATCTGCGCGGCCTGGCTCGGCGTGCTGGGGGTGCTGCTCGCCACGCCGCTGCTCGTCGCGCTCGTCGTCGGCGTGCAGATGATCTACATCCAGGGCGTTCTGGGGGAAGAGATCCGCATCGCTGGAGAGCACTGACGCTGCGGCTCAGCGCGCGCTGCGCGTCGATCGCGTCCCCCGCGTTCCGCGCGACGCCTTCTTCGTCGCGCGCGTCACGCGGCGAGTCCCGGAGGCCTTCGCGGCCTTGCTCACGCGCTTCTTCCGCGTCGTCGTGGCACGCGCCGCCGCTCGGGACGGCGCCGCCTTGCGACCGCGCGCGGCCCCAG
>CAYYWA010000175.1:0-11774 GCA_964475255.1 uncultured Sorangium sp.
GGCACGACCTGTGCACTGTGTGGGGGCACCATGCGAAGGCTCATGACCTCTCTCGTACTGCTCTTCTCGTCGGCATCTTGTGCGGACGAAATGAGTCATGACTCCACCGATATCGGCCGGACCATCCAGGAGGTTCGAGAGGAGGTCGACCGGCATCATTCGGCAGTCTTCGCCCTTCAGAACAGGACCGAGGTGCTCGCGGAAATGCAGCGCCACGACGACAACATGCTTTCCATGATGAATCGCATGCACGAGTCGATCGGCGCCATGTCCCACTGTTCCGCGGGAGCGATGGGCAGCATGCGGCAAATGATGGAAGACATGGAGACGGAGATGGACAGACATTCCTCGGGCATCGCCGAGGCAGACGGACTCGAGGACGTGCGCTCGGCTTGCGCGGTCCATGTCGAGGCGATGACCGGCTCCCTGAATGCGATGCAGCATGCGGCCGCACGGAGCTCGTGCATGTTTGGGCGATAAGCCGGATGGCTAGCTCTGCTCGAACGCTGCGTTCCGCGCTTTTGGCGGTTTCGATTCTCGTAGCGTGTGGATCCGGAGAATCCACCACTCCGGGAAAAGAGGCCGGTTCTGCTGATTCGGCAGAGGACGGCGGGGATCGCGGCGATGATAGTGGGGCAAGCGGAGGAATCGAAGCGTGCAGTCCGGCGTGCGATCCAGGCGGCAGTATCTGCTGCGTCGATCAGCACGGCCACTTTCCTCGCTGCGTCGACGGCTCTCAGTGCGAGCCGCCATTACAGCCGCCCTGAGCGTGCACAGGTGATCAAGACGTCGTGATCAGAGTGTCATCCGCCCTGCGCGATGCCGGCCGCCCGCAGCGGCCTCATCGACGCCTCGACCTGGCCTTCAGGCCGATCACACGCTCGCTCGCGCCCTGCGGAGGACGTCTGCCGACTGCATGAGAGCCTCACGCTCGACCTGATCCATCTCCGGCTCGAGCACATCGACGGCTCCGGACGCGCCAACGATACACGGCAGAGAGAGCGCAACGTCGTCGAGCCCAAGGGCGCCCTCTTGGACTCTCGTGACGGTGAGCACACGACGTTCTCCGCGAAGGGACCAGCGAAGAAGCGCCGCTGCTACCAGGCCGATCGCATGGTTCGTCGCGCCCTTGCGCTGGATGATTTCGTACGCAGCGCGACGGACTTCTCCGGCAACTGCCTGCTCCCGCTCTGGTCTCCACCCCGTCCAACGCCTGAGTGGAATCCCGCCGATGCGCGCGCCCGACCAGAGCACGACCTCCGAGTCGCCGTGCTCACCGATGACTTGCGCGTGGATCGATCGGGGCTCGATCTCGAGCTCGCGGCCGAGCACCTGTCGAAGCCGAGCGGTGTCCAGCATTGTTCCGGTCCCGATGACCCGTGCTGGCGGCAACCCGGACGCTTCCGTCGCGATTTGTGTCATCACGTCCACCGGGTTCGTAACGAGGATGAGGAGCCCTCGAAGCCCCTTCAAGCTCGAAGCGATGCTGCTGACGATGGCGTCTCGTATGGTCAGCCGCTGCATCTCGACCGACTGCTCGAGGAGGATCGCGTGCATCGCCGCGAGCGCCTCGCTGACAGTGCCGCCGCGCTCGATGAGCGCACGCACGGGTGCGAGCAATGCGGTCGCCTCTTCGTCCGCACGCTTCGTCCATGCCGACACGATGCGCTCGATCTGCTCGGGCGTCGTCGCCTCGATCAGCGCTTCGACGTCGTCAGAAACTGACAACAGCTGCGGCGTCGATGCTGGCTTGCGTTCGCTGGTCACGCGCCGCATCCGCTACCACGAACGATCGCGAGCGCAACTGCGAATCGTGCGCCCTACAGCATTTCGGGGCTACGCGCGGCGAGCTCGTGCGCTTCACGTTCACGCGGACCACGTCGGAAGCGCTTCTTGCGCTTTGCGCCTGCGAGGTCGATGCCTTCCAGCATCAGACTGAGCTCGGCCGCATCGATCTCGACATGCTGCGCGCCACTCTGCGCATCGCGAACGCGGCGGAAGGTGCCCGCCTCCAATCGCTTGTGAAGAATGCATAGTCCGGTGCGGTCCCAGAAGAGGCACTTCGCTTGGTCGGCCTTCCGGTTGATGAACACGAACAGGTGTCCCTCCGTGATGTCGAAGCCGAACATCCCCTCCACAGTCGCCGCAAGCCGATCAAAGCTGCGCCGCATGTCGGTCGCCTCCACCGCCATGTAGACTCGCACACTCGAAGGCAGCGTCAGCATACGCCGCTGCCCTCCGCAAGCGCGAGAAGCGCGGCGAGCCGCGGTTCACTGACCTGCTCGAGGTCACCACGCACGCGGCCTCCATTAGCGCGCTCGCCCTCCCCGCCTGCCGGGTCGCCGGGCCGAGCGTCCGACGTGCGCACCAGCCCGGCCGCGACGCGCGCAGGGGGCGGAGCGCTCGAGCGCACGCGCACCGGGACAAACGTCGTCGTGCTCGCCGCCGACGTCGTCCTCGCCTTCGGCTCGAGCGACCGGCGCCTACCGCCGGCACCGAGCCTGGATGCCCACCACGTAAACGTCCGCGGATGAATACCCTCGCGCTCCGCAAATGCCGAGCAGCTCAAGCCGCTCTGCACGCATCTCTCGACCAGCGCCAACCACTCTGCCGAGCTGCGTCGCGCCGCCTTCGTTGTCTTCGACATGCGCCCACTCTGCCAGCCCCTCAGCTTGGCGCACTCATGCCGGCCGTGGGAGGTTTACCGCACGCAGGATGCCGGTCGCCGCGAAGGCGCTGATCGGCAGAAACGAAACTACTGGCGTGGGTACGCCGTGAAGCGAGCTGGTCATCCAGAGCAGAACCGTCGCAGCGAACACGAGGATCACGATCAGCTGCCGCCACGCCGGGAGACGATCCACGGTGGAAATTCTCGGCAACGGAGCTTCAGCAGAGTCGGATGCCGGGTAGCGGAATGAGAGCCACGCAAAACTTATCGCAAACAGCGCGAGAGCCGGCGGCAGCCCCACGACCATCCAAAGAGTGAAGTCGAAGGCCCCGAGCCCGCCGAGTGCTCCCGCTGCGATCGCGTTCGGCGGGCTGCCGATCAGCGTACCCATCCCACCCAAGTTCGTTGCAACGGCGACGCCGAGCAGCAGCCCCTTCTTCGCAGGATCGCTCGCTGGACGGGAAGCCGCGATCGGGCTGGCGACGGCAACCAGCATGGCGGCTGCAGCGGTGTTCGACATGAACATCGAGAGTGTGAAGCCAACCGTCATCAGGCCGAGCAGCGCACGAGCCGGTGTCGTCCCGGAGAGCTTGAGGACTCGCCGAGCCAGCCAGCCGTCGACTCCGGTCTTGGTTGCGGCCTTGCCCAGGACGAAGCCTCCGAGAAAGAGCCACAGCAGCGGACTCGCCCAAGGAGCGAGAAAGCGTGCCCAATCTTCGTCACCGAGTCCCAGATGGCCAAGAAGAAGGATCTCGAGTGCGACGACCAGAAGGGCAACGCCATAAGCAGCAATTGCTTCGGTGACCCACAGCCCGGCCGCCAACATCAGGATGAACAACGCACGCCTGCCCTCGTGCGAGAGCCCAGCGTGTGCGGGAAGGAAGCTCACCGCCCAAGCCGAGACCAAGCAGCCGAGGGCCTGGACGGCCTGGAGCCAGGAGCGAACCTCAAGGCGCTGGATGAGCCCGCGGATTTCTCGGCGTTCGTCGCTTATCTCCGGCCGGGCCGCGTCGTCCTGGGATCCGTCGTCGTTGGCCATCGCGCATCACCGTGCCGCCACACTACGACACTTATGCTCAGTTGCGGGAAACGCGCCCCAACGAACCTGGGGCGACTCAGGTGGAAAGTCCGCTTCGGACCAGCACGTGAACGTTCACGGCCGAGCGACTCAGGGCTGAGGAACGAACGGATTGCGGCATGGCGCTCCCGGCGCGCACGTCTTGCGCAAGGACGAGCCAAGCTGCCGTGCCAGATTCTGCGGTGCCCGCCGGCACGGTGACCGAACGCCCAAAGGCGACGAATTCCCACGAGATGGCACGCGCCTTGCTGATGTCTCCCTTAATGCCCCAAGGGGGCATGGCCCTTCGGAATCGACGCGCCATGATGAACGAAGCCACGCAGAAGAAGGTGCTCGCCCGGCTGCGCAAGATTGCAGGCCAGGTGGAGGGGATTGCACGCATGGTCGAAGAAGACCGGTACTGCGTCGATGTGTTGCTCCAGATCGTCTCCGCTCAAGCGGCGCTCGGCGAAGCAGGAAAGCTCGTGCTTCGTTCGCACATCGAGACGTGCGTGACTGCCGTACTAGCGGACGGCAAACCAATCGAGCGTAAGCAGAAGCTGGACGAGCTCATGCAGGTGTTCTCCCGATTCGGCTGTATGGGCGCAAGGTGAACGACGATGGAACGCACGCACGCGCACCCTCAAGGGCATGTCGCTCGCCACGGCGAGCATGGGGCCACGTCGAAGCATGCCGGTCACGAGGGGCACGACAAACATGTGGGCCATAGCCCGGAGATGTTCCGTCGGAAGTTCTGGCTGTCGCTCATCCTGACCGTTCCCGTCGTCTTCTGGTCCGAGCACATCCAGGAGCTCCTGCGCTATCGGGCGCCCGTGTTCCCCGGTTCGACGTGGATCCCTCCGATCCTCGGCACGGCGGTCTTCTTCTACGGCGGATGGGTGTTTCTGCAGGGCGCATTGAGGGAGCTCCGAGCCCGCCTGCCGGGCATGATGACTCTCATCTCCCTCGCCATTTCGGTGGCCTTCGTCTTCTCGTGGATCGTCGAGCTGAGACTGATCGCTGCTGAACCACTCTGGTGGGAGTTGGCTACGCTCGTCACCATCATGCTGCTTGGCCACTGGATCGAGATGCGATCCATCGACCAGGCTCGAGGCGCGCTACAGGAGCTCGCGAAGCTTCTTCCCGATACGGCGACCCGGATCACCGATCGAGGTGAAGAACGCGTTGCAGTGAGCGATCTTCGGGACGGCGATGTGGTGCTGGTGCGTCCGGGGGAGAGCGTGCCTGCGGACGGAAGAGTGCAGAAGGGGGAAAGCGACGTTAACGAATCGATGATCACCGGCGAGTCCAGGCCCGTGAAGAAGCGCGAGGGGGACGACGTCATCGCCGGTACGATCAATGGTGAGGGCTCCCTTCGCGTGGACGTCACCGGCACCGGCGAGAACACCAAGCTCTCCGGGATCATGCGGCTCGTTGCCGACGCCCAGAAGTCCAAGTCCAGAGCACAGCACTTGGCAGATCGCGCCGCTCAACTTCTCACCGGCGTCGCGGTGGTCGCCGGGATCTTCACGCTGGTCGTGTGGCAAATATTGGGCGCGTCGATCGACTTCTCCATCGTTCGCGTCGTGACCGTTCTCGTCATCGCGTGTCCGCACGCGCTGGGTCTAGCTGTGCCGCTGGTGGTGGCGATCTCCACCACGCTCGGCGCTCGCGGTGGCTTGCTCGTGCGGGATCGCCGCGGTCTCGAGGAAGCGCGCAACTTGAACACCGTGATCTTCGACAAGACGGGCACGCTGACGCTCGGCGAGTTCAGGGTCGTTGAGATGACCGTTGCCGAAGGCATTGCGGACGATGCAGCGCTTCGCATCGCCTCTGCCGTGGAGTCGGAGTCCGAGCATCCGATCGCCCGTGGCATCGTCAAGACGGCCGAGGACCGGAAGATGGAGGTCGTGCGGGCCACTGGCTTTCGTGCCCTCACGGGCAGAGGCGTTGCTGCCTCGGTAGATGGCATTGAGTACCACATGGGCGGACCTGCACTCCTCCGGGCGGAGCAAGCCCAGGTGCCTGAAAGTCTGCGGGAAGCGGCCGACCGCGCGGCGAGTCGCGGGCAGGCCGCCGTCTATCTCCTGCGCGAAGGTAAAGCGCTCGCCGTCTTCGCTGTCGCGGACGCCATCCGGGAGGAGAGCCGCGACGCGATCCGAGCTTTGCATCAAAGGGGCATCGAGGTGGCAATGCTCACCGGCGATGCTCGAGCCGTCGCGGAAGCGGTGGCCGAGGAGCTGGGGATCGATACGGTGTTCGCCGAGGTCCTACCCGAAGACAAAGCGGAAAAGGTTCGGGAGCTCCAGAAGCAGGGGAAGCGAGTCGCCATGGTTGGCGATGGGGTGAATGATGCGCCTGCGCTGGCCACTGCGGATATTGGCATTGCCATCGGGGCTGGCACCGATGTGGCGGTAGAGGCGGGCCATATCGTCCTCGTGCGCTCGGACCCTCGCGACATCCCACGGATCGTCACGCTTTCCCGTGCCACCTATCGCAAGATGCTGCAGAACCTGTGGTGGGCGGCAGGTTACAACATCTTCGCGATCCCTCTGGCAGCGGGCGTGCTCGCCGCGTGGGGCGTCCTCCTAACTCCGGCGGTGGGTGCCGTACTCATGTCGGCGAGCACGGTGATTGTTGCCGTGAACGCTCAGTTCCTCAAGCGGGTGGAGCTATGAGCTTGTTACCAACGGTGGCTGGAACGAACGCCTGACATAGAGCGCCAAGGCCGAGGAGAAGCTCATGAAAAATATCATCAGTATCACCGTCCTCGCACTCGCCATAGGCGGCTGTGCGTCTTCGCAAACAAAACAACGGCCGACCGCCACAGGAGAAACGGCCCAGACCGAGACACCCCAGGAGCCAAGCACGCACGGCGGTATGATGCACATGTGCCCGATGATGGTCGAAGGAACCACCGTTCAGGCGGAGGACGTGGAGGGCGGTGCGGCGATGGTGTTCACGACCACAGGCGACGTGGCCGAGCTTCGCCTGCGTGTCGCTCGCATGGCCGAGATGCACAACCGTCACCACGGCGAGGGGCACGATCACGGCATGGGCATGATGGAAGAAGGCCAGCCCGGCGGCGATGAGCCTCCCCACGGAGGCGGCATGCAGGGCGGCACCGGCATGATGGGCGGCGGGATGATGCCGCCCTCTGACGCGCGAAGCGAAGAAGTAGAAGGCGGGGCGCGCCTCATCTTCATACCGCGCGACCCGGCCGATCTCGACAGGCTGCGCGAGCACGTCGGGCGACATGCCGAGATGATGGCTTCGGGTCGATGCCCGATGATGTCGACGCACGGTCACGGCGAGGAAACGGCTCCGAGCGACCATGACACACATCACTCCGAGGAGCGTCACTGAGTTCGGACAGACTGTTCGAGAAGGACAATGAGCATGAATGAGCTGCGCTACGGATTCCAGAGGCGACTCGAAGAGGTGACGTTTGCGGAAGCGGATGAACGGCTCCGTCGCGTCCTGACCATCATCGCAAGCAGCAAGGAGGCGGCCTGATGCACGTCGGAATGTGGGGCCTTGCGGTCATCGTCATCGTGGTCGTGTCGTGGCTCTTGTACCGGTACCTCGCGCCGCAAGGCTGGAAAGAGTGGGCGCGCGCCGGTGTCGTCCAGGCGTTCATCATCGCCTTTTACGCCGAGATGTATGGGTTTCCCCTGACGATTTACTTCTTGACGCGCTTCTTCGGGCTCGATCTCGCCTGGGGAGAGGGTGGCAACCTCTGGGCTCAGCTCTTCGATACCGAGGCCGCACACGTCGTCGCGATGGTGCTCGGCTACGCCATCGTGTTCGGCGGCGCCACGCTGGTTGCAGACGGATGGCGACGGATCCACAAGGCGCGCCGCGAAGAACGGCTCGTGACCGATGGCGTCTACGCCCGCATGCGCCACCCGCAGTACACGGGCCTGTTCCTGATCGTCTTCGGCGAAGGGATCGTCCACTGGCCGACGATAGTGTCGGTCACCGCATTCCCGGTAATCGTGCTCGCCTACACGCTCCTCGCCCGCAAGGAAGAGCGACAGATGCTCGAGAAGTTCGGCGACGAATACCGCGAGTACCAGCGGCGCGTTCCTATGTTCATTCCCCGCTTCGAGAGCGGGCATCTGAGGGAGGCGTGAGATGAACGCCCAGACCATCACCATCCTCAGCGGCATCATCCTGCTGATCGTCTTCGCGCTGGTCGGCTGGAACGTCCAGCGCCGTCGGCACGACGAGCGAGGCAATGAAAAGGGAGCAAGTCGTGAGCCACGATGAGCAACCAAAACACCGCTGGTGGCTTCGCACTCCGCTTTGGCTCGGCGTCTGCCTGTTGGCGTCGATTACCCTGTTCGTTCTCTGGGAGCAGCACCGGATACATATCTTGGGCGCGCTTGCTTGGCTGCTGCTGCTCGCGTGCCCGTTCATCCACTTCTTCATGCACCGCAATCACGGGCACGGCGGCGGGCAAGGCCATGGTCGTGCGCGGCGCGAGCGCGGCGAGCGAGGTGCGTCATGAATCACAGCGCCCGTCTGGCGGGCAGTGAAGCGCCCATGGCTCGCGGACCCGATATTCTCGTGGTCGGTGGCTACGGCGTCGCCGGCCGGCGGATTGCAGCCCATCTGGCTCGATGGTTTCCGGGACGCGTGGTCATCGCCGGTCGCGACGAAGAGAAGGCGGCGGCGCTGTGCCGCGACCTCGGTGAAGGATCCCGAGCGCGGCGCGTGGACGTGAACGACCCGGCGTCGATCGAGACTGCCCTCGAGGGCGTGGGGACGGTGATGACCTGCGTCGCGCAGAGGGACCGTCACCTGCTTCGCGTGTCCATCGACCGCGGGCTCGCTTACACCGACATCGCTCCGGCGCTGGCTTTCTGGCAGGGCGCCGAAGAGCTCCACGTCGATGCTCGGCGGACCGGAGCGCGCGTACTGCTCGGTGCGGGCCTCTCCCCTGGCATCTCGAACATGATGGCGCGCCGGCTCGCGACTGCCCTCAGATCCGTCGAGCGCATCGAGACGGCGATCGTCTTGAGCCTGGGCGACGAATACGGGCCGGACTCGCTTGGCTACGTTATCGAAGCCGCGACCGCGACCTGGCCGGTGTTCGAGGATGGACGCACGCGCGACGCGGCAGCGTTCAGCGAAGGGCGGACGATCGAATTCCCTGCGCCGCTTGGCGGGCGCACCGCTTACCTCTTCCCGTGGTCGGACGTCGCCTACTACCCGAAGACGCTCGGAGCCAAGACAGCACTCGGCCGGTTCGCGCTCAATCCTCCATGGGCCGGGTGGCTCATTTCGAGTCTGGCCAACACGCGGGCGCGGAACTGGCTCAAGCGCCCCGGCGTGGTTTCCAAGACCGGGCAGGCCATCAAACGACTCGAACGCTTCTACACCGGGCGCGATCATTTCGCGCTCGTCGTCACCGCGGAGACGGCCGGCCGGAGGATGCGGATGAGCCTGGCCGGACGACACCAAGCCGATGCGACCGCCGCGGGTACGGCCGAGCTCGCGCGCGCGCTCGCTGCGGGCGACATCGGTGATGCGGGCGTCTGGCTGCCCGAGCAGGTGGTCCGGAGCGATTCTTCGATGCGATCTCAACGCTTGGCTGGACGCCAGTGCTGGAGGATCTCGCGCCGGCTCAGCCAGCCTCCCATCAGGTCTCACTGGAGAACCGGGAGCACGTAACATGACACAGAGACCCATAGAGGACGCCCTCGAGAAGCAGGGGATCACGAATTTCGCTGCGATTCACCACAACCTGCCGACGTCGTTTCTGTACGAAGAAATCGTTCGTCGACGCGAGGGGCGGATCGCTCATCTCGGTCCCGTGGTGGTCCGCACTGGGCACCACACGGGACGCGCCCCGAACGACAAGTTCGTGGTTCGCGAGCCTTCGAGCGAGAAAGAGGTGTGGTGGGGGTCGTCCAACCAGCCGCTCCCGCCCGAGCGATTCGATGCCTTAAAGCATCGGCTGCTGGCGTATCTACAGGGCAAGGACCTCTTCGTCCAGGACTGCTTCCTGTGCGCCGACCCGGCTTACCGCACGCCGGTCCGAGTGATCACCGAGACTGCGTGGCATAGCCTGTTCGCACGTAACTTGTTTCTGCAAGCGCGGGTCGACGAGATCCCCGCGTACGAACCGTCTCTCACGATCTTGCATGCGCCGCACTTTCACGCGATTCCCGAGATCGACGGGACGCGCTCAGAGGCGTTCATCATCCTCCATTTCGGTAGGCGTCTGGTTCTCATCGGCGGCACGGCGTACGCTGGCGAGATCAAGAAATCAGCGTTTACGTTCTTCAACTATGTTCTGCCGCAACAAGGTGTGCTCTCGATGCATGCGGCAGCCAACTCAGGCGGCGCCGGCGACGTCGCGCTCTTCTTCGGCCTCTCGGGCACGGGCAAGACCACGCTGTCTACCGATCCCGAGCGCACGCTGATCGGCGACGACGAGATCGGCTGGAGCGACCGGGGTGTGTTCAACCTCGAGGGCGGCTGCTACGCCAAAGTCATTCGCATCTCCGCCGACGACGAGCCGGAGATCTATCAGACGACGCGCCGCTTCGGGACCATCCTCGAGAACGTCGCATTCAATGCAACGACCGGGAGGCTGGATCTCGACGAGGCGACCCTGACGGAGAACACGAGAGCGGCATACCCGATCAGTCACATCCCACGAGCTACACGCCAGGGGCTCGGCGGCCATCCGACGAATATCCTCATGCTGACGGCGGATGCGTTCGGCGTGCTCCCTCCCATCGCCAGGCTCAGTGCTGATCAGGCCATGTACCACTTCCTTTCGGGCTACACGGCCAAAGTCGCCGGCACGGAGGCGGGCGTCATCGAGCCCAAGGCCGCGTTCAGTCCGTGCTTCGGGGCGCCTTTCATGGCCCTGTCGCCGACCGTCTATGCGCGTTTGCTCGGCGAGCGCATCTCACAGCATCAGGCGGACGTCTGGCTCGTCAACACCGGCTGGACGGGAGGAGCCTACGGCACCGGTCGGCGAATGCCGATTTCGGCAACACGGGCGCTTATCCGCGCCGCGCTCGATGGCTCTCTTCGCCAGTCGCCCACGAGACTGCACGCGACGTTTGGCTTGCAGGTGCCCGTCGCGTGCGCCGGGGTTCCCGCCGACATCTTGGACCCGCGCGGAACTTGGAGCGACGCGAGTGCATACGACGAGCAAGCACACCGCCTGGCAGATCTCTTTCGACACAACTTCCGCCAGTTCGAGAATGAAGTGGACGAGGCTGTCACGAGCGCAGGTCCGGCCCCTGCGCGCGGAGGTGCGTCGTGACGGCCATCGATCCTGTCTGTGGAATGCCAGTGGACGAGACATCCGCTATCTCGCTCGACCATGCCGGCCAACGCTTCTGGTTCTGCACGGAGTTTTGCAGGCAAGAGTTCGCAAGGCACCCCGGCGCTTATCAACGCGTGGAACGTCGCGTGGAGCGATCAGTGGACTGGGCGACCCGCCGCGTAGGGTACTTCACGATGGAGGTCGCGCTTGCGAATGCAATTCCGACCTATGCCGGGGGTCTCGGTGTGCTTGCCGGGGACACACTGCGCTCCATGGCGGATCTCGAAGTGTCGGCGGTGGGCATCTCCCTTGTCCATCGTAAGGGCTATTTTCGTCAGCAGCTGCGGGAGGGCCGTCAGAGCGAACGCGAGGCCATCTGGCAGCCCGAGCAGCAACTGACCAGGTTTTCCCAGGTTGTTTCGGTCGAGATCGAAGGACGTCACGTACGAATCCAAGCATGGCGATACGACATCGTGGGATCGAGCGGCTACACGATTCCAGTAATTCTTCTCGATAGCGATCTCCCAGAGAACCGGGGCGAGGATCAGAGGATCACGGATCATCTCTACGGAGGCGACGAGAAGTATCGTCTCAAGCAGGAGATTGTCCTCGGCGTAGGAGGGGTCCGGATGCTCCAAGCGCTGGGCTGCTCGGGGCTCGGAACCTTCCACCTGAACGAAGGGCACGCTGCCCTTGCTCCGCTTGAGCTCCTGCGGGCTCAGGCTGCCACGGGAGGAAACTGGGACTTCCAGTCG
>CAYYWA010000176.1:0-11658 GCA_964475255.1 uncultured Sorangium sp.
GATCATCGGCCTCTACGCCCTGTTGCGGCCCCAGCCGGCGCCCGTCGCGGAGCCACCGCCCGCCGCAGAGCCGTCGGACCCGCCGCCCGCGGCGCCCCCAGCGAATCAGCCCGCGGCTCCCGCGAGCGCGGATCCGAACGCCGAGCTGCTCACCGAAGACGAGCTCCCCGAAGCGGGCTACGTCCCCGGCTACCGCCGCTACGCCGGGCTCGGTACCTCACCGTTCGTTCCGCGCGTCGGCGGCCTTCCGGGCGGGGTGACCGCCGGGTACGCGGCGCCGATGCCCTCGAGCGCGTGGACCTTCAAGTTCAGCGGCTACATGACCGCGTCGCTCCAGTTCAGCACGGACTACCGGCGGATCCCGCAAGAGGGCCAGGCGCGCACGGTCTTCCACGTGCCGCCGCAAACGGTGGACGAGTACGCGTCGTTCCTCGGGACGAGCACCGTGCCCGGCAACTGGGTGAACATGAACTTCACCTATGGCCGGGACATCGTCAGCGCCACGGTCTCGATCTCCACGTGGAACCCGACGCGCCCGACCACGTACTACCAGCTCGGGAGCCAGTACTTCATCAACGACGCGTTCCTCGCGTTTCGCCTCCCGGCGATGGGCGACCTGCGCTTGCGCTGGAACGTCGGCTACTTCTCCAACAGCTACGGCGGGCTGAGCCGCTACGGCAACGGAATGTACTCGAGCCCCGTCACGGGCGCGCCACGCGGCGTCGGCGAGACGATGGTGGCCGAGTACGATCTCACCGACTCGCTCGTGGGCGTCGTCGAGCACGGCTTCATGGCCGCGCGCGACGGCAAGGTGCCGGACGGGCTCATCCCGCAGCCGCAGACGAGCTACCGCGATCCGGCCTTCCCCGCGTCGTGGATCCACCACGCGCACCTCGGGCTCATCGTCCGCGGTGATCCCGAGATCCAGCTCGCGTTCCACTATCTCACCACCTGGTCGCAGGACGACCGCGTGGAGCAGGAGATGGATAACCCGCAGACGCGGCAAATCGACGAGGACGATTTCCACGACGGGCGCCTCACCGTCTACGGCTTCGACGCGCGCCTGATCAGCGACACCTACGGCTACCTGGCCGCGGGCGCCGCGTACATCGAGGGGCGGTACGCCTTCCCCTTGCGCGGCGTGATGACCTACGGCGGAGACGGCGAGCACCTCACCGATCGCTGGTGGGGCGTCTCGACGGGCGGCACGGGCAAGCTGCTGGTCGGCGCGATCAACTACACGGCGAGCCTCGGGAAGATCGTGAGCCATCCCCTCCCCTTCAACGGGAACGGGCCGGACATCGTCGTGAACGCGGGCTTTCACATCGCCAAGACGTCCACGGCGTTCCAGCCCTACGACGGCCGCGTCCGCTACAAGTACGGGCTCGACGCGCTCTACACGTTCCTTCCGTACCTGGGCGCTGGCGCGCGCATCGATCGCGTGGTGCCGAGCTCCAAGGATCCGGGGGAGTCGTTCACGGTCTTCGCTCCGCGCCTGCAGTTCAAGACCGACTGGCAGAGCCGCGAAGCGATTCAGCTCATCTATGCCAAGTGGTTCTACGGGCCGCGCACGCGCAACGAAGGCACCGGCGAGCGCACGCCGGATCGGCTCGATGATCAGATGTTGGCGCTCAACTTCAACATGTGGTGGTGAGTCATGGCGCCCCGCGAAGCGAACTTGAAATACGGCGAAAGTAGGTTCCGAATGACGAGCGGCTCGAAACTCACGGCGTTCCTCTTGACGGCGCTGGGAACCTGCCTGCCGTTGTCCGCGTCGGCACAGGAAGAGGACAGCCTCGGCTCCGAGGTCCTCGACCCGTCGCTGAGCTTGGATCCCTCCGCACCGCAAGTCGGCGCGCTGCCAGGCGGCACGACGCCCTCCTTCGGCATTCCCCCGGCAGACGAGACGGACTGGCGCTTCGATTTCCACGGCATCGTCGTCGCCCCGTTGCGCATGGGGTTGAACAGCCGGGACAACCCGACGCCCGACCAGAGCGACACCGTGCTCCACGCACCGCCCGTCGTGCCGGACGACCTCGAGACGTTCTCGCACACCGGCACGATCCCGAAGCCGTACGTGCAGCTCAACTTCTCTTACGGCAACAGCATCGTCACGGGCACCGTGAGCATCCTCGCGCGCCAGCAGAACGTGGCGACGGGGTTCTTCGATCCGCCGTCGCAGCTCGGCGTGAACGACGTGTTCTTGAGCATCAAGCCCGAGCTTTTGCCGAACCTCGGCCTGCAGATCCACGTCGGTGCGTTCTCGAACCGCTACGGCAGCATGGGCGAGTACGACGAGGGCCGCTACGGGCAGCCGATCATCGGCCGCACCAACGGCGTGGGCGAGCACGTCGCGGCGACCATCGGCTTCGGCGATTTCACGCTGCTCCTCGAGCAAGGCATCCAGGGTCAATCGAACAAGGCCCCGGCCGGGCTCACCCCGGAGGGCTGGAACGACTTCGCCGATCAGAACGTGGGCACGAGCTTCGTGAACCACGTGCACGCGGGCGTGAACTATCGGCGGTTCGCCACGCTCGGCGCCCACTACATGATGGCGTGGAGCCAGGACGACCGCGCCACCGGCACGCTCGGTCCCGACGGCAGCATTCGCGTCCTCGGCGCCGATCTGCGCCTGAACCTCAGCCGCTTCGGGCACCTGTACGTCGGCGTCGCACGCACGGAGGCCGACCACGCGCGCACCGTCGGACGGATCCTCGAGGTGTTGAACACGCGCGGCGGTGCCGGGTTGATGGAGCACTACATCGGCGAGAACAGCAACGGCAACGGCGAGCTCGTCACCGTCGGCGCGCAGTACGACCTGAGCATCGGCAAGCTGGTGAGCTACCCGGTGCCCTTCTCCGGCGACGGACCCGATCTCTTCGTGAGCCTGTTCGGGATGCAGACGTCCGTGACCAGCGAAGACCCGGCCCAGCACGGAAAGCTGAAGCGCAAGCTCGGCTTCGAGGGCACGTACAGCTTCCTCTCGTGGCTCGCCGCGTCCCTCCGCTACGATCGGGTCGACCCGAACGTGGACGACCAGCGGGAGAGCTTCGCCGTCGTCTCACCGCGCCTGATCTTCCGCACCGACTGGCAGGCGACCGACCAAGTCGTGCTCCAGTACTCGCGGTGGCTCTACGGCTCGACGACCCGCGTCCGCACGGGCTACCCGCCGCGCGAGGACGTCACGGCGACTCCGGACGCGGACACGCTCACGCTCACCGCCAGCATGTGGTGGTAGGCCATCCCGAGGAGAGAAGCGTCTCATGAACCAGCTCATCGATTCTCCGGTCGTTTCCAGGGCTCGGTCGCGACTCACGACCGCCCCGTTCGTCGCGCGGCTCTGCGCGCTCGGCGCGCTCGGCGCGCTCGCGTCCGGCTGCATCGGCGTCCGTCAGCCGCCTTCGGAAGCGGGCGAAGGCGGCGCGAGCGGCCCCGTCAAGGCCTCGACCAAGCTCAAGACCTGCTCGAAGACGAAGCCGGCCGACGACGGCCTCATCGACGACTTCGAGGACGGCGATCGCCAGCTCCTCAAGGTCGCCGGGCGCGACGGCTACTGGTGGAAGCACGCCGACGACAAGGGGGCGAAGTTCGAACCCGACGAGATCCTCATCGAGGACGGCGGCCCGGGCGAGTCCACCAAGGCGCTCCACGTGAGCGGCGAGACGGTCGGCGGCGAAGGGGCCTACGGCACGCTCGTCGGCGTGAACTACGCCTCGAGCGGCCTGTACGACGGCTCGGTGTACGTGGGCATCTCGTTCATGGCCAAGGTCGACCCGGACTCGCTCAAGAAGGTGCAGTTCGAGGTCGGCGACGTGAACACGCACGGCGACGCCGGCGTCTGCAAGACCTGCTGGAACCACTTCAACAAGGACATCGTGCTCACCACCGAGTGGAAGGAGTACAAGGTCCTCTTTGCGGACATGCGCCAGGAAGCCGGCTGGGGGGATCCGCGCCCGCCAGCGCTCAACACCGAGCAGCTCTTCTCCCTCGACTTCGCCTTCGCGCCGGCGGGCAAGTTCGGGCTCTGGCTCGACGACTTGAACTTCCTCGTCTGCGAGTGAGCTCCGTGACCCGGGGCGCCGAACGATGCCCCTCTACCGCTTGACCGTCGACGTCCCGGCGCGCGCCGCCGAGTCCATCGGCGGCCTGCTCGTGGAGCTCGGGGCGGGCGCGGTCGAGGAGCAAGCCGTCGGGCGGCGCGCGCGGCTCGTCGTGTACGGGTCGGGGCGGCGCGCGCTCGAGGCGCTCGCGAAGCGCGCGCGCCCCGTGCTTTCGGCGTTTCGTCTCGCCGAGGGCGAGGCGCGCGTCGAGGCCGTTCCCGCGACGCCCTGGGCGACCGCCTGGACCGAGCACGTCGGCGCGCAGCGGTTGACGCCGCGGCTCGTGCTCGAGCCCGTCCGGGTGCGCTCGGCAGAACCGCTCCACGGCGCGCGCCGGGTGGTGGGCATCGACACCGACGCGCGCGCGCTCCGTCTTGCGCACGCGAACCTCCGCCTGAATCACCTCGAGGAGCGCGTCTCCCTGGTGCGAGCGCCGACGCGACTCACCCCGCGCTTCGATCTCGTCGTCGCGAACCTCGAGCCGCGCACGCTCACCGCGGCAGCGTCCGCCATCGCGGGCGCGGCCCGTCGCGCCGAGCGGCTGCTCGTGACGGGCTTTCTCCGCGAGCAAGGCGACGCCATCGCCGCGCGCTTCGCCGAGCTCGGCTTTGGCGTGCGAGCGCGCACCCACGAAGCGGGCTGGACGCTGCTCACGCTGGTGCGCGCGACGCCCGAAACAGCTCGAACGCCGCACGAACGGTCGCCGCGAAATGCGAAACGGCCGCGTCGCAGGAAACGACGCGGCCGTTCGTGAGCGAGCGAGCTCGGCCGCTCACTGCGGGATCACGGAGATGCTCTTGATCTGCAGGTTCACCGGGCAGCCCGCGTCCACGGGGCACTCGACCTGGAGCTGAAGGCCGACCACCTGCGAGCCGTCGGTGGTCGCCACCGGAACGCCGCCCGTGAAGTCCGCCCAGGGGATGTCCACGTCGTCGAGAGCGGCCGGCACGGTCGAGAGCGTGACGGTCGGCGGCGCGCATTCCTCCCACTTCGTGTCGCAGTTGGTGAACAGGCAGGCACCCTTGTTGTTCTTGGGCTCCGCCGGGTACGTCGGGTTCGTTTGCACCTGCACCTTGAGCGTCGCGCCGGCGAGATCCCCACCCATGTTGAAGCGGAGGCCGCTCGTCGCGGTGCCGTCCGCGGTCGCCGCCATGCCCGTGCACGACTGGATCCAGAACACCGCACCCGCATAGCCCGTGTGCGGCACCGTGGCGGCGAGTTGCAGCACGCCCTCGGCGCTCGCCTCGGCGTTGAACTGCGGCTCGCCGTCGCCGGCATACAAGCTCGTTCCGCCCTTCACGTCGGAGCCCCATCCCTTGCCGGAGTTCTGAAAGGTGATGAAGTCGACGAGCTGGGTGGTCGGCAGGGGCGTCTCCGAGCACTCGACGGGTGTCGTGACGACCTCACACGAGTCCCCCGTGGCGCCGGTGCCTCCGCTGCCGGAGCTGCCGCCCACGTTGCCCGTGCCGCCAGTCGCGTCGGGAGGGCTGCTGTCTCCGCCGCACCCCGGGACGAGCGCAAGCCCCATCCCAATCCCAAGAAGCCCCGCGAACGTCATCGTGCGACGAATGGACATGTCGAACCTCCGATACAAACCAAGCGAACCGGCCGCGACTCGCGCAAACCCTTTTAACGAGCTCCTGTGCCCGGATTATTGAATCGGACTTCCGGTGTCAACAAAGAGCGGCCGACAAGCCTGCCGACACGATGCGGCCCAAGAGCACGTTAGTACCGCGTCGCACCCATGGGCAGGCCGCTCTCGCGGCAGTGCGATGTAGGCCGAGCAGCGCCGTCGGAAGGCGCCCGGTACCTAGCGCCGGAGCAATGCTCTCGCTGCCTTGCTGGCCCCCGCCAACCACGGCGCCGCGAGGATGCTCCGAGCGAGGCCGAGGGCGAGCGCGAGCGGCGTCGTTCCGCGTGCCTCGACGAGCACGCGCTGGCCGCTCTCTGCGTCTTCCATGGCGCCCCGCGCAACCGTCGTGGTTCCGTCCGAGCGCACCTCGACGATCAGGCGCGCCACCACGGGCGGCTCACCCGGCGCTACCGCGGGGACCTTCGCGCGCTCGCCCTCGGGCTCTATGTGCCGCTCGTCGTCGGGCACGGAGTCGTTCGGCGGAATGCGGGGGCTCATGGGTCTTTTGCGTGTGCCATGGCCCGCCCGAGGCGTCGAGCAACGCAAAGCCACTCCCCGCGCGAAAATTCACGAGCGGTCGCGAACGGGTGCGGCGCTCGTTCGGGAAAAGCACCATTGACCCGTCCGCCTCGCGCACCACAAAACCTCGGATGGCGTCCGATCCCTTCGAGTCGGAAGCTCCGTCCAGCCGCTCACGGATCCCGGCGCGCGACCTGCCCGGCGATCCCACGCTCGTGTGGATCCCCGGAGGACGCTTCCGGATGGGGTCGAACCAGCACTACCCCGAGGAGGCGCCGGAGCACGACGTCGAGGTGGACGGTTTCTGGATGGATCGCTACCTGGTCACGAACGCGGACTTCGCTCGCTTCGTGCGGGCGACGGGCTACGTCACGGTCGCCGAGCGTCCGCTCGACCCCAGTGACTATCCGAGCGTCGCCCCGGAGCTCCTGGTCCCCGGCTCCGCGATCTTCCGAAAGCCCGACGGGCCCGTGAACCTCGACGATTGTTTGTCGTGGTGGACGTACGTCGCCGGCGCGAGCTGGAAGCACCCGGAAGGGCCGCACAGCACGCTCGACGGACGCGAGCTTCACCCCGTCGTGCACGTGGCGTACGAAGACGCGGAGGCGTACGCGTGCTGGGTCGGCAAGGCGCTCCCCACCGAAGCGGAGTGGGAGCGTGCGGCGCGCGGTGCGCACGTCGGCGCCGAATACTGTTGGGGCAACGAAGCCACGCCCGGCGGAAAGCTCCTCGCGAACTACTGGCAGGGGCCGTTCCCGTGGCACAACTCGGTCGAGGACGGCTTCGAGGGCACGTCACCGGTCGGCAGCTTCCCGCCGAACGACTTCGGTCTCTACGACATGGCCGGCAACGTGTGGGAATGGACCTCGACCTGGTTCGCGCCCCACCACGAGCACGCGGCGGTCGGGGAACGGCCGTGCTGCGTCCCGCGCAACCCGGTGGGGCCGTCGCGCGAGCAGAGCTTCGACCCGAGCGCGCCGCGCTTTCCACGCAAGGTATTGAAAGGGGGCTCGTTCCTGTGCGCGGCGAACTACTGCTTCCGCTATCGGCCCGCGGCGCGCTTCGCGCAGACCATCGACACGGCGGCTTGTCACATCGGCTTCCGCTGCGTGCTTCGCCCACCACTCCCGACCTTCGCTCCGAAGAGCGGAGCTCCAAAGCGAGACGCGTCATGACTCGAGCGACCGCGGCCCGAGAGGCGCGGAGCTTCAAAGCGAGACGCGTCATCCCTCGGTGAGCGACGGCGCCTCGCGCGGGGGAAATCACGTCGTGTCGTCGTTGCGCGGGAAGTCACGACTGCTACCGTCTTGGATCGAGGCTTTGGCCAACTCCGCACCTCCGCACTCGCGACTACCACGGCCTTCGAGGCCCCCTCGAGAGCGACGACCGAGGCACCGACTCCCCTCCGGACGCAAACGCCCCGCCATCGCGCTGCTGCTCGACTTCATCAACTTCTTCGCGGGCGGCTTCGAGAGCGAGATCCGCCGTGCCTTCCACGCACGGTGCACGGAGCTCGACCTCGACTTGTTCATCGTCTTCGGGCGAGCCGTGGAAGAGCCGCACCCGTGGGGCCCGGCGAACAACGCGATCTTCGATCTCGTCGGCTCGCGCACCGTCGACGGCATCGTCTCGATCTCCACCTCGCTCGGCTCCTACTGCGGGCCGGAAGGGATGCGGCGATTCCTCGAGCGCTACCGCGGCCTGCCTTCGTGCAGCGTCGGCGTCCCGATCGAGGGGGTGCCGAGCGTCCTCGTCGACAACGAGGGCGGCATGAAATCCGTGGTCGACCACCTGATCGAGGAGCACGGCTGCCGGCGTTTGTTGTTCATCGGCGGCCCGCTCCAGAACGCCGAAGCGGAGAGTCGGCTGCGCGCCTACTACCACGCGCTCGAGCGCCATGGGCTGCCCCTCGACCCCGCGCTGGTGACGACGGGGACCTTCATGCACCAATCCGGCAAGGCCGCCGTGCAGCGGCTCCTCGACGCCGGCGTGCCCTTCGACGGCGTCGTCGCCGCCAACGACTCGATGGCGCTCGGCGCGATCGAGATGATTCGTGCCCGCGGCCTCCGGACGCCGCGGGACCTCTGCGTGGTGGGGTTCGACGATCTGCTGCTGGCGCGGCTCGGCAACCCCGCTCACGACCGTCGCCCAGCCGTTCGCCGCGATCGCGGACCGCGCGCTCGAGCTCGTGCTCGATCAACTCGAAGGCAAGGCGGTCCCCGACGTCTCCATGTTGTCCACGGAGCTCAAGATCCGGCGCTCCTGTGGGTGCGAGATGGTCGGGCTCGGCGCGCGCGCGAACCGCCGCGAGGTCCGAAACGGCGACCGCACGCCGGTGGAGTTCCTCGGGGATCGCGCGAACGAGCTGCACACGGCGGTCACCGCCACGCTGCGCTCCGGCACGCTGGACGCGGCGAGCGCCGCGACGCGCCTCCTCTCGGGGCTCCACGCGGAGCTCGATGGCGAGCCCGAAGCGTTCACCCGCGCCGTGGAGGAGCTCGTCGCCGAGAGCCCGGGAGAGAGCGAGCGCTACCGAGTGCTCACGCTCGCCATCACGCGGCTCCGCCGCGAGTTCTCCGAGGCGCGGTGTCCGGAGCTCGAGGACGTCTGGTACGGCGCGCTCAGCCTCATCTCGTTCAGCAACACCGCGGCACAGACCCAACACCGCCTGGCGGTCGACGAGAACTACCTCCGCTTGCTCACGAGCGGCGAGCAGGTCGCCGTTGCCTTCGACTTGCCCTCGCTCCGCACCGCGCTCGTCAAGGCCTTTCCCTCGGCGGGAATCCGCACCGCCTTCCTGTCGCGCTGGCGGGGCGAGCCGCACACGGAGCTCGAGCCCTTCTTGTGCCTCGTCGACGGCACGCCCGTGGAGCCGGGTGTCGAGGCGTTCCCGGCCGAGCAGTTGTTCCCGTCGGGGCTCCTGCCGAAGCGGCTGTGCCACACCGTGCTCGTCTTCCCGCTCACGTTCGAGACGCGAAACCTCGGTGTGGCGGTGTTCGTCTACGACCCGACGATTTACGGCTACCACGTGCTCCGCGACCAGGTGAGCAAGGCACTGATGACGGTCGGTCTGCACCAGGAGCTCATGCAGAAGACCATGCTGCACGAGCGCAGCGTTCAGGAACGGCTCGCGACGGCCCAGCGACTGCAATCGCTCGGCGTGCTCGCCGGGGGCGTCGCGCACGACCTCAACAACGCCTTGGGACCTCTGGTCGCGTTGCCCGACGTGATCCTGAGCGAGCTCGACGAGCTCGGTCTCGGCGCCGCGGCGGGCGATATCCGCTCGGACATCGAGAGTATCAAGTCCGCCGCGCTCCGGGCGACGCAGACGATCAAGGATCTTCTCACCCTCGGCCGTCAGGGCAAGACGAGCAAGGGCGCGCTCGATCTGAACGAGCTCGTGGCGAGCTGCACGAGCGTCGAGGCGCTGCGCTTCATCGGCGAGGTCAACCCGGCGGTCCGCGTGAACGTCGACCTCTCGGAAGAACCGCTCGTCGTGCATGCCTCCGGCGCGCACCTCGAGCGCGCCATCACGAACCTCGTACGCAACGCGGTCGAGGCCATCCGCGGCGAGGGCCAGGTCGTCGTGCGCACGGCCTCCCTGCGCGTCACCCGCGCGACCTCGGGCTACGAAATGATCGAGCCCGGGGACTACGCGGTGGTCAGCGTCATCGACGAGGGCGACGGCATCGCCAAGGCGGAGCTCCGCCGCATCTTCGAGCCCTTCTTCAGCAACAAGCGCGTCAACCAGAACAGCGGCACGGGCCTCGGTCTCGCCATCGTCCACGGCGTCGTCAAGGAGCACGCCGGCTTCGTGGACGTGACGAGCACGCCCGGCGTCGGCACCACGTTCACGCTCTACTTCCCGCTCGGTCAGGCGCTCCCACGGAGCGACGCCCCGAGCCAGGTCGTCGGCCGGAGGCAGGTCCGCGTGCTCGTGGTGGACGACGATCCCGCGCAGCTCCGAACCGCGCGGCGCGTGCTCACCTATCTCGGGCACCACGTCGAAACCGCCGACAGCGGCAAGAAAGCCGTCGCGATTTTGCTCGAGGCCGCGCGGCGCGACGAGCCGAGCCCGTACGACCTGCTCGTGCTCGACGTCATCCTGAACGAGGAGCACGACGGGCTCGACGTGCTCGCACAAATTCATCGTCACTTCCCCGAGCAGCGAGCCATCGTGGCGAGCGGCCACGCGCCGAGCGAGCGCGCCGAGCAGGCCGTCGCCCGCGGGCTCACCTGGCTCGTGAAGCCGTACACCACGGAGGCGCTCACCCTCGCGATCGAGCGCGCGCTGTCCCCAGCGGGCGCCCCGCGCGGCTCGCTCAGGCCGCACACCGTCGTTCCGCCGAGTCGATCGTCGGCGGCGATGTGAGGCGTCCCGGGTCGCAGGGGTGCCGACTCACTTTTCTCATCCGCTCCTCCGGGCTCGAGTGCGCCTTGCGGCGATGTGTACGAGACAGAGCGCCATTCCGACGACGGCGCGGGGGCGCCTTTGCGGCGAATGTGTACGAGACAGAGCGCCATTCCGACGACGGCGCGGGAGCGCCTTTGCGGCGATGTGTACGAGACAGAGCGCCATTCCGACGACGGCGCGGGGGCGCTTCGAAACCCGCTCCGTGGGGCGGCCGAGGGTCGCTCCCGCTCTCGGTCGGCGGCGGGGACGCTGCCTGATGGGCAGTGCGGAACAGCGTGGGGCCTGTCGGCGTCGCGCGGCAGCTCGCGGGAGCGCCCGCCCGGCTGCGCGCCGCGCTGCGCGCGGCACTCCGCTCCACGGGCTCGAGGGCGCACGGTTAGTTTGCAACCAAGCGGGAGCTCAACCTCGACCACCCGCCGAAGCGGGGCTCCGAGGCGCCACGACGTGAAGCGGAGGGGCCATGCCCTGGATGCAGCTCCGCGCGGCACTCCGCTTTTAGAGCTCGAGTGCGCACGGATGGCCTCGAGCTTTCGGTCGCCTTCGTGCGCGTCGTGCTCGCGGCAGCGCTTGCTATCGCTGTGCGCGCCGAACGCGAATTCGTCTGGAAAGGTCTCGGCCATCGACTCCGGTGTCCGCCCGAAAATCTGAGCCGGCGAGAGCTCAACCTCGGCCACACCGCCGAAGCGGGCTCCGAGGCGCCGCGACGGGGAGCGAGTCGCCCGGCCACTCGGAGACGCTCGAGTTGCCGCCCGTGCGCCGATATCTGGCGTTCAGACGCATGCGGAAGGGGCCGGCGAGCAAGGGCCGGCTCGGGGGTGAAACATCCTGCGCTGGAGCCCACCGCGCGTCTCGTATCGTTCCGCTGCTCCCTCAGCCTAGTTTCGGGCTTCCTAGTCGGGGAAGGCCGATTCCTCGCGTCTTTCCGCCGCCATCGCGCCCGTCGTGCTAGGGCTAACGCGGCAAAACCAACCCGCGCCGAACGACCAAGCGAG
>CAYYWA010000177.1:0-1504 GCA_964475255.1 uncultured Sorangium sp.
GGGTGGGACGGGAGGCGTGACGGGAACGAGCGGAGCGGGCGGCGGCGAGCTCCCGGCGGGCGCGTGCCGCGGTCCGGACGACTGCGCGTACGACTCGCGCTCGGCGATCGCCCCGCCCCAGTGCTTGTCACCGTATGCGGTAGAACCCGCGACTCCCGTGTGCGGGGCTCCGGGCTGGTGCGGCGAGTGCGGGTGCCCGAGCGCACCGGCGGGGTGGAATCTCCCGTGCACGACGGACGATGAGTGCTCGGCGCCGGGCGGCGCGAACGAAACGGCGTCGCGCTGTGTGGACGGGCACTGTGAGGTATGCGGAGAGGACGCCGATTGCCCGGCGGGCGCGCCCCACTGTATCGACCGGCCCATCGGCGCCACGTCGCTCCGAGGCTGCGCGCAGTGCACCGAAGACTCGGGCTGTCCAGCGGAGCGCCCGTTCTGCGTGGAGCGCGGCGTGAGCCTCGTGTGCGGAGAGTGCCGGACGACCGCGGACTGCGCGCGCGGCGTGTGCAACCGATTCGAGTGCGTTTCGGGGTGTGGCGAGTCCGCGGATTGCCCCGATCCCGCGACCCATTGCGGCCCCGAGGAACGCTGCGCGGCGATCCCGTGCGCGAGCGATACCCACTGCCCGACGAACACCGTCTGTGATTCTGGCGTTTGCACCCGCGTTCCGTGCAGCGCGGATGGGGACTGCGCCGACGGCGTGTGCGTCAACGGCAGGTGCCACGAGCTGTTCGGGCGCTGCTACGTCGTGCACGCCGTGCCCTGAGCCTAGATTTCGGCCTCCCCCGGCTAGAAAGCCCGAAATCTAGGCTGAGCACGGAAACGGCGGATCGACGCGGCGATGCGCGGCGCATCCCCGGCGGGGAGCGGAGCGCCCGCGACGCGTCCGGCACACCACACGCCTTCTGCCGCGCGCGACTCGGCGTCGAGCTCGGGCACGTAGCCCACGCCGGGTGCGAACCGGACTCGAGCGCCCGCCTGCACGGCGAGCTCGAAGGCGGGCGCGAGCGGGCCATCGAACAGGACGGCGTCGACGCGCACGCGCCGCTCGCCCTCGGCGCTTTTGGCGACGAGGCCGCGCACGCGCAGCTTGCCGGTCGCGCGCTCGACTCGCGCCGCATCGGGGACGTGCTCGACGGCGAGCGCGCCGAGGGCGGTGATCGCCGCCGCGGTGAACGGACCCGAGCCGACGACGGCCACGCGCTCGCCCGGGGCAATGCCGCCCGCGAGGAGCTCGAGCCCGGCGCGTGCGCTGAAGATCCCGGGCAGGTCGCCGTTTCCGAAGGGCGGAACGGGAGCGTGGCCGCCCGTCGCGACGACGATCGCGCGCGGGCGCAGCCACGTGAGGCCGCGCTCGCCCGCGACGAGCGCGCTCAGGCGACCCGTGCCGTCGTCGGGCTCGCGGTACACGCCGAGCACGGTCGCGGCGCTCCAGAGCTCGACGCGCGCGGTGCGCGCCGGGTGGGCCCGCGCGCGCGCCAAGGGGGGGGAGGCCCGCGGGCGGCCG
>CAYYWA010000177.1:1514-11655 GCA_964475255.1 uncultured Sorangium sp.
AGCGCTCCGCCGAGCGTTTGGCCTTCATCGCCGAGGCGGGGCTCGGCGCCGAGCTCCGCGGCCACGGCGAGGCCCGCGCCGCCTCCGCCCACGACGAGCACCTCGACCTCTCGCCGCGTCGCGGGCACGGGCTCGCGCGCGGTCTCCGGCAGACGACCGAGGCCCGAGACGCGCCGGGCGAGCCGTGTGACCACGGCCGAAGCACCGCGAACGCCGGCGAGCAACCGGTGCGGATCGACGCCGTGAGGAAAGAGGAAATCGGTGGCCGCGAGCAGATCGACCTCGCGCGAGCCGATCACGTTCTGCGTCTCGACGGTCTCTCCGCCGCGCACGCGGTAGCGGCAGGCCATGACGTTCGGGACGCCGTCGACCCGCACGATGCAGCCCTCGCACGCCGCGCGCAGGCAATAGGGCCCTCGCGGACGGTGCAGCTTGGGGCTCCGCGACAACACCACGCGGTCGGCGCCGAGGAGCGCCTCCGCGAGCGACTCTCCCGCGCGCGCGTAGACGACGTCGCCGTCGTGGAGCAGCTCGACCGGACGCTCGACGGGAACCTGCCGAAAGCTCATGCGGACGCGCAGCATGCCCCGGCCCGCGCTCCGGAGCGAGCACGGCTCGAAACCGGCACGATTTGCGGGCATGCCGACTCCGGCGCAGACTCGAATCGATGCGGCTCGCCGTGTACGGCGGAAGTTTCGATCCTCCTCACGTCGCGCACGTGCTCGTCGCCGCGTACGCGCTCGCCGTCGGAAACTTCGATCGGCTGCTCGTGGTGCCGGTGTTCGCGCACGCGTTCGACAAGCGGCTCACGCCCTTCGAGGACCGCGTCGCGATGTGTGAGCGCGCGTTCGCCGAGCTGAGGCGCGTCGAGGTCTCGCGGATCGAGAGCCGTCTGGGCGTGCCGAGCCGCACGCTCACCACGCTCGAGGCGCTCCGGGCGGAGCACCCGGACGCCGAGCTCGCGCTCGTCATCGGCTCCGACGTGCTGTCGGCCAAGGACAAGTGGTACCGCTTCGACGACGTGTGTCGGCTCGCGCCTCCGTTCGTCGTGGAGCGCAGCGGGTACGAGCACCCCGGCGTGTCCTTCGGGTTCTCCCTTCCCGACGTTTCCTCGACGCACGTGCGCGCTCTGCTCGCGACCGAAGCCGAGAGCGCGGAACGCGAGCTCCGGCGTCTGGTTCCGAGCCGGGTGCTCGAGTATGCGCGCGCACGGGGCCTGTACGGAAAGGGGAGCTCGACTTCGGGAACGTGAGGGGCGCTGGCGCGGCGCGTGCATTCACTGCGGAAATCGCCTGATCGGAGGAACGACCATGCTGCCGAAGGTCTCTGCCCAGCGCTTTTCGTCCGCCCACCTCACCAGCATCGAGGGGTACCGGCATCTCGTCGGAGACGAGCTCTTCGAAGAGCTTCGGACGGTCGCGCGCTCGCTGAACGGTGGGCTGTTTTGCCACATCAACTCGACGGGGTTCGGGGGCGGGGTGGCCGAGCTCCTCGCGCGCCTCGTGCCGCTCGCGAACGCGCTCGGGCTCTCGGCCGACTGGCGCCTCATCCAGGGGACACCCGAGTTTTTCAGCGTGACGAAGGCCCTGCACAACGGGCTGCAGGGGGCGACGTACGCGCTCACGGAGGCGGACAAGGCGATTTTTCTGCACGTCAACCGCGAGAGCGCGAAGCTTTTGCACGCCGAGTACGACGTCTACATCGTGCACGACCCGCAGCCCGTCGCGTTCCTCGAAGCCGCGGGGAGAAGGGACGCGCGCTGGATCTGGCGCTGCCACATCGATACCTCCGATCCGAACACGGAAATCGCGGCGTTCCTCTTGCCGTACATCGACCTGTACGACGCCGTGGTGTTCACGATGCGCGAGTTCCTGCTTCCCGGAATCCGCGTGCCGCACACGGCCTTCATCGCCCCCGCGATCGATCCGCTGTCGACGAAGAACATGGAGCTTCCCGAGAAGCTGTGCAGACTGGTGTTCGCTAACTCCGGGGTGGACGTCCATCGCCCGCTCGGGGTTCAGGTGTCGCGCTTCGATCCGTGGAAGGATCCGATGGGCGTCGTCCAGGCGTTTCGGATCGCACGGCAAGAGATGCCCGGCTTGCAGCTCGCGCTGGTCGGCGCGATCGCGGGCGACGATCCCGAAGGGTGGCAGCTCCTCTCGCTCGTTCAGAAGGAGACGGAGGACGACCCGGACATCTTCGTCTTCACGAACCTCGCCGGAGTGGGCAGCATGGAAGTGAACGCGTTCCAGCGCGCGTGTGATCTCGTGATCCAGAAATCGGTGCGCGAAGGGTTCGGCCTCGTCGTCTCGGAATCGTTCTGGAAGGCGCGCCCGGTGGTCGCCGGGAGGGCCGGGGGGATTCCGATGCAGTATCCTGCCGGGTTCGAACGGTATCTCGTGGATTCCGTCGAGGAGTGCGCTTCCGACATGCTCGAGCTGCTTCGTGACCCGAAGCTTCGCCGCGACTTCGGTGCGGCGGCGCGCGAACACGTGCGCGAAAATTTCCTTCTCCCGCGCCTCTTGCGCGACGAGCTCGCGCTCGTGAAGCGCGTCCTCTCGAGTCCGTCGGTCCCCGGATGAGCGGGTCCGATGCGCCGGTGCTCCGGCACGACGTAACGACGAACGATTGGGTGTTGTACGCTCCGGCCCGGGCCGAGCGCCCGAACGCGTTCGTCACCGGGCAAACCCGGGTCGTCGACGCGGCCGTCACTTGCCCCTTCTGCCCGGGCAACGAGCACCTCACGCCGACCGAAGTGGCGCGCGCCTCCGACGCGACGGGTGGTTGGCGGGTCCGAGTCGTCCCGAACAAGTACCCGGCCTTCGACCGCTCCATCGCGTCCGGCCCGGTCGCGATCACGCCGGTGTTCCACGAGATGGGGGGCTACGGCGTCCACGAGGTGGTGGTCGAAGCTCCCGAGCACACGACGCGGCTCTCCGAGCTTTCATCCGACCACGTCGAGGCGCTGCTCGGCGTGCTCCATGGGCGCTTCGTCGCCCTGAGCCGGGAGCCCCGCGTCCGCTCGGTGATCCTGTTCAAGAACCACGGGCGGGCGGCGGGCTGCTCCCTGTCTCACCCGCACTGGCAGATCGCCGCGACGCCGGTCGTGCCTCGGTTGCTCCGGACGCGCCACGCGATCGCCACCGAGTACTTCGATCTTACGGCGAAGAACCTCTACGCGGCGCTGCTCGAGGCCGAGCTCGACGCGAAGGTGCGCGTGCTCGACGCAAACGAGGCGTTCGTCGCGTTCCTGCCGTTCGCGTCCCAGCTGCCGTATCAAGTGCGGATTCAGCCGCGGGTGCCGCGCGCGTCGTTCGCCGCCGCCGACGAGGCCGGGTTTCGGCCGCTCGCGACGCTGCTGCGGGACGTCCTTCGCCGCCTCGATGGCGCGCTGGGCGACCCCGCCTTCAACCTGACCGTGAACACGGTCGCCGTCGGGGACGAGGACGAGCCGTACTTCGCGTGGCACATCGACGTGCTGCCGCGCCTCACGACTCCGGCGGGCTTCGAGCTCGGCAGCGGGATGTCGATCAACCCGGTCTTGCCGGAGACCGCCGCGGCGGCCCTCGCCGCCGTGGAGCTCGACCGAGGGTCAGTTCAAGTCTCCCGCGGAGGGTAGTCCGCCGTTGAACGGTCCGTACCCGACGGTCCGTGCGATCTGCACGGCCGCGTCGAGCAGACCGACGAACTTGCGGCACTGGCCCAGCACCGCGCTGTCCGCAACGACGGGCCTGCCTCCGTCGTCGAGCGCGAGCACGGGGAGCCCGCGCTCGTCGAGGAGCGGCGCGCCGTCCTCGTCGCGCTCGACCTCGAACGCCCCGGGCCGATCCGCGGTGCCCGCGAGCAGCACGTTGGCGCGCGCGAGCATGCGGGAGCCGATCCCCGCGTCGACGGTCTTGCCGTCGATGACGTCGGGGCCGTAGCGGCGCGCGACGTAGGTGAGGCCGCTCTCCGGGTTGTAGAAGAGCGCCTTCTGATCCTCGGGGATCTCCACCTCGCCCGTGAGCCCGTCCACCCAGATGCGCAGCTTGTTCGCGAGGGTGAGGTCCGTGTTGAGCCGGGCGAAGATGTGCGCGAACGCCAGCGCGCCGAGCTGCTGCTTGTAGCCGACGTTGGGGAACAGGAGCTCCACGTCGGCGGGGCGCTCCGGCTCCGCCGCGGCGAGGTCGAGCAGCTCGACGCTCGGCGCCGACTCGTCCGCCGAGACGTGCGGCGCGATGGTCTCCCAGTCGCCGGACAAGAGGCCGCCGAGCAACCGGTCGACGGCGGCCGGCATGTCGCTCCGGAAATTGATGAAGGGATCGCGACCGTCGAGGTAGTTCTCGCGGTTGATCGTCATCAGGTTCGGGCGACCGTCGGTGAGCGCCAGCGCGGCCAACGACTTCTCGAAGGTGAACCCGGTGCGGTTGATCCAGTCGAGGTACTCCCAAGAGCCGCCCGCGCTCGGAGAGCTATCGTAGTCGGGATCCACGTAGCGCCCGGTGGACGCGTCGAGCGTGACGAGCGGCTCGGTCCCGGCGGAGGGGTCCGTGTCGTAGAGCACGCGCGAGGAGCCGAGCTCCTGCATCTCCACGTTGTACGGCCCGATCTGCGGGACCACGATGGCGCGCGCGATGGCATCGAAGATCTTCGTCTCGGCCATCACGTAAGGGCGCCACCAGTCGTCGTCCTCCGCGGCCACCTCGAAGGCCCCGAAGCTCTCGAGCTGAGCGTTGCCGTTGGCGATCAGCCAGTGGAACGAGCGGAGCCGCTCGAAGAACCGGTAGGCCGTGACGGCAGGGATCGACGGATAGTAGTAGTCGCGCCGCTGGCGGCGGAAATACGTGAAGGGGTACGTGTACTCGAACTTGCGGATGGTCTCGACGGTGGTCTCGTAGATGTCGGCGCCGGCGTCGCTCGGGTTCGTGTGCACGTACGAGTTGCTCGCGGCCCCGAAGCGGTACGGCCAGCGCACGCTCGCCGGAGGCGCCGCGGAAGCGCCGTCCTTCACCTTCCATTTCACGGCGACGAACGACGTCGGATCGTCGCGCTCGAGCACCTGGCTCGACTCGAAGTCGTCCCAGCGCGCGAGATCCTTGGGGGGTGGAGCGCACACCTTGCCGTTCACGACGCGCCACTCGGCGTGCGCCCGCTCTTCGTCCGTGGCAGGCCGGCAACGCGACGGGTCGAACAGACCCATGAGCCGCGCCTGCTCCGTGTAGTGCACCGTGACCGGCACGATCTGGACGCCGATCGGCGAGGCGAACTGACGGATCACGATGTTGTCCTCGGTGAGCTGCGACCAGTGACGGAGCCCGAACGCGGCTTGCTGACCCACCGGCATCGCGCGCTCGTCGAAGGTCTCGAGCACGCGTCCGTACAGAGCGCTCATCGCGAACGTGTCGTACTGCCCGAGCCCCACGCTCTCGAAGAAGCGCTCGTTCTGGTACTCCATCGTCGAGGTGTGCGCGAAGTAGTTCAGGCCGGGGCGCGGCTCGGAGCCCGTGCCGAGCTCCTCCGCCGTCTCGGGGTCGAGATAGCGCGGCCCCATGCACGAGTCCTCGTCGTCGCTCGAGCGCGGCCCGTTGCACGCCCGGGTCGCACGGCCCTCGTCGGTGCGGAGCTGCCAGTACTGCGGGTTGTAGTTCGTCGAGTCGTACGACGACGTGAACTGGTGCAGGAGGCCGAGGGAATGCCCGATTTCGTGGAGCTGGATGCCCTTGTACGACTCCTTCCACAGGTCTTCGTAAATGAGCTCCGCCCGGCGCTTCTTCACGGATTCGTCGTCGGTGGGGGCCTCCTCGTCCTCCAGCATCGCGCGCACGACGTCGTCGCCGTACTTCTCGAAGTAGTACCGGGCGACGCCGTGCAAGTCGGGGTTGCCCACGTTCGCGGCGACCTGATGATCGGAGAAGCAGACCCCGCGCATCGCCAGGCGGTGCTCGAGGAGCTTGCGATACCCCTCGACCTTGCCGGGATCCGCGCCGACGAGGGGTGAGAGCGTGTCCGTGAGCGATGCGGCCGCGGTCGGAGACGCGGCGAGGAGGTCCGTCGCCCAGGTCGGGCTGACGAGATCGGCGGCGACGGGGAGCTGGCTCACGGCGTTCGCCAGCGTCTCGTACTTGTGCTGATGCGGCGTGGCCTCGCCGACCAGGGTGACGCGCGCGGCCCGCTCCCGGATCAGCGCCTCACGCTTTTCGAGCTCCGTGGTCCCGGAGACCGTCGGGACGATCTGCGCGAGCGCGTGCTTGGCGTCCACCGAGCGGACACGACGCTCGAGCTCTTCGGCGCTGAACGCCTCCGGGCTGCGACCGTCGCGCAGCTGCTTCTGGTAGCGCCGTGCGGTCTCGCCGTTGGTGATGTCGCTCATGTCGAGCTCGCCCGCGGCGACCAGCAGGATGTCCCGCACCTGGGCGGCCGCCATCGTCGCCGAGCGCCCGAGCGTGGTGGCCGAGCTGCCGATGATCTGCCCCGTGACGGGATCCGCGTTCCAGTTGGCGATGCCGCCCCACGGAGCGCGCGAAGCGTGCGGCCAGTAATAGAGGAAGTTGTGGCGGAGGTCGCCCACGCGCGCGCTGTACCCGACGGGGCCGCAGAGCGGGTCGTCGTACGGCCGCACGGGGTTGTGGCAGAGCGTGAGGACGTCCGGCCCGGGTTTGACCTTGGGGATCCCCCAGCCGCCGTAGCTCACCATCTCGATCTCGCCGGGCTCGAAGAACTCGGCGTGGCAGCTGTCGCGGTCGCCGCCCGTGCGCCGGCACTCGACCTCGCGCGCCCGGGCGACGGCGAGCTCGAGCGCCTGGTTCCACGTGTGAATGATGTCCTCGGAGGGCCCGCGCGAAACGACCTCACCCGATTCGTCCACCGTGTCGAGCAGGGCGTCGGGGGTCTCCGCGTTCACCCAGTAGCCCACGGTTTTGATTTCGCGATCGCGGTAGGGCAGCGTGCAGCGATTGCGCACGCTGCACTGCGAGCCCTCCGAGCCGTCGTAGCCCGTGATCGCGTTCTCGCACTGATCGTCGGTCCCGTTCGCGTCGGCGTCCGCTCGCGCCTCGTAGCGGCACGGCACGGTGCACGCGCCCGAGGGGAGGCACACCGAGCCCGCCCCGACGTCGGCGCAGTCCGCGTCCTCGTTGCACGTTCCCGTGGTCTGGTGGCTTTGCCGCCAGATGTTGTGAATGTGCATGTAGCGGCGCAGGCCGGCATCCGTGTAGCCGTACTGCGGGTCCCAGGCGATGCGCTGCGGCGTGAGGATGCCGACGAACGGGCTCGACCCGAGGCCCCCCGGATTGCCCACGATGTCGAGCGCCGCGTGGGCGTTGTCGAACGGCTCGAAATCGTCGTCCGGATCGACCTCGCTCACCTTGAGGTAGGAGCTCCGGACGATCGCCTCTTGCGGGTCGCAGCTATCGAGGTTCGACCCGGTGTAGAAGCCGACGAGCACGCAGGCCGGGATGCCGCCGCTCGGGGTGAACGGGGCGTCGAGCTGCTCCGGCTCGACCCAGAACTTCGAGGTGATGTCGAAGTAGCCCTTCTCGGGCTCGAAGTGCGGCGCATCCGGATGCGTCGAGTCCGACACGTAGTAGGCGAGGGGGGTGACCTTGATGTCCCCGAAGACCTTGCCGAGGAACATGTCGAACCACATCGGCGTGTCGACGAGGTTGATCGACCAGTCCACGCGCATGTACTGCCGCTCGTACCAGGGTCGATCGGTCGTGTTCTCGACGACGACGTTCAGCTCTTCCCCCGTCTGCGGGTTGTAGTCGCGGAGGATGTCGAAATGCGAAACGATGGGATACGCCGCGACGATCGTCCCGTCCGGTAGTCCCGGACCGCCCTTGTCGTCGGCTCCGGGCGAGAGCGGATAGGCTTTGCGGGCGACGAGCAGCTGCTCCTGGATGTCCCAGCGGATGCGATCGACGCCGCTCCACGAGCCGATGCCGACGAGCGACTGCGCCTCCGAGCCATCGACGACGAAGTTGCGCCAATAAAACTCCGGGTCGTCGGCCGGATCAGCGAGGTTGCCGACGAAGAACGTCTTGTCGAGCGCGTTGGCCTGGACGCGGCTGATGGGGTCCCGTTCCTCGGCGCACCCGGTGGCGAATGACGCCAAAAGCGTCGTCCCCAAAGCGAGCCGGCGTAAGCAATGGGCGTTCATCCAGGGCCTCCTGTGGAAGCGGAGGCTAGCATCGAACTCGGGAATTGTGGTCGTCGCACCGGGGACGCGACGGCTGTGCGGCGCGCCGCGCCGCACGGCATTTCTTGGAACGGTGGTAATCTTTCAGTGTGGATCTCCGGACCCGCACGTCGCTGTTCTGCGGGGTGCTCGCGCTCGCGATCGCGGCTTCCGTCTTGCTGCGCGGGCGCCCGCGGCGCGCCCAGGTGTTGTTCGCGGCCTTCGCGGGGGATGTAGGCCTCTGGTACCTCGCCCAATGGCAGTACCACAGCGGGCGCGGCGCGGTCTGGGAGCGGTCGACGGCGGTGCTCGCCGTGCTGCTCCCGCAGTTCGCGCTGCACCTGTTCGAGGCGATCGTTCCGCAGAGCGGGCGCAGGCCGACCTTGCTCCGTGTCGCCGGCGCGCTCGCCGTGCCGATGCTGGTCGTGGTCCTCACCGAGCACGAGCACGGGGTCGTGCGCGGCGCCGTCTTCTTGTACGTGTTCGGCCTGCTCGCGGCCGGGCTCACGGCGCTCGCCGTGCGCGGCGAGCACAGCGGCTCTCGCGCGATTCAACGGCGCGTGCGCTTCCTCGTCCTGATCGGCGCGGCCGCGGCGACCTTCAGCCTCGCGGACTTTCTCTGGTTCATCGGCGTGCCGCTGCCGCCGGTGAGCGCCGTGCTCAGCATCGTCTTCTTGTTCGTGCTCTCGGAGTCGCTCATCCGAAAGCGCCTCGTCGATCTCTACGACATCCTCGGCCAGCTCCTGGTCTCGACGGCGCTCGCGTTCTGCCTCGCCGGGATTTTCTACGTCTTCGTCGTGCTGATCGGCGGCTTCGAGACGATGTACCTCGGCGCGATCCTCGCGGCGATCGTGATCCTCGTCTTGTTCGAGCCGCTCCGTGAGGGCGCCGAGCGCTACACGCACAAGGTGTTCTTCAGAGAGCGCGTGGACCTCGAGCGCGCCGTTTCCAAAGCTCGGCGCGTGCTCGTGCACGTGCTCGAGGCCAAGGAAATGCAGCAGGTGGTGCTCACGGAGCTCGAGAGCTCGCGGCGCGCCACGGGAGCGGCGCTCTACGTCCGCGCGCTTTCCGGGAGGGATTTCGAGCTCGCAGCGGCGTTCGGACCGGAGGCACCGCAGCGCATCGAGGTGGCCACCGCGCACCCGCTGATCGAGCGGCTCGATACGAGCGCCTCGATCAGCTTCGAAGAGCTGACGCATCAGATCGCCGAGCGTCGGCGCGCCGGTCACGTGCGCGAGGCCGAGGCGGACGAGCGCGTGCTCGCCGCTGCGGAGGTGCTCGGCCCCTTCAAACAAGGCCTCTGCTTCGGCGTGTACGGGGAAGGGCACGAGCTCGAGGCCATCCTGCTCGTCGTCGACGACCGCGTTCGGGACGCGTTCTCTCCGGACGAGGTGTCCCTGCTCGAGGCGCTCGCCACGCAGATGGGCGTCGTCCTCGAAAACTCACGGCAGCATCGCCGGCTCCAGGAGCGCGATCGGCTCGCGGCGCTCGGGGAGATGGCGGCCGGTCTCGCTCACGAGGTGAAGAACCCCCTCGGCGCCATCAAGGGCGCGGCGCAGCTGCTCGGCGACACCGGGAGCCGCCTGGACGTCTCCGAGCGGGAGTTCGTGGGCATCATCCTCGAAGAGGTGGAGCGGCTCGATCGCGTGGTGGGCTCGGTGCTCGACTACGCGCGGCCGTCCAAGGGCGAGCTCCATGCCGTGGACGCCGGGGCCGTGGTGCGCCGCACCCTGACCGTGCTCGCCTCCGATCGCGCCGAGGATTGGGACGTCGAGACGCACATCGCCGAGGGGCTGCCCCTCATCCGGGCCGACGCCGAGCAGCTCCGACAGGTGCTCATGAACCTCGTCCGGAACGCCATCCAGGCCGTCGGTGGGCGGGGAAAGGTGCGCGTTTCCGCCGCGCTTCGGGAGCGCGGGCCGGGCGCCTTCGCGGCGGAGGGGCCGGATTGGGAGGAGATCAGAGTGCTCGCAGAGGGCCCCGGCA
>CAYYWA010000178.1:0-4330 GCA_964475255.1 uncultured Sorangium sp.
GGGCGGCGCATCGACGCGTCGGCGGTGGTCCATTCTCTCTCGCGCGCGGCGCGGCTCGGCGCGCTCGTCCCGCGCGCCGTCCCCGTGCGGCGGCCGAGCCGCGATCCTCTCGCGCTGGACTTCCCCGGCGTCGCTCCCGACCTCTTGGCGCGCGAGCTCACGAGCCCGCTCGCTGCCATCGTGCCGCGCGACTACTCGCCTGCGCGCCCCGATGGGACGGGGGCGTTCGTCGCCGAGTTCACGAACGGCCGCCTGACGCTTCGACGCAACCCGGACGCCGCGCGCGGGCCCGCGTTCCTAGAGGCGATCGTGGTGCTCCCGGCGCCGGATCTCGCCGAGAGCCTGCGCGCCTTCGAGAGCGGGAGCATCGACGTGGGCTGGCTCGGCGCCGGCCTGCACCAGCCGCGCAGCGGCGCGATTCGGTTTCGCGGCGCGCTCTACGGTTGGGTCATCCTGCGGACGGGGCGCGGCGCGGGGCGTTGGGGCGCTCCCGGCATCGCGCAGCAGCTCCTCGACGGCGTCCCCGCGGATCGGTTGCGCCACCTCGGCCTCGAGGGGCTCGTCGAAGCGCCGACGGCTTCCGCGACGCCGGGCTGGGGCGGAGGGCCCGCCACGCTCGTCGTGCGCGACGATGCCCCCCAGCTCGAGCTCATCGCGCGCGCGTTGTCGGCGGTGCTCTCCCGCCCAGGGCACGAGGTCACGTTCGAGCGGCTTCGGCGCGCGAAGCGCGAGCTTCGCCGGAAATCTCGAGACTTCGCGCTAATGCTCGACTTCGTCCGCTCCATCGGATCGAGCGCGGTGGACGTGCAGCGCGCGTTGCTGTCCGCGCAGGATCCGGTGCTGGCGCGAAACCCGCCGTGGCGCGCCGCGAACGACGTGCGCAGCGTCTGCCGCGCGCTCACGCTCGGTCTCGTCGGCGAGCTCTGGGCCGCCGGAGCGCACGGGCCGACGTTCCGCGCGCTCGAGGGTTGGCAGCTCGGCAACGTGTTCGAGCAGGCGCCGGTGAGCGCTACCGCGCCGGCGTGAGCTCCGCGGCGCTTACTCGGGTAGCGTCGTCGGGACGGGGATCGAGCCGCCGTTGCGCACGTACCGAACGACCGCGTCGCTGAGCTTCTGATCCGCTTTCACGCAGGTGGAGCTCACGTCGCCGCTCACGGCTCCCTTGCAGTGGTTGCGCCGCTCGAGGTACGCGGCGTTGATCGCCTCGTCCTTGCGCAGCGCCTCCTGCACGTTGTCGTCGAGGAACCGCCACTCGACGTTGATGTTCTTCGCGGCCGGGGGCTTCTTCTGCGTCACTTCCTCTCCGGAGAGCGTCACGCACGAGCCGTCCCAGCGGAGCGCGTCGTAGCCCGCTCCGGCACCGCTCACCTGCATGCCTCCCATATCCGCCTTGCGCTCGGCGAGGAGCAGGACCTCTTCGTCGAACTCGAGGAAGCCGCCGGTGGAGGCGCCTCCCGACGCATTCCACGCTTCCGTCTTGCGCGTGAGATATGCGCGCGTCCACTTCGAGTCGTTCCCGAACAAGTAGAGCGCCATCGACGGATAGCGCCCGTTGCACAAGCGCTTGACGAATTTCGGGCTCGGCACGCAGACGTCGCCCGCCTTGTGGCACTCCGTCGGGATCGCGCGCGATTCGCTCGCCCCCTCCCCTTCTCCGCTCGCATCCTCCGAGGGCTCGGCGTCCGACGCCGAGCTCGGCTCCTCACCGTTCGACGCGGCTTCGGGAGCAGCTGCCGGAGTCTGGGAGCCGCCACAGGCAGACGCGAAGAGCACGAAGAGCGGAATCAGCAATGACCGTGAGCGCATGAGCACCGCTTCTTACTCGAAACGGCGCATTGCCAAAAAAGAGATCGTCACCCCCACAACGCGAGTGAAATATTTTCGCTCCACGGTCAGCCGCAGCTCGCCTTGCTCGCGAACGCCCGGCGAACGCCCTCGCCCTCGCGGAACAGCTCGCCCAGCGCGGCGGAGAGCGCGGCCGTATCGAACGGCTTCTGGAGGAACAGCGTCCCCGCCTTGGAGGTGAACGGCTCGCGCAGCGCGCCGTGCGCCGAGACGTACAGCACGCGGAGATTGGGACGGAGCACCCGAAGGCGCTCGACGAGCTCCGGCCCGCTCATCTTCGGCATCACGATGTCGGAGATGACGGCGTGCAGCTCACCCGGGTGGCGTTCGGCGACGACCAGCGCCTCGGGGCCGCTCGCGGCGAGAAGCACCGTGTGCCCGAGGTGCCGCAGGAGATCCGCCGTTGCCTGAAGCGCCGCGGGATTGTCGTCGACGAGGAGCACCGTCTCGCTACCGCGCCTCGGCACCCTCTGCTCGGGGGGGGCGGAAACGCGGCTCGCCGGCTGGCGCACGCGCGGCAGGTGCACGCGAAAGGTCGTCCCTTGGCCGGGCTTGCTGGTCACGTCGATGTGTCCGCCGGCCTGACTCACGATGCCGTGACACGTGGAGAGCCCGAGCCCCGTGCCTCGGCCCACCTCCTTGGTCGTGAAGAACGGCTCGAAGATCTTGCCGCGCGTCTCCTCGTCCATGCCCGTGCCCGTGTCCGAGACGACGAGCGCGACGTACTCGCGGAGCGCTCCCCACGCGCGTCCTTGTGCGGGCAGAGCCACGTGCCCGGTCGCAATGGTGAGCGTGCCGCCGCCAGGCATCGCGTCCCGCGCGTTCGTCGCGAGATTCACGAGCACCTGTTGGAGCTGGCTCGGATCGATCTCGACCGCGTCGAGCTCCGGCGTGAGCTTCGTCACGATCTCCACGTGCGTGCCGATGAGGCGCTCGAGCAGGCTCTGCGTGTTCTGAACGAGCTCGTTCACGTTGACGAGGCGAGGCTGAACGACCTTCTTCCGAGCGAAGGACAAGAGCTGGCTCGTCAGCTCCGCGCCACGCCGCGAATACTCCATGATCTGCTCGAGCTGCTCGCGCACCGGCGCCCCCGCCTCCGAGCGGAGCAACGAGAGCTCGGCGTTGCCGAGCACGCCCATGAGCAGGTTGTTGAAGTCGTGCGCGAGCCCGCCCGCGAGCCGGCCGATGCTCTCCAGCTTTCGCGCCTGGAGGAGCTGCTCTTCGAGGCGCATCCGGTCGGTGATGTCTCGATAGTTGACGAGGATGGCGCGGACGCTCGCGTCGGCCAGCATGTTGCGCGCGGTGCCCTCGACCCAAATCCACGCGGCCGGCCCCGCGCGAAACCGGACGCGCATCGTCACGGTCCGGTCGGGCTCGCGAAGGACCCGCTCGAAGGCGGACTGCGCGATCTCGCGGTCCTCTTCGTGGACGAGGTCGCCGTGCAGAGCCCCGGTGGGCTCCGACGCGGGGCGGCCGGTGAT
Organism: uncultured Sorangium sp.; assembly: GCA_964475255.1. GTDB lineage: Bacteria > Myxococcota_A > Polyangia > Polyangiales > Polyangiaceae > PMG-095. Next base: position 3,327 of record CAYYWA010000178.1, read on the forward strand.
GCGCTCGGCGGAGGGGCTCACGTACGTCACGAGACCCGTCGAGTCGGCGAGCAGAATGAAGTCCGAGCTGTTCTCGATGAGCGCACGAAATCGGGCTTCGCTCTCGCGCAGCGTGATCTGCGTGCGCCGGAGCTCTTCGTACTGCGACTCGAGGAGCGCGTGCGCCGCCTTGAGCTCCTCCACCGCGACGCGCATCGTGCGCACGCGCCGAGGCATCCAGCGGAGCGAGGTGAACCAGCTCACCGGTTCCCCGAGCTCGACGTGAAAGAGCGTGCTCTCACGCGCGGCCTCGACGACGACCGGAACCCGTTCGAAGCCGAACAGCTCCGGGACGGTCGCGAGCATCCCCCGAAAGACATGGTTCAGGTCCTCGGAGGGGCCGCCGGGCGCGGAGCCGAGCTCGAACGTGAAGCGCCGGGGCGCGACTTCCCAGGCACGGAGCTCGACGGCAGGAGAGAGCAGGCGCGCCCCGATCCGCGCCGCGCTCGCCATGCACCAGTAGGCATCTGCGGAACCGAACGCATGCGCCAAGATTCGGGGTAGCCTCCCGGTGCCTCCGGTGACGAGCCGTGCGCCGAGCTCGACGAGCGCGCGCTCGCCCCCGAGCCGGCGCGCGTTCGCGAGCACGCGGAGCAACGCCTCGAAGCTCACGGGCTCGCGTCCGTCGAGCACGCGCGCGTCGAGCCCCGTGCCAGCGAACAGCGCGTCTGCAGAAATTCCGCCCGCGAGGAGCTCACGCGCGATGCGATCGAAATAGGGAATCGCAACCGAGGAGGGGTCTCGCCGCCATACCAGATGCTTGAAAATGGGCCGAAACATGAGCAGCCCTCGCCACCTCTATCAAGCATACGCGAGATCCCCCTGAGCACGACCCCTGAACCCCAGATCTCGACTGTTTCGCTTCACTTCAGCCTGCGGGGCCTCGAACCGCGGCGGATTTCCCGACGAGGTCCCGTTGGGCGCGTGCAGCGCGAGCCGCGCGGCACGCGCCCGTCCGGCGCGAA
>CAYYWA010000178.1:4340-11631 GCA_964475255.1 uncultured Sorangium sp.
CCTGTGGGGGGGGGTGGGGGGTCGGCTGGGCGTCGCGCGGCCCCGGCGCACGTCCGGCGCGAAGACGGCCGAACCCTGCGAGGATTCGGCCTCCTCCCGACACGGAGGCCCGATGAGCCCCTGAATCCATGCTCACCCGAAGCGGAAGCGGGAGCCGACGACGCTCCCGCCCTTCGATCCGCGGGGATTGACTTCACTGACGAATGCGGGCAGAAGGGAAGACTAAGGGGCTCTCGTCGGGGCCTGAGTCTACTCAGGGGAAACCATGAAAGGGATCTTCAGGATTGCCAACGACCTCAGAGATCGGACGATCCGGCTGCGAATGGCGGGTGAGTACGATCTTTCTGGCATGCAGCGACTCGCGCAGGAGCTGCGCCGGGCAACCGACGAGTACGGGGATCGGAGTCATCTGATTCTTGCCGATATGCGCGGCATGCTCCCGCTCGCACCGGTGGTGGCTCACGTGTTCGGAGAGCTCATCGCGTACACGCGCCACCACGGAGTGGTTCGGTGCGCCCACCTGTCGGACGATACGGTACAGATGCTTCAGGCAAGGCGCCTCGGCCGACAGAGCACCCCGTCGGAGGATCTCACGGTCAATGTCGTGTCTCTCGACGAAGCCGAACGCGTGCTCGCCGAGATGCGCACCAAATTGTAGTCCTCATTTCCCGGCCGCTCGCCAAGACGATCCCGACTCCCGGAGTCGGCAGCCCGTCGTCGAAGCTCCAGAATACCGGGATGGGCAAACGCTCATTCGCGCCAACGCGCCTACTGCTCTCCACATCCATCACCCACGACGACTCTCGGTCCCGACTCCGGGCCGACGCTGGCGCGGGGTCGAAACCGAAGCGGATTCCCCAAGGAATTCGCGCTCGGCACGCGCACCGAGAGCAGCGCTCTCACGAGCGCCACGGGCGCCCAGACGGCAGAGAGAACCTCGAAAGCCAGGCTCACCTTTCGGGCCGACGCCGGAGGGGATGGCCGAGACTGAAGCGGATTTGGAAGCCGAACTCGCGTTCGGCGCGCGCAGCGATAACTATCGCGAGCACGACGAGCGCGAAGGCGGCGGAAAGACGCGAGGGCTCGGCCTTCCCCGACTAGTGCACCGCGAATGAATTAGCGTGAATTTTCCTGGGGCATGCTTCGTCGGTCCTGGCATGAGAACGATTCAGCTGAAGCCGACGGAGCGCCGGGCGCTGGAACATCTGGACCAAGCCCGCTGCGGCCATCATCCGAAGCCACCGCCGAATGCTTGCGCGTATCTCATAAGCGGTGCACTAGGAAGCCCCGAAATCTAGGATTAGGACTCCACAGATTGTAATTTGCTTATCTGTCAAAAGAGGGTGGGCTAGGATCCGCACCCTGGCCACTTTGGCCAGATGGAGGTCGGTGATGAGAGGCATCGTTGCGCTGCTTGGGATGGGAGTTTCCGCTTGCTTCGTCGCTTGTGAGGTGGCGGACACCGCGAGTGAGACCGCACACACGGGGGCATCCGCGCAGGAGCTGTCCCTCGTTCCAACGCCACCGTGGCCCGCGGGGGACGAGCGGGGAATGGGAAACACTCAGGGCTTCGGAACACGGCTCCGCTGTCTCCCGTACTTGATTCATCCGTTCGCGAAGCCGTACGAGCTGGCGCATGAACGCTCGCCCACCATGCCGAGCAATCCGTTCAGCACCCCCCTGCAATACGACTACCGTCCTACGGCTTCTGCGCCGTTTTCCCGCCACGCCTTCAATGGTGAGGACATCTGTGGCGAGATTTCCGGTCAGGGCACGCAGTTCGACGCACTCGGCCACTTCGCCGAGATGCAGCAAGTCTGGGATCCCGAGGCAGGCGATCCCCCCGTCGCCAACGCGTCCTACTACGGTGGCTTCACTCAAGAGGACGTCAAGCCGACGCCCGATTCACCGTTGCTCAGGCTGGGCGTCGAAAAGGCGCCGCCAATCCTGACGAGCGCGGTGCTCCTGGATGCGCGGAGCTACCTCGGCGGGGGCCAGCGCTTGCAAGCCGGCCAGCTGATCACGAAGGCAAACATCAAGAGCATGCTCGCGGCGCAAGGCCTCGGGAGCCGCGGGCTCCTACCCGGTGACGCGCTCTACATCTACACGGGCTGGGAGGACCTCTGGGAGGACCCGGACACGACCGGCGAGTACTACTCGAAGGGCCCCGGGCTCTCCGTCGACGCGATCGAGTACTTGGAGACCAAGGCGATCGTGCTCGTCGGCCTCGACGTTCCCTTCATCGATGCCGTCACTGACGGTCAGCTCCAAGGCACGGCCCCACCGCCGCCCGATCGCCCTCAAGGCTTGCCGTTCTACGTGCACCACTATGCGCTCAGCAAGGCCGGCATTCACTTGATAGAAAACGCCCACCTCGAAGAAATGGCCGAGGACTCCGTCTGGCTCTCCTGCACGATCGTGCTTCCCCTGCTGGAGCGCGGCGGGTCCGGGTCCGCGGTGCGCCCGGTCGCCTACGGCACCAGCCTCGACTGACGGGCTTCGAGCGATGCCCCGCCGCGCCGTGCGGCGGGGCGCTCCCGAAGCCGAGCGAGTCAGCGCCGAGATGCCGCGGCGGCTTTGGCGACGAGCGCTCGGCGACGGGTGAGCGGTCCGAGACGCACGCTCGAGAGCTCCCAGGTGGGCTGGGGCAGCTTGTCTTCGAGCAGCGCGTGCAGCGCCTCGGGCAGGGCGACGCCGATGTCGTTCAGCACTTCCGCAGCGGCGAACGCGCCGCTCTCGGCGGCTCCCTCCATCCAGCCTTGGAAGTCCGGCGAGGTGTGCTCCCCGCAAAAGTGGAGGTTGCCCTCGCGCTGCCCCTCGAGGGACCAGAACGACCACTGACCGGGGGCGTAACAGGAGTAGCTCCCCTTCGCGTTCGGCGCGCTCGGCCAATGCATGCGGCGCGCAGAGCCGGAGACGTACGTCTCCTCGATGCCGGGAAACACGGCCTCGAGCTCTTCGACGACCCCCCCGTACCACTCTTCCGGATCGACGTCGCCGACCGCGACCCCCGTCTCGCCCCCGAGGAAGTTCGTGAGGATGCCGTGCTCGCCGGATTGGCCGGTCGAGGAGTCCCAGACCAGCTGGAACTCGCGATCCGAGGTGACGGTGCCGGAGGCACCGTGCTCCGTCCTCCAGATCCGCTCCCTGAAGGCGCCGATGACCTTGGAGTTCGTGCCGTAGGCGAGCTCCTCGATGATGGTGCGCTTTTCGTCCGAGAGCTCGACGTCGAGGTCGACGTCGCGAAGGGTCGAGAACGGAAGCGCGAGCACGACGTGGTCCGCGCGAACGCGCTCGACGTCGCCATCCGCCCGCTCCAGGTCGAGCTGGTAGGCGCCGTTCTCGAAGCTCAAGGCGACGAGCCGACGCTGGAGCACGACGCGCTCGCCCAGCGAAGCCGCGAGGCGGGTGGCGAACGTGTCGCTCCCCGGGTGCGCGTGAAAGCGCTCGTCGGACTCGCCGAAGACGCGGAAGGGCTCGGGGATCGTCCGAGCCGATGAGGTAGACGAGATTGAGCGCGGACTGCCGGTCCGTCTCGAGACCGAACTCACCGCGATAGGCGGCCGTGAGCAACGCGTGGAGCTCGGGGTACGTCTCCTTCGGAACGACTCGGTCGAGGTAGTCCGAGAGCGGCGTTTCATCGAGCTCGGCGAACGCCTCCTCGTCTTCGTCCGCGACCTCGAGATCCCCGAGCATCACGTCGGCGACGCTCGTGAACTGTTCGACGACGGTCGAGTCCGGGACGGCTGCGCCGTCGATCCACCAGACCTCTGCCACCGCCGGCTCGTCGTCGAACCGATCGTCGAGCGGGATGTCGAGCTCCTCGGCGAGCGCGTGCAGGGTCACGTGGTTCGAGTCGATCAGCTCCCCGCCGAGCTCGGCGATCAGGCCCCCTGGGAACTCGCCGCGCGCCGTGAACGTCCGCCCTCCGACGCGGTTCGCGGCCTCGTACACGGTGACATCGACCCCTGCTTGGTGCAGCCGATGCGCGCAGTGCAGCCCGGCGAGGCCCGCCCCGACGACGACCACGCGCGGCCCGGGATCGTCCGCGAGCGGAGGCCCGGAACACCGCGCGAGCACGCCGCTCGCCGCGGACAGCGTAGCGAGCTCGAGAAACTTCCGGCGGGTGATCCCCAGCGTCTCGTCGCGCTTCGCGAGAGCAGACGTGGCGAGGCGACTCAGCTTGCGAAAGAGAACCGTACGGGCCATGGGGGGCGCCACGATAGCCGGAAAGGGCGTCCGCCCGCGATCGCGCTGACGCGCTCCCGCTTCCTTGCCCACTGCCCGAACGAGCCGTCGCCCGTCGACCCCTGAAAACGTCAGCGCCGGGGGCGAGCCCGCGTTTCAGCTCGACCGGCCGATCGACGCGCGTGGAGGGCGTGCTGCCAGGGCGGGCCCGCCCTCGCGATGGCCCCGTCGTCGTTCACGAGGCCCGTCGAGGTCTTCTCCTCGAGCGCGCGATCGAGCTGACGCGCCGCGCCCGCAACGCCCACTCGGTCGCACCCATCAGCACCACGCCGCGAACGCGCGCTCCGAGCTCGTTCTCGAGCGGCTCGGGGCTTTCGCGTGCGCACGCTGCCCGCGACGCGGCCCGCCACGTGCGACGAGCACCGGGCGGCCGACGGCCCGATCTCGCTCGAAACGCCCGTGATAAAGATGGTTTTCACGGGCACCTTGGGTTAGCAGCTTCGAAGCGGAGCGTCCTTCGGCAGTGCTTTTCGGTTCTCGCGGATACAAGGTTCGGTGCAGCGCCGCGGTTGCGGCCCTCCTCACGCTTCCCCTGACGCATGCCGGTTGCGACCCGGGCGGCAGCCACACGCCGGCCGTGTCCGCCACGGCGGGCGGAGGCGCGGGATCCTTCGCGGGAGGGACCGCGACGAGCAGCAGCGGAGGAGGCGGAGCCGCGGGAAGCACGTCCGGCGGAGGGACGTCGAGCGGCGGCGCATCGGGCGCCGGTGCATCGGGCGGCGGTGCGTCGAGCGGCGGCAGTTCCTCGGGAGGGACGGGGAACGACGCCGGTAGGGCGGGAATGGTCGGCGTCGCCGGCGGCGCGTGGATGCCTCCGTCGTTCGATCCTGCGGAGCTGCCCACACGCGTCGACACCGTGGAGATCCTGCTCACGGAGGATGCGCGCGCCGCGCTCGAGGCCGCGCCGTTCTACGGCGAAGACGTGCTCGGCAGCTTCGTGGACGGCAGCGGGAGGCGCTACGACGAGGTCGATGTGAACTTCCGCGGGGCGTACGCGCTCGAACGGCTCATCGACGCCGATCCGATCGGCCGACGAAACTGGAAGGTGAAGTTCCGCTCCAAGGAGCCGTACCGGAACCGGCGCGAGTGGAACTTCAACTTCGAGCCGCATCTGCGCCAGAAGCTCGCGTACGACTTGATGCGCTTCGCCGGAGTGCCCGTGCCTTCTGCGCGACACGTGGTGCTCAAGGTGAACGGTGAGGCCCAGGGGCTCTACCTCGAGTACGAAGATCCGGACAACGAGGACTGGCTCTGGGAGATGTTCGGGGACGCGTCGGGAGATCTGTACAAGGCGGCGCGAGATCTGCCGGCGTCGGAAGGGCAGCCTTCGCAGAAGTACTTCGCCGACACGACGTATCTCGGGCCGGAAGACGCGAGCTACCCGGGACACTACGAGAAGAAGACGAATCACAAAGGGACCGTCGCCGGCGACTACGGTGCGCTCCGGACGTTCCTCGAGGCGCTGAACGGCCTCCCCGCCGACGCGCTCGACGCGTGGTTCGAGACGAGCTTCGAGGTCGACGCGTTCCTGAGCTACCTCGTCGTCGCGAACTTCACTTCGCATTGGGACTCGTTCCCGTTCCGCCCGAAAAACTACTGGCTGTACGAGATCCGTAACCGGAAGAAGCTCGCGTTCATCGCGTGGGATCTCGACGCGACGTTCGATCCCGACAAGAGCAGCTTCAATCAGCTGGGCTCCGAAGCATCGCTGTTCTTCTCGCTCAAGTCGGCCGAGTACCGGCCCATCCACTCGCAGGAAGGGACCGAGCGCCCCCTCGCCTTCCGCCTGTTCGAGGTTCCACGCTTCGAGGCCGCGTACGTGGCGCGATACCGCGCGCTCTCCGAGACGATCCTCTCCGAGGAGTATTTGCTCGGTCGCATCGATGCGCTGAGGAGCCTCGTCGAGCCGCACCTCACGGATGCGCGCACCGGAAACGGCCCGGACACGGAGCGTTCGGATTTCGAGGACGCGCTCTCGGAGCTGAAAGAGTTCGTGACGGAGCGCACGGCGTCCGTCCGCGAGCAGCTCGCCGCCCTCCCCTGACCTCGAGGCGCGCGGCGCGCCGCGGTGCCCCGCCTTGCGACAGGATGCCGCTTCCGTGCGCCCGAACCCTGGGCCGCAGCGGCCGGGGGAGCCTCCGAAGGACCAGCCCGGTGCGGGCTCGGCGTTCTGTCGTTGACGAAGACCCCCCCCGGTCCGGGAAGAATGCCGGCAACGAGGCGTACAAGGCTCGTGAGGTAGTTACTACATGACACTCAAGCGAGTAGGCTGGGCTACGACACTCGCGCTCGTGGGCGCGATCGGCGCGTGCACCGTCAAGGTGAACGACGATGACAACGATGGCAGCGGCGGCTCCGCCGGAGCGGCCGGGTCCGATGCTTCGGGAGGCAAGACGTCGTCGGGCGGGACGAGCGGCGACGCGGGTGCTGGCAACAGCACGGGTGACGCCGGCGAGACGGGTGACGGCGGCTCGGGAACGGGCGGAGACACGAGCAGCGCCGGCGAAGACGGCGCTGCCGGGGACGACGGCGCGGCCGGCGCCCCGTCCACGGGCGGGGACAACGCGCTTCCCGAAGGATTCACGCCGAGCACGCTGCCGTCGGATTTCGAGCTCGAGGTGACGGATGACCTCATCCTCAACGGCGAGATGTGCGGCTCCCGCGCGGAGATCGACACGGACGACGGCGTGATCCGCTGCTACACACCGGGCACCACCACGACGAAGACGTACTACGCGTTTGCCGTGGCCAAGCAGGAGGACGACGGCTCCGAGGTAGCCGTGTTCGCCGGGCAGAACATCGAAGTCGACACCACGATCCAAGTCGAGGTCGTCGGTCAGCGACCGCTCGTGCTCCTCGCTCCCGGCGACGTCACCGTTCGCGGATACATCGAGGCCGTTCCGAATGGAAAGGTCGCTCACGGCGGGGGTTTCAGCGCGCCGGGCGATCGTGGGGAAAAGGGACTCGGCCCGGGTGGCGGCGGTGGCGGGGGTGAAACCGCTGCGGGCGGCGGCGGCGGCTACTGCGGCCCGGGCGGCAAGGG
>CAYYWA010000179.1:0-11556 GCA_964475255.1 uncultured Sorangium sp.
CGCGAGCACGAGGCACGGCGGGCCATCCGCGCCGAGGTAGGCGCCGGTCACGACCGGATCCGCCTCCGCCGCGGACGGCAGCGGCCGCACGATCACGTCCTCGACGCCCCGCAGGCGCTCGACGAGCAGGACGGCCTTTCCGCTCACGGTCTCGAGCACGAGGCAGGTCTCGAGCGCGCGGCGCTTCTCCGAAGGAACCCGCCCGAACAACGAAGCGAGCCGCAGCACGGGGAGCGACTCGCCGTTTTCCGTGACGTGCTCCCCCGCGACACCCTCCGTGACTTCGGTGCCCGGAAAGCGCCGCGTCGCGCGCACCGCCTCGAGCGGGATCGCCGCGGTGATGCCCGCGCTCTCGACGGTGAGCACCGGCATCGTCGCGAGCGTCAGCGGCACGACCAGGGTGAGCGTCGTCCCGAACCCCGGCTGGGTCTCGAGCAACGCTTCGCCCTTCAGCTCGGCGAGCACCGTGCGGACGACGTCGAGCCCGATGCCGCGCCCCGCGACGACGGACGCGCGGCTCTCCGTCGAAACGCCGGGGGCGAACAGCCGCGCGAGCAGGGCTCGCTGGTCGAGGCCTTCCACGGGCTCGCCGCGGGTCTCGAGCGCGCGGCGCACCGCCGCAACGTCCACGCCGCGCCCGTCGTCCCGACACGAAAACGCGATGCGATGGCGTCGCTGCGCGACGGAAATGGTGATGCGCCCCGCTTCGGGCTTGGAGGCGGCGCGCCGCTCCTCGGGCGGCTCGATCCCGTGGGCGACCGCGTTGCGGACCGCGTGCAAGAGCGCCTCTTGCACACGCCAGGCGACGTGCGCGTCGAGCCGAACGTCCCCGCCGCGGGTGTCGAGCACCACCGAGCGCCCGGTCTCGCGCGCCGCGTCCCGCACCGCCCGCTCGAGCACCGGAAAGATCCGGCGCGCGGGCACGAGGCGGATGCGCTCCGTGTGCAGGCGCGCCTCGAGCAGCATCGCATCGAGCGCATCCAGGCGATCGGCGAGCGCGCTGTCCGCGGAGTCAGCGCCCGCCGTTCGGCGCACGGCGCGCGCGAGCAGCGCGGCCTCGAGCAGGCACTCGAGCACGCGATCGAGGTCGAGCGGCTCGACGTGCAGCGTGCGCGGGGCCTCCGCGGGTGCCTCGGCGCGCGACTCCCCGCTGATCCGCGACTCCCTGGGTCGCTCGAGCGCGACGAGTCCCGAGCGGATCGCATCGACGGCCGCGAACAGCTCGCCGAGCCCTCGGGCGGGGAGCTGCCGTCCCGCATCCGTGGAGACCAGCCGATCCTCGATCGCGTGCGCGTGCGCGGCGATCTCGGGGAGGTCGACGACGCGCGCGGCGCCTTTCAGCGTGTGCGCGGCGCGGAGCAGACCCCGAACGCCGTCGGCGTCGAGCTCACCGCGCTCCAGACGGATCAACCCCTGTTCGAGCACCGTGAGGAGGTCGCGCGCCTCGACGCGGAAGTAGCGGAACCGGTCCTCCTTCATGCGGCGCGCGCCTTGGGCGTGTGCACGAGCTTGGCGAGCCGATCGGAGAGGCTCAGCATCTCACCCGCGGTCTGGACCGTCTGCCCCGCGCCGATTTCGGCTTCTCGTGTGGCCGCCGCCACGTTCGCCACCGCCACGGTCACCTGCTCCACGGCGGTCGTCTGTTGTTGGGTCGAGAGCTCGATCTCGCGCGCGGCCTGGGTCGTGGTGGCCACGATGGTGCCGATGCGCTCGAACGCCTCGTTGAGCTCGTCGAACGACTGGGCGCTGTTCTCGACCGCCTTCGACCCGCTCTCGGTTGCCAGGATCGTGCTGTCCACGCCGCGCCGGATCTGCTCGACGATGTCGCGGATCTCCTTGGCGGAGCCGCCCACGCGGTCGGCGAGCTTCCGGATCTCCTCGCCGACCACGGCGAAGCGCCGCCCGGCCTCCCCGGCTCCCGCCGCCTCGATCATGGCGTTGATGGCGAGGATGTTCGTCTGCTCGGAGAGCTCGTTGATGAGCTCGAGGATCGTCCCCGCTCGCTGCGAGTGCCGCCCGAGGTCGAGCAAGTGCTGAGCGATGAGCTCGACCTGGCGCTGAATCCCGAGCACGGAGTCCCGCGCGCGGAGTACGGTCTCGCCGCCATGGTGAGCGGCCCGCTCCGTATCGACGGCGAACCCCGCGACCCGCTCGGCGCTCGCCGCGATCTGGCGTGAGCTCGAGAGCAGCTCGGCCACGGTGCCCGACACCTGGCTCATCGCGGTCGCCTGCTCCTTCGCGCCCGCGGCGTGCTGAGCCGCGGTGACCTTGAGCTCCGCGCACGAGCTGCGCACGTGTTGCACCGCGTGCGAGATCTGCGCCGTGAGCGAGCGCGTGAGCAGCACGCCCACCAGGATCCCGAACAACGCGGCGGTGATGCTCATGCCCATGACCAACGCGCTCGCGCGGCGCGCGGCGCGCGCTGCGCCGGCCATTCCGTCTTCGAGGCTCCGCTCCTCCGCGTCGGCGAGGGCGGCGATTTGCCGGTCGAGGGCGTCAACGGCGGGCACGGCGTGCGCGCGGTACGTCGCGAGCACCTCGGCCGGGTCGTGCCCCGCCCGCCGCTCCTCGACCACGCGGTTGACCGCGGCGTCGCGCTCGCGCTTGCTCTGTTCGATGGCGGTGAGCAGGCTCTTCGCCGCACCCAGGGCCGCGTGCTCCTCCACCCGGGCGAGCGCCTCGGCGAACCGACGCCGGGCTGCCTGCACGTCGCGAAACTCTTCCTCGTTGCCCGTGAGCACGTACGCCCGCACGAGGGCGGCTTCTTGCCACGAGACGCCGCGCAGGCGCTCGACGGCATTGAGCGCGCGCGCGTTGACGGCGATCACGCGATCGTTCTTCTCGACCATGCCCTCCAGGGCCACGAACGTGACGCCCGACACGACCAGGATCGCGAGCACCACGGTGGCGAAGCCGGCGGCAAGCTTCCGCCCAAACGTCCAGTCCTTCATTGGCTGCTTCCCTCGGCTTTCGATGTTTCGGCGCGATCCGAGCCCTCGCAGAGCTCCGCGAGATCGAGCAGCGGTACGCGGAGCTCGCCCGCGATCACGAGCGCGCAGAGCCCCGGCACGCGGATTTCGCTTCCGAGCGACACGACCTCTTCCCTCGAGGTCTCGCGGTACGAAAGGAGCTCGTCGAAGGCGATCGCCGCGTCCAGGCGCGCGCGACAGATCGCGATCCAGCGCGGAGCGCGTGCGCCGGATTTGCCGCCGAGCGCCTCCGGCAAGCGCAGCACGCACAATAGCTTCCCCCGGTGCGCCGCGAGCCCGAGCAGCGTGTCGCGACGAGACGGGACCGGGCCGAGCTCGGGGCACGGGTGGATCCCGGACAGCTCCGCGACGTCGAGGAAGAACGTACGCTCCCCGGAGCGCACGTGGATCAATCGCCGCTCGGGAGCAACAGGCTCCGGGTACGGCTCCGCGAAGCTCGCGTCGAACGCCGCGCGGAGCGCCTTCACGCGCGGAGCGACCTCGCTCATGCCCCCTCGCACCGCGAGAGCTCGACGCGGCACAGCTCGACCCACGCGTGCCGCGAGAACCCGCCGCCGAACAGACACAATCGGTCCTCCGTTTCGTGACCGATGAGGCGGAGCGCGGCGAGGAGCTCACGCCGTGCCAGCTCCGAGCGCCCATTTTGCCGGAAGAGCCGCCCGAGGTGCACGCGCGGCATCGCGAAGGCGGGATCGAGGTACGTCGCGGCCTGGTCGTGAGCGATCGCGAGATCGGGCTCCCCCGCTTGCTCCGCGCAGAGCGCGAGCAGGTAGTGAGCGGAGGCGTCGAGCGCGTCGCGCTCGATCAGGCGGTCGGCGCACGAGGCCGCCTTGTCCACGTTGCCCGCGAGGAGGAGCAACACGCCGCGCAGGAGGCTCGAGCCTCCGTCGCTGTCGGGCGCCCGCTCGAGCAGCGCAAGCGCCTCGCGATACCGCTCGCGCCGGAACAGCTCGAGCGCCGAGCGCGCGCCGTCGCTCTCGCGGCGTGCTCGCGGCGGCGACGACTCGGACGGCTCGACTTTTGGCACGGAGCCGCGCTCGCTCCCGCGTGGCTCGCTCTCCCGCGGCTCGTTTCCGTACGACTCGCTCCGCCACGACTCGCCTCCGCGCGAATCGTCCGTCCGTGACTCGCCCCGTCGCGGCTCGCTCCCCAACGGGAGCAGCGGCGACCGAGTCCGCGCCGCTGGAACGAGCGTCGCGGGTCGACGGCTCACCCTTCGCTCCCGCAGCTGCGAACGCCGTCGATAGAAGAAGGCGTCGCGCGCGTGGCCGAGCTCGAAATCGTCCGAGAGCCCTCGCAGCGTCTCGGCGTGTCCGATCAAGAGGAGCCCGCCCGGCACGAGCGCCCGCGCGATCCCCTTCACCAGGTCCCGCGCGGCGTGCGGCGAGAGGTACATCAGCACGTTCCGGCAGAGGACGATGTCGAACGACGACGCGCCGAGGGCCGCCGCGTCCCGCGCGAGATTCCGCCGCTCGAAGGTCACGAGCCGCTTCACCGAGTCGCGGATCTCGTAGCGGCCCTCGCGTTCGAAGAAGTAGCGCCGCTTCTCCGCCTCGGGCGTCTGCCGGAGCGACCACGCCGTGTATCGACCCCGGCGCGCAAGCTCGAGCAACGCTCCGTTCACGTCCATCCCGACGATCGACACGCGCTCCGGCTGCAAGAGCTCCCGGCGCGCCAACATCGCCACGGTGTACGGCTCCTCACCGGAGGCGCACCCCGCCGACAGCACGCGAAGGAACGGGCGCTGCTCGGCGAGGCGCCGGAGCTCCTCGCGCAGAAGCTCGATCTGCCCTGCGTCCCGGAAGAAGTACGTCTCGGGAATCGTGCACGCGGCGGCGAGATCCAAGAGATCGGAGTCCCCGGCCAGCAAGAGCTCGTCGAGATACGCCGCCGGCGCCACGCCGCGGGCGCGCCCGTTTTGCCGAAGAAAGTCGGTGAGATCGGGCACGCGCTCCGGATCGAAGCGAAAGCCGAGCCGCTCGGTCACGAGCGCCCGCAAGCGTTGCACCTGGGTCGGAGCGAGCCGTTCCGTCACGCAGTCACCCCTCCATCGCTTCCTCGAACACCGCGTCGGGCACCGTACGTCCCGCGCGGAGCAGAAGGATCAAATCTTCGTCGATTCGGCCGAGCGCTTCCACCGCTTCCGGGCGCGCCGTGGCAAGGAGCGCCGGGAGCGCCGTCGGCGACAGGTCCGGCGCCTCGAAGACTCCCTGCGTGTCGCCGACCGCGAGCACCACCGGGCGCGGCCCTTCACGAACACGGAGGAAGCGCGAGACACGTCCCGGCGCCTCGAACAGCAGCCGCGCGAGATCGATCACCGGCGTCGGCGCCCCCCGCACGATCGCCGCGCCGAGAACGCACGAGTGCGCCCCTCGAATCGGCGCAATCGGGAGCGGGCGCATGGTCTCGACCACGGCCGAGAGCGGCAACGCGCAGAAGCGATCCGCGACACGGAACACGAGCACGCGCCCGGAAGCGCCGTTCGTCGACGCCTCGTCGACGCGTGCGCGTGCGGGGGCCCCGCGCGTTTCCGACGCGCCTACCCTCTCACTCGTGGAGATCGCCGGAGCGTCCCCCGGATCCTCTCGATTCGCCAGAACGCGTCGATTGGACACGCATTCCCGGAGCGGATCAAGCACGGGCGTGCTCGGTGCGCCGGTCCGCACGCCGCGACTCCCGCGCTCGACGAACGCTGTAGTCGCGCATCACACTCGGCGCGAGATGTGGGGCGACGCCGCGCACTCACCCACGCGAGCTCCGAGGCGCCGCCGAACCTTAACCGTCGAGCAACACGGTCGTTTTCTCCGCCGTGCCTTCGAGCGCGCATCCGCTGCGCCGCGGCTCCACGACTCGATCCGCGAGCAGGGCGCGCGCGGGGGCCACGGCCTCCGTCGCGCGACGCCCGCTCCCGGTGCGCGCCGAGGAGCTGCCGCGCCTCCTCGCCACCCACGTCGCCTCGGCCCGGGTCCTGTCTCTCGACTGTTTCGACACCATCCTGTTCCGCGACACCGCGGCGCCGATGGACGTCTTCTACGACCTCGCCCAGCGTGAGCCGTTCCGGCGCCTCGGCTTCACGGCAAAGCTCCGAACGAGCGCGGAGTCGCTCGCGCGCAGTCTCCGCAAGGTGCGCGCGAACACGACCGAGGTCACCCTCGAGCACATCTACCTCGCCGCGTTCCCCGAGCTCGACGCCGAGACCGTGAGCGCGCTCGCCGAGGCCGAGCTCGCCGAGGAAATGCGGCATTGCTTCGCCTTTCCCCCGACCGTCGAGCTCCTCCGCGCCGCCAAGGAGCGCGGCCTGGAGGTCGTGGTGGTCAGCGACACCTACCTCCGCGAGGCGGAGCTCCGGCGCCTGCTCGAGAGCACCCTCCCCCCCGACGCGTTCGCGGCGATTCGGCGCCTCTTCTGCTCGAGCGAATACGGGCGCTCGAAGACCCAGGGCCTGTTCGAGGACGTGCTCGAGCGGCTCTCGGTGAGTCCCGAGAAGCTCCTGCACGTGGGCGACAACGAGCGCGCCGACGCGCTCGCCCCAGCCGATTGCGGAATCCGCTCGCTGCATTTCGTCCATCAAACGCCCCCGGTTCGGCAAGTGCTGCGGCTCACGAACACCGCGCTCGCGCTGCTCGATCCGAGCGTGCGCACCGAGACCGCGCTGCCGAGCCCGTTCCACGCCGTGTACGCGCAGAAACCGAGCCGCGACGGCGCCGCGCACCTGCTCGGCTACGTCGGCGCGGGCCCGCTCCTCTACGCCTTCGGGCGCTTCTTGCTCGACGAGCTCGAGGAGCTCGAACGCCGCGGCGAGCGCCCCTGTCCGGTCTTCCTCATGCGCGACGCGCACCTGCCCCGCCGCGTGTGCGAAGCGCTCGCGGGGCGCCCCGTCGGGCCGCCCGTCTCGATCAGCCGCTTCGCCGCCTACGCCGCGTCCTTCCGCTCGCGCGCCGACGTCGAAAACTACCTGGCTCGCTCGGCCGGCAGTCGTCGGTTCGAAGCCATGGCGCGGCAGCTCCTGCTCCCGGAGCGGGACACGGAGGTGCTCGTGGCGGAGGTCACGGCCGCACGGCGTCCCCTCGAGCGCTTCATCGAACGGGTGCTCGCGCCGAAGACCGTCGAGCGCATCGTCGAGGCCTCCACCCGCTACCGCGCGCGGTTGCTCCGCCATCTCCTTGCCGCCACGAGCATCGAACGCGGGCAGACCCTCGTGCTCATCGATCTCGGCTACGAAGGCACCGTCCAGCAGCGCCTCGCTCCCGTGCTCGCAGAGGAGCTCGGTGTGCGCGTGGTGGCGCGCTATCTCATCGCCTCGAGCGTCCCCGGATGGGAGCACAACCGGCGCGGGCTTTTGGATGCTTCGGTCTGTGACGACCGCGCGATCGCCACGTTGGTGCCCTACGTGGCGCTGCTCGAGGACCTCTGCACCTCCGACGACGCGAGCGTGGTCGACTACCTCGAAGACGGCACGCCCGTTCGCGCCGCCCGCGTCATCTCCGGTGAACAGTTCGAGCGCATTCTCCCCGTCCAGGAGGAGGTCCTCGCGTTCGCGCGCGACGCCGAATCCCTCTTCGCGCGGGCGGGGCAGCGGCCCGAGAGCGCGGCGCTTCGGCGCGCGGCGCTCGGCGCCATCGGCCGCCTGCTGTTCATGCCGACCGAGGCGGAAATCGGCTACCTCGAGGGCTTCCGGCTCGACATGAACCTCGCGACGATCGACTCGTTCGCCCTCTTCGATCGCGAGCAAGGCCTGTCGGGCCTGCGCCGGCGCGGCCTCTTCTTCATGGAGAAGAACCAGCGCTCGCTGCGCATGAACTACCCCATCGAGCTACGAGCGGCGGGCCTCGAGCTCTCGCTCTCGATGCTGGCGCAGCACCGCTTCGGCCTCGCGTTCTCCGTCGGCGACACGAGCCTGCGCACCGAGACGGTCCCCGTCGTGATCTCGCGCGGCGCCGAGTCCGTCACCGACACGCTCACGGCGCGCGCCACGCACGACGGCTACTTCTCGGTCCTCGTCCCGGTCATGCCCGGCCGGCAAGAAGTCGCGATCCTGTTCGGCCAGCGCTACTCGTGGGTCCAGATCGACTCGGTCGAGCTCATCCCCACGGCGAGCCTCTACGGCGACACCGAGTCCGAGGCCACCGAAGACGCGAGCGCCTTCGTGCGCCTCGAGGGCATCGACCAGAAGGCGCCCGGCGTCTTCGAGTGCCGGGAAGCGCTCGGATTCTTGTTCGTCGCCCCGCCGCCGTCGGAAGAGCCCCGAGCGTTGCGCATCGTGTTCCGTCCGCTCGCTCCCGCGAGCGCGCGCGGCTGACTCGAAGCGACGGGAACGCCGAAAGGTCCGTCAGGCGCTTGGCGACCGTCGGAAGACTGACGCTCTCCGCGAACGGCCGACACGAGCCGTCACCGGGTTTTCGGCGTCATTTCCGAGCATTCGGCGCGCTCCGCGCGACTCCTCCGCGCGCCCGGTCGTCGAGAGCGCGTGGCACGTGCGTTGCTTTTTCGAGCACCATCCCGATGTCCCTCGATTCGTTGTCGGCGATTGCCTCGCGCCTCTACCTCGGCGTGGTCTACGACGCCCTGCGCTTCGATCTCGACGTGCGCCGGCCCTTCGTCGTCGATCGCGCCATCAAGCCCGCCTTCCCGCTCACCGAGCGTGAGGTCTTGTTCGGCCCGGCCTTCACGTGCCGCGGCGAGCGCGTGCTCTCTCCGGAGCACATCGACGACACCGTCCGCATCCGCATGTTCCGCTCGATGCCGCGCGGCTCGGTACAGGTCATCGACACCGGCGGCGACGAGTCCGTCGCGCACTTCGGCGACATCTCCGGCAAGCTCGCGCGCAAGTTCGGCGCCGTGGGCGCCGTGATCGACGGCAGCACGCGCGACGTGCGCATCCTCGAGCAGGATCGCTTCCCCGTGTTCTGCCGCAGCGTGCAACCCATCGATGCCTACGGGCGCTGGCAGATCGTGGCGTACGAAGAGCCCGTCTTTCTGGCCGGCCCCGAGGGCCGCGTCCCGGTCGCACCGGGAGACTACGTGTTCGGCGATCCAGACGGGGTGCTCGTGATCCCGAAGGAGCTCGCCGAAGCCGCGCTCCACAAGGCCAAGGAGCGCTCGGACCGCGAAGATCGCGTACGCACCGAGCTCCGCGAAACCGATGACATCCAGGGCCTCTACGACCGAATCGGGAGGTGGTAAGTGACTGAGTTCGTTGCCGAGTTCACGACCAACCACATGGGCAATCTGAATTTGCTCTTCAGGATGGTCGAGCGCGCCGCCTGGGCGGGCGCCAGCCTCATCAAGATGCAGAAGAAGGACGTCGAGACCTTCTATTCGCAAGCGAAGCTCGACGCGCCCTACCAGAGCCCCTACGGCAAGACGTACCGCGAGTACCGCACCCTCTTCGAGTTCGGCGACGAAGACTTCCGCCGCTTCGACGCGAAGTGCAAGGAGCACGGCATCGGCTGGTTCTGCACCGTGCAAGACGTCCCGTCGCTCCACTTCATGCTGGGCTTCGACCTCACTCACTTCAAGGTCGCCTCGAGCAACGCGCGCAATCGTCCCCTGCTCGAGGAGTGCGCTCGTTCGATCCCGAGGGATCGCACCATCGTCATCTCCCTGGGCGGCTCGACGCTCGAGCAAGTCGAGGAAGCGCTGTCCCTCTTCCCGCACCACAAGATCTGGCTCCTCCACTGCGTCGCGCAGTATCCCTGCCCGCCCGAGAACCTCCGGCTCGGAAACATCGCCGAGCTCAAGCAGCGCTTCGGAGACGAGCGCGTGCGCATCGGCTATTCCGGGCACGAGGAGGGGATCCCCGCGTCGCGCGGCGCCATCTCGATGGGCGCCGAGCTCGTCGAGCGCCACTTCTGCGTGTCGCGGCACACCTTCGTGCACCACATCGAGTGCAGCCTCGAACCCGACGAGTTTCGCGCCATGGTCGACGCCGCGCGCTCGCCCGAAGCCATCGAACGCGCCAAGCAGTACCTGCCGCCGGTCGCGTTCCGTTCGAGCTTCGGCATGTCCGACGCGGAGCGCCCGTTCCTCGTCGAGCAGAAATACGGCACGCGCTACGTTCGTTCCGGCGCGAGCCTGCCGCCCCCTGCCGAAGCGCCCAAGAAGCCGTCGAAGACGCCTCCGCGGCCGAGCCAGCGCCCCGCCGCGTAGCCGCCAACGCCGGCAATCACCGCCCTCGACGGACCATGAACCCGCGTGTCGTCGCATTCGTCCACGCAAAAGGCACGAGCGAGCGCGTTCCCAACAAGAACCTCCGCCAGCTCGGCGATCGCCCCCTCTTCTGCCACGCCATCCGAAACGCCCTCGCGGCGCGCCGGGTCGATCGCGTCGTCATCGACAGCGACAGCCCGGAGATCCTCGCCATCGGCGAGGCGCACGGCGCGGTCCCGCTCCGGCGCCCGCCGGAGCTCGCCACCAATCGCGCTTCGGGCGACGCGCTCGCCTACCACCAAGCCTCGAGCCACGCCGACTCGACCATCGTGCTGCAAGTGATCCCGACGGCGCCGTTCCTCGAGCCGGCGAGCATCGACCGGGCGATCGAGATGCTCGAGGCCGAAGGGATCAACAGCGTCGTCGGCGCCTTCTCCGACGTGCTTTACACCTGGCGCGACGGGCGCCCCGCGTACTATCGACCCGACGGCACCCTGCCGAACAGCACCGAGCTCGAGCCCATCGTGTACGAAACCACGGGACTTTACGTGAACCGCACCGCGAGCGTCCTCCGCACGCGGCGGCGGCTCGACCCCGAGAGCGCGCGGCTCCTCCTCCTCTCGCGCATCGAGGCCATCGACATCAACACGCCGGAAGACTTCGCGTTCGCCGAGCTCGTCTTCCGCGGACGCGCCCAGGTCGCATGAGCGTCTACGTCGCGCGTCACGGCGAGACCGAGTGGAACCGAGCGGGCCGCATGCAAGGTCGGCTCGGCGCTCCCCTCACCGAGCGCGGCCACGCCCAGGCGCGCGCCCTCGCTCGCTTCGCGGCGCGGGTCGGCGTG
Source organism: uncultured Sorangium sp. (assembly GCA_964475255.1). Lineage (GTDB taxonomy): Bacteria > Myxococcota_A > Polyangia > Polyangiales > Polyangiaceae > PMG-095. The sequence continues at coordinate 10,984 of CAYYWA010000179.1, forward strand.
CGCCACGTCATCGCGAGCCCCCTGGCCCGCGCGCTCGACACCGCGCGCTACACCGTCGAAGCGCTCGCGTGTCCGCTCAGCCCTTGCGACGCGCTCATGGAGCTCGATTTCGGCGACTGCACCGGCTTCACCGAGGCCGACATCGCCGAGCGCTACCCCACGCTCCGCCGCGAGCGCGAAGCCGACAAATGGCGCCACCGCTGGCCCGGCGGCGAGAGCTACGCCGACGCGAGCGCACGCGTCGCGCGCGCCTTCGAGCAGGGCGCGCTTCCGGGCGAGCCCGGGACGCTCATCGTCGCTCACCAGGCGCTCAATCGCGTCCTCTCACGGTACCTCGCGGGCGCCGCGGAGTCCGCGGTGCTCGCCATGGCGCAGCCGTCCACCGTCGTGCTCCGCTTCGAGGGTCGCGAGGTCTCCCACGCGCGCATCCCCGAAGCCGACGCCGAGCCCATCGCGTGGGAGCCCGGTCTGTTCGGCAGCGGCAAGCGCTGAGCGCACGTCCTTGGGCGCCCTCGCAGCGCACGGCGCGAGCCCACGTGAACGCCGCGCTGCAACCTCGACGGCAGGACGCGC
>CAYYWA010000180.1:0-11512 GCA_964475255.1 uncultured Sorangium sp.
GCTCGGCGCGTGGCGTCGAGCTGGGGTCGCCGAGCGGACGCCCTTCGGACCGATTGCACGCAGCGAGCGCCGCGGCCGCAGCGAGCCCGAGGGTCGCCATCACTCGATTTCTGTGCGGCCAGGGCGCCACGAGCCCGTGGTTACCACGAAGCGTGGCTGCCGCAGAAGCGAGCCGACGAATGGCCGCCCGTTCGGTCGAGCGCGCTTCGGCCAGAAAGGCGCATCACGAGGCGACGACTGCCGCTACTCTTCGGGAGATGCGCGGGCGTGGCATTGGACTGGGTTTCCTCGGGCTCGTCGCCCTCTGCGGCGCGTGCGGGGGCCGCATCGACGACCCGGGGACGCCGGTAGTGCCCGGAGCCGGGGCGGGCGGCGAGGCAGGAGCCGCGGACTCCACGGGGGGGACCGCGGGAAGCGGCACGGGTGGCAGCGAGCCGGGCTATACGGACCCACCCTGCCCGGATGTGGCGCCGCCCGAGGGCACACGCGAGTGCGATCCGCTGGGAGATGGCACGGACTGCCCCGCCGGCCTGGCCTGTTACCCGTATGTCGAGCACCCGTTCGGGGAGGGCTGCGACGCACAGACGTTCGGCACGGCGTGCCGGCGCGCTGGGACGGGCCAACACGGCGACCCGTGCGGCAGCGGAACGAGCGGGTGCGGGCCGGGCCATTTGTGCGTGATCGGGGCGCTCGCCGGGCGTCGTTGCGCCAAGATCTGCACGTTCGACGGCGTAGCGGGCTGCCCGCCGGGGATGCTGTGCGGCGAGACCGACGTCAAAGGGTACGGAGTGTGTACCTGAGTCGCCCGCAGTCGCTGCTCGTCGCGCTCGCCGCGCTGCTGCCCGGCTGCGGTGCGCGGAGCGGGCTCGACAGCGAGGAACCGGTCCGCTGCGAGCTCGCCTCGGACTGTCCCGCGACGGCTTGCGAGAGCGCCGAGTGCGTTGCTGGCGTGTGCGTGCTGGCGCCGGTCGTGTGCGACGACGGCGATCCCTGCACCGAAGACACGTGCGATCCGTTCGCGGGTTGCAGCTACCGGGCGCTCACCGAAGACGCGGACGGCGACGGACACCGGGCCCCGCTCCTTGGATTCGCGCCAGGCGAGCCCGACGCGTGCGGCGACGACTGCGACGACAGCAGCGCTCTCGCCTATCCGGGGGCTCCGGAGAGCTGCGACGGGCTCGACAACGACTGCAACGGCGTGACCGACGACGGCGCGCGCTACGGCGCGAGCATCGGTGAGCCCGTGCGCATCTCGGCGGACTCCGACCTCCGCGCCTACCGCGGTGCTCTGGCCGCGACGGACGAAGGGTTCGTGCTCACGTACACGGCGCTGCGCGACGAGGACGCAGAGCTCTTTCGCCCGCTTTTCGTCGGGATCGAAGCTTCCGGGCAAAAGCGATTCGAGCTCGACGTGACCGAGACGAACGTGGACGCGTTTTCGGGACCGCTCGCCTCGAGCGGAGCGGCGTTCGCGAGCGCCTGGCACGACGCGCGCAAAGCGGGAGGCTACGAGATCTACTTTGCGCGCTTCTCTCCGGACGGAAAGAAGCTCGGCCCGGACGTTCGCCTCAGCGACGCGGTCGGGTTCTCGCTGCATCCGACGCTCGTCTGGAACCGCTCCGAGTACGTCGTGGTCTGGGACGATCGTCGGGACGAAGGCGCCCTCGGCGGCGAAGCGCCGCGCCTGTACGCTCAGCGCCTCGACACCGATGGCCGCCTCGTCGGTGACAACCTCTTGATCTCCGACGAGGTCGGCCTCGAGTACCCGGTGCTCGCGCGCGGCGCGCGTCGCCTGGGCCTCGCCTACACCGTGAACGGGGGTCCGCCTCGGCTCGGGTTTCGCGTGCTCGATTCCCGGCTCGTCGAGTCGGCGCGAGCCGACGAGCTCCTCGGCGCCAACATCGGGGCGCTGAGCCTGTCGTGGCTCGGCGATCGGTTCGTCGTGTTGTGGGAAGAGGAGACGAGCCAGGGGCCGGGCAACGCGCTCTATGCTGCCGCTTTCGACGAGCAGGCGCGGCTCGTCGTGCCCACCACGACCCTGGCTTCCGGCGCGAGCTTTTTGCGTTCGCACGCCGCCGTCTCGCTCGGCGATCGGCTGATCGTGGCGTGGGCCGACGACACGCACGGCAACTACGAGCTCTTCCTGCAGACCTTCGGGGCCGATCTGTCGCCGCAGGACGAGCGGACGCGCCTCACCAACGACCCGAGCACGAGCGTCAGCCCGGCGCTCGCGCTCGGCGCCCGGGGGGAGCTCGGCGTCTTGTTCGAGCGCTACCGCTCGGGAGCGCCCGAGGTCTACTTCTCGGCGTTGGCCTGCGCCGACTGACGCGCGCGGTGACGAAGAGCGAGCGGCCGCGAGCTCGCGCTCGCGTCAGATGGCGCGAGCGACCTCGAGCTGGCGGGCTCGTCAGATGGCGGGCCGGCGCCGCGGCCCTGCGAGGTGGCCCTTGCCCGGGAGGGGGCGCTTCACCACGCGCTCGGCGACGCGGCCGGCCTCGATCAGCCGATCGTGGTCGACGCCCGTCCGGATCCCCATTCCCTCGAGCATGTACACGAGGTCTTCGGTCGCGAGATTGCCCGCGGCCCCCGGAGCATAGGGACAGCCGCCGAGGCCGGCGACGGACGCGTCGAAGTCGCGGATTCCGAGCTCGAGGCCGACGAGCGCGTTGGCGAGTGCCGTCCCCCGCGTATCATGCAGATGCAAGGCGAGCCGCTCCGCGGGAATCCGCGAGAGCAGCGCGCTCACGATGTTTCGTGTCTGGAGCGGCGTCCCGACGCCGATGGTGTCGCCGATCGACACTTGGTAGCACCCGAGCTCGAGCAGGCGCTCGGTGATGCGCACCGAGCGCTCGATCCGGACATCGCCCTCGTAGGGGCACCCGAACACCGTGGAGACGTAGCCGCGCACCCGCATCCCCTCGGCGAGCGCTGGCGGCACGACCTCCGCGAAGGCCTCGAACGACTGCTCGATGCTCTTGTTCGTGTTCTTCCGGTTGTGCGTCTCCGAGGCGGAGAGGAACACCGCGATCTCCCGGAGCCCTGCCGCGCGAGCTCGCTCGAACCCACGCGCGTTCGGGCAGAGCGCGCTCAGCACCACGCCCTCCGGAGCCTCGACGGCGCGCGCGAGCTCTTCCGCGTCCGCGAGCTGCGGCACCCACCGCGGCGAAACGAAGCTCGTGAGCTCGATGCGCCGCAGGCCGGAGGCGATCAGCGCGGCCACGAGCTCGCGCTTTCCCTCGAGGGGCACCGGAGCGGCTTCGTTCTGCAGGCCGTCCCGTGGTGACACCTCGTAAACCGAAACCTCGGTCGGCAACGTCTCGAGCATGGGCGGCTCCTCCGAGCCTACCACGGCGCGGAGCCGCCCTCCGTCCGCCGGAAAAACGCGAGCCCGTCAGAAGTCCAGGAGGCTCATCTGCCGCTGGCGCGGATGCGGCGTGAACTCGACGGGGTAGCGTCCGCTCCAGCACGCGTCGCAGAACGAGCGCTCCCCCGAGCCCTCGTTCGCGACCGGAAGCGCGCGCCGGCCCTCGGGAGCCGCCGTCCGCGCGTCGAGCACCGCCGCGCGCATGTCCTCGAGCGAGAGGTAGGCGAGGGAGTTGCTCGTCACGTACTGGTTGATCTCTTCGATCGTGTGCGTGGCGGCGATCAGCTCCGACCGGGTGGGCGTGTCGATTCCGTAGTAGCAGGGCCAGCGCGTGGGCGGGCTCGAGATGCGGAGGTGCACCTCGCGAGCGCCGGCGTCGCGCAGCATCTTCACGATCTTTCGGCTCGTGGTCCCTCGAACGATGCTGTCGTCCACGACGACCACGCGTTTTCCGCGCAGCACGCTCGCGATCGGGTTCAGCTTCAGCCGGACCCCGAAGTGGCGGATGCTCTGCTGCGGCTCGATGAACGTCCGCCCGACGTAGTGGCTGCGCACGAGCCCGAGCTCGAACGGGATGCCCGCCTGCTCGGCGTAGCCGATGGTCGCTGGCACGCCCGAGTCCGGCACCGGGATCGCCACGTCGGCTTCCACGGGGTGCGTGGCCGCGAGCCGCCGTCCCAGGTTCTTCCGCGCCTCGTAGACGCTGATGCCGTCCAAGATCGAGTCCGGCCGCGCGAAGTACACGTACTCGAAGATGCACATGCTCTGCCGCGCGGACGCGAACGGGCGCAGGCTGCGCAGGCCCCGCTCGTCGATCACGATCATCTCGCCCGGCTCGAGGTCGCGCTCGTATTTCGCGTCGATCAAATCGAAGCTCGATGGCTCGCTCGTCACCACCCAGGAGCCCTCGGCCGGCATTCGGCCGAGGCACAACGGTCGAAACCCGCGCGGGTCGCGGACCGCGATGAGCGAGCTCGGCGTGAGGCACAAGAGCGAATAGGCGCCCTGCACCCTCGAGAGCGCGTCCGCGATCCGGTCCTCCGGGCTCTTCTGCTCGCTCTTCGCCAAGAGGTGAACGATCACCTCGGTGTCGCTCGTGGTCTGGAAGATCGAGCCGCGCGCCTCCAGGCGCTCGCGCAGGTCGTCCGCGTTCGTGAGGTTGCCGTTGTGCGCGAGGGCCACCGAGCCGCGCGCGTACTCGACCGCGATGGGCTGCGCGTTCTTGAGGAACGAACCGCCGGCGGTCGAGTAGCGGACGTGACCGATCGCGTTCGTGCCCCGGAGCCGCTCGATGTGCTCCGGCGGGAACACGTCGATCACGTGCCCCATGCCGCGGTGGAGGCTCAGCTGGCGTCCGTCGCTCGTCGCGATCCCCGCGCTTTCCTGTCCCCGGTGCTGCAGCGCATGCAGGCCCAGGTAGGTGAGGTTCGCCGCTTCAGGGTGGCCAAAGATGCCGAAGACGCCGCACATGGAAGTGCCCGCGCTCCCGCGGACGCGACAAGCCGTGCCACGAATCGCCCGCGCCCGCCAGTCCTCGGAGTGGTCCGCGGCCCGGAAAGGCACCTGGCCGGGGGCGCCCCCGGGCCGGGGCGCGCCGTCGACGCCGACTCCCTACACGCGCAGGCGGCCGCGCACCCAAGCCCCCTCGCGGGCGCGACGCGCGCCGTCGTATCCTCGTAGCTTGCGCATGAGTGCGTTCGAGGAGCTCCTTACGGCGTGGCGCAAGAACCCCGATGCGCCCTCTACCATCGCCTTGGCGAGATCGCTCGCCACGTCGAGCGACTCCGAGCTGGTCCGCGAGATCGGAGCGCGCGCGCTCGCGCGTCACGCCTCGAACGCGGAGGTGATGCTCGCCGTCGGTCGCATGTACCTCGGATCCGGTGCGTTGCACGAAGCGCAGACGGCGTTGATGCAGGCGGGCACGATCGCTCCTGCGGCGCCACTCGCGTTTCGTCTGCTCGGTGAGGTGCTCTTGCGCCGCGGCGACGCGGTCCGCGCCGAGCGTGTTCTCTCGCGAGCGCTCGAACTCGGTGCTCGGGACGCCGAGAGCCGCAATCTTCACGACCGCGCCGCTTTCTACGTCCCTCTGCAGAAGCGAGTGGGCGCGCGGGCGGTGGCGAGCGAGGTCGAGCGCGCGCTCGCGAAGCCGCGCGCGAGTGGCGCGCACGCACAGGAGGAAGTGACTTTGCCTGGCTACGAATCGGACGCTTACGAAATCTCCGATGTCCTCGCGCTCGAGGACGCGACGACGGAGGATGTCTCGGGTGCAGTGCCGTCCCTCCGTGCGCACGGCGCGGCGCGGAGCACGGCGCCCTTGCCCGTGAACGGCTCCGCGGCGCTGCGTCCGGGGAGCGGGGGACAGCCGCCCGGCGCCCGCACCGAGGCGCGCCGGCGCGCGCCGTCGTTCGAAGACGTCTCCGATCTCGTCGAGGAAGCGAGCCTCCCGCGCGTCGCGGATCCGGAGCTGCCCACGGCGCGCACCGTCGTGGCGGTGCCCGCTCCGTATCCCGGCCCGGCCTCGCGCCCGCCTTCTCCTCCTCGGTCGAACCGCGCGTCGGCGTACCCCTACGGGTCTGCGCCGAGCTCCTTTGAGGACCAGGGGGACACCGTCCGGGGCCATCGACCCGCGTCGCTCACTCCCGCGGTCGTCCTCGAGCACCTCTCGCGTGTCGGCGTCTACGAGCCCGGGGGCGGCGCCGCGCCGGCCTGGGAGAAGGCACCGAAGCAGAAGTCGCGCGGCACGCTCGCGCTCGCGTTGCTGATCGTCCTCGTCTCCGGCGCGGGTGCCGGCGCGTACGAGTACTCGCGCCGAGTCAAGGCGGAGCGCGCGCTGGAGGCTGCGGCGCTGAACGCCGAGGTCGACCGTTTGCTCGACACGGCGCGGCTCTCCGATCTCGCCGCGACCGACGCGAAGCTCGCGCGTGCCTTCGATCTCGACTCACGGAGCCCCAAGGCCGCACGCCTCTGGCTCGAGAACCGCGTCCTCGGTGCGTTGCTGTCGAAAGGACCGACCTCCGGAATCGACTCGGCGGTGCATCGCGGACGCGCGGTAGGCCTCGAGGAGAAGGAGCTCGCGGCGGGTCGCGTCGCCTCCTTCCTCGTGGAGGCGGATCTCGCGGGCGCCTCCGCCCTGCTCTCGCGCTGGGATCGCGAGGCCGCGAAGGATCCGCTCTACCAGCTCGCCGCGGGGGCGGTGCTCGAGCGGGCGGGCGATGCACGAGCCGCGGAGCGCTATGCCGCGGCGCGCGCCCTGGATGCGAGCTCGATCCCCGCGGACATCCTCTTCGCGCGCCTGCTCGTGCTCGAGCAAGGACCGGTCGCGGCCCGTCCGGTCCTCGACGCGCTTCGCTCGAAGGTGAAGGACGCCGCCGCGCTCCGCGCGCTCGAAGCGCTCGCCTTTGCCTTCGGCTCCGAACGCGCGGGCGAGTTGCCGGAATCCGCCCGGCTGACGCCGGAGCAGGAGCGCGACCTGCCCGCGCCGCTCGCTGTCGTCCCGGCCCTCACCGAGGCCGTGCTCGCGCTCGATCGCCAAGAGCTCGAGAAGGCGGCTTCTAGCCTCGATCGCGCGATCAAGGTCGCCGACACGCCCGCGCTCGCGGCGAGCCTCGGCTTCTTGGCGATCGAGACCGGTGACGAGCAGCTCGCTCGCAAGGCCGCGCTGCGCGCGCTCGGCCTCTCGGCGCTCTACCCGCGCGCGCGTGCCCTCGCCGCCCGCGTCGCGCTCCTCGGTGGCCGCATCGACGAAGCAGAAAAGGCGATCGAGGGGCTCGAAGCGACCTCGGCGGACGTCGCCGTCGTGCGCGCGGTCGCCGCCTACGAGAAGCTCGAGGCCGCCGACTTGGCGACCGCGCTCGAAGCGCTGGACAAGGCGCAAGACGGAGCTGCGTTCGCCGCTCTCGAGGAGGGACCCCGCGTGCTTCGCGGCGGCACCGGGATCGCCTCCGAGCGGCTGCAGGAGCTCGCCGTCCCCGCGATCTCCTGGGGCGAGCTGATCGCCGTCGACGCGGCCCTCGACACCGGGCGCATCGAGCTCGCGGAAACCTTGCTCGCGCGCAGGAACGTCTCGGCCGCCGCACACCTCGCCCGGCGTGCGCGCGTTCTGCGTTACCAGGGCAAGATCGACGAGGCCCTCGCGGCCTCCGAAGCCGCCCTCTCGGGGACGCCGACCCCGGCGTTGCTGATCGAGCGCACCTACGAGCTCATCGAAGCGGGCAAGGCCGATGCGGGCCGGGCGCTCGTCGCCAAGTATCCCGCCTCATTGGGCCCCATGGCGGGCTTTTTGGGTGTGTTGCTCGACCTTACGGACAAGCAGCCGAAGCAAGCCGCCGTGCGCCTCGCGACACTCGAGCTCCCGCCCGACGAGGCGCCGGTCGTCTTGCGCGTCCTCGCCGCCCGCGCGCTCGCCGCCGCCAAGGACAAGCGCGCCAAGGCGTACGTTGCCGGGCTCGCCAAGCGGCTCCGCGCGCACCCCGACGTCGTGCTTTCGGTCGAAGCGCTCAAATAGCCGTCGCGCTTCGCGCGTTGGGATCGGTGGGGGCCGCGGCGCTCAGCCCGAAATCGAGGCTCAGCTGCGGGGCATCTGCCCGCTCTTCGACGAGACCGGTATGCTGGCGACGCGCCCCTCGATCATGTTCCGGAGCTCGTCGGGATCGCTCGAGCGCGCCATCGCCTCGTCGAGGGTGATGAGCCGTCGCGCATACAGCGTGAAGAGCGACTGGTTCATGGTTTGCATGCCGTGCTTTTGCTGGCCGACCTGCATCTGCGTGTAGATCTGGTGAACCTTGTCTTCGCGGATGAGGTTTCGGATCGCGGCGTTCGGGACCATGACCTCGAGCGCGAGCACGCGTCCGGGGGCGCCCGCGCGCGGCAACAGGAGCTGGCTCAGCACGCCCTCGAGCACGAAGCTGAGCTGCGCGCGCACCTGGGACTGCTGGTGCGGCGGGAACACGTCGATGATGCGATTGATGCTCTGGATCGCCGAGTTCGTGTGCAAGGTGGCGAACACGAGGTGGCCCGTCTCGGCGATGGTCAGCGCCGCCTCGATCGTCTCGAGGTCCCGCATCTCGCCGATCAGGACCACGTCCGGGTCCTGCCGCAGCACGTACTTGAGCGCTTGCTTGAAGGTCGCCGTGTCGCAGCCGATCTCGCGCTGATTCACGATCGAGCGTTTGTGCGGGTGCAGATACTCGATCGGATCCTCGATCGTGACGATGTGCTGGCGGGTCTCGCTGTTGATCTTGTCGAGGATCGAGGCGAGCGTCGTGCTCTTGCCGGAGCCCGTCGGGCCCGTGACCAGGATCAGACCGCGGGGCCTCGCGGCGAGCTCTGCCACCACGGGGGGGAGGCCGAGCTCCTCGAACGTGAGGATCTTGAACGGAATCGAGCGGAACGCCCCGGAAACGGCTCCGCGCTGCATGAAGATGTTGGCGCGAAACCGGGACAGCGCCTTCACGCCGAAGGAGAGATCGAGCTCCTTGTTCTTCTCGAACTGGACCTTCTGCTCCTCGGTTAGCACCGAGTAACAGAGCTGCTTCGTCTCCATCGGCGAGAGCGGCGGAAGCTTCAGGGGGATGATGCTCCCGTCGATGCGCAAGAGAGGAGGGGAGCCGCTCGTGATGTGCATGTCGCTCGCGCCCTTTTCGATCATGGCGCGGAGCAGCTGGTGCAGGTTGACCTTCAGCGAGTCGGGAGACTGATTCATCACGCGCTCAATCCGCCATGGTGACGCGCAGGACCTCCTCCGGCGTCGTCACCCCCTCCAACATCTTGCGAATGCCTGCCATGCGCAGCGTGAGCATCCCGCGCTTGATCGCGGCGGCCTTGAGCTCGGCGGCGGACGCGCCTTGCAGCACCATTTCCTTGAGGTCGTCGTGGAAGCGCATCACCTCGTAGAGCGCGATGCGTCCCTTGAAGCCGGTGTTGTTGCACGTCGGGCAGCCCGCTCCCCGGTAGATCTTCGCCGTCGCGATCTGGGCCTCGGTGCAGCCGATCTCGTGCAGCGCCTGGGCGTCGATGTCGTCCTCACGGCGGCACTCGGGGCATATCTTTCGCGCGAGGCGCTGGGCGAGCACCAGGTTGACGCTCGCCGTGATCAAGAACGGCTCGACGCCCATGTTGAGCAGGCGCGAGATGGTGGCGGGCGCGTCGTTCGTGTGCAGCGTCGAGAGCACGAGGTGGCCGGTGAGCGCCGCCTTCACGGCGATCTCCGCGGTCTCGAAATCGCGGATCTCGCCGACCATGATGATGTCCGGGTCTTGGCGGAGGAACGAGCGCAGGGACATCGCGAAGTTGAGCCCGATGTCCTCGTGCATCTGCACCTGGTTGATGCCGGGCAGGTTGTACTCGACCGGATCTTCGGCGGTGCTGATGTTCACGCCGGGCTTGTTGAGCTCGCTCAACGCCGAGTACAGCGTGGTCGTCTTCCCGGAGCCCGTCGGCCCGGTGACGAGCACCATCCCCCAGGGCTGGTTGATCGCCCACTGGAAGTCGCGTAGCGGCTCCGGGTCGAAGCCGAGCTTCGCCATGTCGAGCTGCAGGTTGCTCTTGTCGAGCAAGCGGAGCACGACCTTCTCGCCCCACATCGTGGGCAGCACCGACACGCGGAAATCCATTTCGCGCCCCTTGCCGAGCTTGAGCTTGATGCGGCCGTCTTGGGGCAGCCTGCGCTCCGCGATGTCGAGCTGGCTCATGATCTTGAGCCGGCTCACGATGGCGTTCTTGAGCTTCATCGGCGGCGACATCTCCTCGTGGAGCACGCCGTCGATGCGGTAGCGCACGCGGAATCGCTTCTCGTAGGGCTCGCAGTGGATGTCGCTCGCGCCTTTGCGGATTGCGTTCAGGAGCAGCACGTGCACGAGGCGCACCACCGGGGCGTCCGCGCTGGCGCGCTCGAGCTCGACCGCGCTGATCTCCTCGGTGTCGGCGCCGAAATCGATGTCCTCGTCGTTGAGGTCGAAATCGGCCATCACCTCCTCGTAGGAGGGGCCGGCGTTGTAGTAGCGCTCGATGGCGCCCTGGATCGTCGTCTCGCTCGCGACGACCGGCTCGACGTTGTAGCCGGAGAGGAACTTGATGTCGTCGATCGCGTTGAGGTTCGTCGGATCGCTCATCGCGACGATGAGCGACGAGCCCGATTTCGAGATCGGGATGATGCGATGCTTCTCGCAGACCTCGCGGCTGACGAGCTTCAGGACCTCCTGGTCGATCTCGTACTCGTCGAGGTTGATGGCCTCCAGGCGGTACTGCGACGCGAGGAAGCTCGTGATTTCCCCATCGCTGATGTACCCGAGCTTCGCGAGCGTGAACCCGAGGTTGTGCCCGGTGCGTTTCTGCTCATCCTGAGCCTTGCGGAGCTGCTGAAGGCTGATGAGCTTTTCGCGAACGAGGAGCTCGCCGAGTCGATTCTGGGACATGGGGGAAGGCCGAGACGGATTCCAGAATCACCGGACGGCAGCGCGTGCTCAAGGCTTAATCATCCGGGGCGTCCCCCGAGCTTTGTCTTTGGTTTTCGGAAGGATGCTGTCGGGAAACCTGGGACCGCGCGGAGCCGATGGGCCAGGAGGCCGGCCTGCGCGGGAGGGGTCCGGGGGCTTGACTTGGCCGCCAACCGTCGAAAGATTACCCGTTCCGAATTGTCGCATCGGAAAACGCGACTATTATCCCGGAGCTCCCATGCCGAAAACGTACTCCGACCTCTTCGCCGAAGTCCGCACGGCCATCAAGACCATCTCCCTGGATGAGCTGAAGCAGCGGCTCGAGACCAAGAACGAGCGCCCGTTCACGCTGGTGGACGTTCGCGAGAAGGACGAGTTCCGCCAGGGGTACATTCCCGGTGCCGTCCACATTCCGCGCGGCTTCCTGGAGATGCAGGCGGAACAGAAGCTGCCGGACAAGAGCGCGGAGCTCATCGTCTACTGTGCCGGCGGCACGCGAAGCGCCTTCGCTGCCAAGACCCTGGCCGAGCTCGGCTATGAGCGCGTGCTGAGCGCGAACCCCGGGTTCGTGCGCTGGAAGGACATGCGTTACCCGATCGAGATGCCGCCGAACCTCACCCCGGCGCAGCTCGAGCGCTATTCGCGGCACATCCTGCTCCCCGAGGTCGGCGAGCGCGGGCAGGAGAAGCTCCTCGCGAGCCGCGTGCTCCTGCTC
>CAYYWA010000181.1:0-6385 GCA_964475255.1 uncultured Sorangium sp.
AACAGCGCGCTCTTCGAGTGGGAAGGCGAGCAGGTGCGCATGGTCACGACCGACGATCACACGGCACGAGTGAACTGGCGTCTGAAGCAGCGTGAGGGAGGATGGGGCTACTGGCAGAAGGGGCAACGAGGAAGCCAGCGCGCGAGGAAGTAGGCGAGGGCGAGGCGAATGGTGACGAAGGAGTCACCGAAGTGGCGTTCAGGCCGCAACGCCGAGCGCACGGTTTGCACGCGTCCTTGCTGTCGAGGGGGGGAAAAGAGCGCGAGCGCTCGGCGATGACGAAAGCGTAGCAGCATAGGACGACCGACACGTGGTGATGCCAGCCAGGGAAGGAGCGCCCTTCGAAATGATCGAGGCCGAGCTCGCCTTTGAGATCTTCGTACATGCGCTCGGTTCGCCAGCGCTCCTGGCGCACGATCTGCTTCTTACCCATCCTGCGAGCGAGCGTGGTGCGAAAGAACTTGGTGGGCGCCTTCCCGCCATCGGGCCATTCAGCAATGAGCCAGAGAGGCTCATGCTCAGCGATGGTGACCCCATCATCTTCGGCGACCTTGACGCGCACGAAGCAGAAGCGCGAGCTGAGCTTGTTCTTGGTCCCCTCGCGCCATGTCAGCTTTCGGAAGCTCTTTGGCCCTAGGTGTGTGTCGACCATCGGACCGCCGATACCTCTCCCGCCACCCAAGGGAGGCGACCGACACGGTTTCGCCGGAACTTGGCTATCGACCATCGGACCACCGATACCCTGCCGCCGCAGTGCCAACCTGTTCGCCGAGCATTTTCTCCGTCGCCGCAAGCAGCGCCTCCGGCAAGCGATCACGCTCCGCACAGAAGGCTTCATGCGAGCCTACACGAGATCCGCCCAATCAAGTTGATTCGCAACGCCACATGTTCGCGAGCAGCTTCTACGCCTGCGCAAACAGCGCCTCTGCCAAGTGATCACGCCACGCAGAAGGCTTCACGCGAGCCTGCACGAGATCCGCCCAATCAAGTGAGTCGCAACGCCACTGAAGCAGGCATCCCCCGGCGCCGCGGAGGTCGACAAACGTGTACCAACAGGCTGCGGCACGATTCCACTGCTCGTTCGCGAGCGCGCGCGCCCCTACTACCTGCTCCGGGCGCGGCGCCGCGCCGGGGGGGAACTTGGCGACGAGACGGCCGGAACCATGCGCTTTGTCCCACAAGGCGACCATGGGGTTGCGAATGGGCGCCCGTTTAGGTGTGCTTCGAGTCGCTCTGGATGAGACCTACTCGGGACGGACTCGAGACACAGAGTCGTCGGATAACCCAAGCCCCGATTCCACTGGCGCAGTGTCGAAGCTGCAATTCTGGAGTTGACTGGCATCGCGCGTACACGTAAGCTGCGTGTTGCGTGGGTCAGCTCACTTTGCCATTTCCCAAGGGCTGGGGTGGTCGCCGTCGCGGAGCTGGGCGGAAGCGCGTGGGTGCGCGATCGTGCGTTCCTCATCGGCGACGTGTCGAGCATTCCAGGGCACATCCCGTCCACGTGACGATGCGATCGAAGCTCCGTTCGCTGCGGAGCCAGTTCCTGTTTCCGACGGTGTGTCTCGCTATCGCAGCGGCAAATCGGCGCGCGCCGCACGCGTTTCGCGTCGTCCACTTCTCGGTGCAGGCCGATCACGTGCACCTCGTGGTCGAGGCGCTCGACAAGCGCGCTCTCAGCGCCGGAATGCGCGGGCTCGCGGTTCGCATCGCGCGCCACGTGAACCGACTCGCTTTTCGGCGCGGCGCCCTCTGGGCGGACCGCTGGCATGGGCGCGCGCTCACCACGCCGCGCGCTGTCCGGCACGCGATCGTCTACGTCCTCAACAACTTTCGGAAGCACCATCCCTCGAACCGAGCCTCGCTCGACCCGTTCTCGTCGGCGCCCTACTTCGAGCATTTCGCACAGTTCGCCGGCGCTCCCATTCACGTCGCGGAGCACCTCGTCCCGCGTGCTCTCGCGCCTCCTCCCGTCTCTCCTCCTACCCTTCCTCCCGAGACCTGGCTTCTGCGCTCGGGCTGGCTTCGGCACGGGCCCCTGAGCGCCTTCGAGAAGCCACGCGCCGCGCAGTAACGCACTCGTCCGGGAAAGCTCCAGAGACCTCGAGCGCAGGGCACATCAGGCGAACGTCGGAGGAGGATGAAGCGGTAGACGTCTACTCGTCATCCTTCGCGAAGAAGGCCGTGGCCTGTTTTTGGGATGAGCCTCCTCCATCCGGGAAGCGTTCGACCTCTTTGCGCAACCGGCGGAAGCGCGGCCACGAGCACGCCGTGGTGGCGCCGTTCTCTTCTTCCAGCGCCTCGCCCTTTTCGTTGCGCCTCCCGACCTCCGCCTGGGCCTCTCCAGCGTGTTCAGCGAGGCGCCGGGTGTTGGTCCCCTGTTTCCGGGCTGCACGCGGCTCGCGATGCAGCTCTATCCCGAGCTGCCGCTGGTCGGGTTCGAGCGCGGCGACGATCTCGTGGCGGCCGAACGCGCGGGCTTCGAGCGCGCGGGCGCGCTTCGGGTGTGGAATCGAGCACCGGGCTGAGCGCGCCATCGGCCACCGCTTTTGCGATGTTGTCGCTTTTTGCGAAGTCACACGGACGGTGGCGAGACTCGAAATGACGGAACGGTGCCCGAGCCGCCACTGCGCAGCGTGAGATACCGTTCTGCGGGTGCCTGCCGCGCGCGTGTGACTTCCGGCCATGGGCCTTCGCGCTCGTCGGCCCCGTCGGCTGTTCGAGGGGCGGCCGATGAGCGCCGGGCGCTACGAGGCTCACCGCGCCGGGCGGCTTCGGCCATCTGCTCGACCCTGCTCATGGCGCTCGCGGCCATTGCCTGTTCGCCCGCTCCCGGTCCAGAGGACGGAACGGGCGACCAACGCGTCCCCACCTCCGCTGGCTCGAGTGGCGTGTCGGCCGGCGCTGCGGGCGAAGGGGGAGCTGGCGCGGCGAACGGCTCCCCGAATGGGGGAGCTACCAGCGCGGCAGGCAGCGGCGGGACGACCGCGATGGGCGGCACGTCGTCGGCGAGCGGAGGGGGGCCCGCTGAGCCCGGCGGCAGCGCTGGGCTGAATGGCGCGGGCGGAACGCCGGGCGCGGGTGGTTTCGGCGGGGCGGCGGGTGTTGACTCCATGGGAGGTGTTCCGGGTGGCGGAGCCGCTGGAGCAGGTACGGCCGGCACGGGCGCTGGCGACGGCGGCAACGGAGGGCGCGCGGGCGCTCCCGCCGACGGCGGAGCCGGCGCGAATGCCGGCAGCGGCGGCGAGGGCTCCACCGCCTTTCGGCCGTGTCCGACCAACGGCGATCCGTGCAAGATCTTGCCGCTCGGGGATTCGATCACCCACGGTGTGCAGTCGAAAGACAATGCCGGCTACCGCTCGTACTTGTTCGAGTTGGCGGTCGAGGCCAACCAAAACCTGACCTTCACCGGCTCGCAGAGCAGCGGGCCCAATCAAGTCGCTGGCAAGCCGTTTCCGAAGAACCACGAAGGGCGCTCCGGCTGGACCATCGACCCCGGCTACAGCGAATACGGCTCGGGCGGGATCTCGAGCCTGATTCCGAGCCCGGCTTTGTCTACCCCGCCGAACATCATTCTGTTGATGATTGGCACCAACGACATCACGAGCACCGACAGCCCGGGGACCACTGCCGAGCGCCTCGACGGCCTTCTCGACAAGCTCGTGGAAGCCGCGCCCGAAGCGCTCATCGTGGTCGCGCAGATCACCCCCGTCAGCTTCGACAGCGCGGACCTCAAGAACTACAACGCAAAGATCCCGGGCATCGTTCAAGCGCGCATCGCGAAAGGTCAACACCTCGTGTTGGTGGACATGAGCAAGATGCCGACCTCGGCGCTCGCTCCCGACGGCGTACACCCGAACGACCAAGGCTACGCCTACATGGCGAACGTCTGGTACGAGGCCATCAAGGAGTTTCTGCCGAACGGAGCCTAGGGTTTCGGGCTTCTTCGTCGGGGGAAGCCGCGATCTCGTGCACCAGAATGCGAGCTGCGGTCCATTTCGCGAGACCTGGCTCCACCATCAATCGTGCTGCAATCACCTTCCGAGATGGTTGCCCGTCTCCGACTTGCACTGGGGCGACGTGGCCACGTGCGCAGCCGCGCTCGCTTATGGTTCCGTCGGCTCGAGCTTGTCGTCGAGCTCCCGACGTGTGCCGGCGAAGTAACGCTGAGGGGAGCAACGGAACACGCGCTGAAAGATGCGATGGCATTGCGCGTAGCTGCCGAAGTCGGCGTTCAACGCGGCCTCGCTGAAACTCTGCCCGTTGTCGACCAAACGCACGAAGCGCATGAGCCGGAGGCGCGCTCGGTATTCGACGAGCCGCACGCCGATATCACCATGAAAGCGCCGGCTCACGGCGCTCGCGTTGGCGTTGAGGCGCGCGGCCAGCTCGGCTTCTGAAACGCTCGGGTCGGCTTGCAGCTGCGTGACGGCGCGGCGACTCAGGACGTGTTGCCTCCCCAGGCGAGCCTGGACGCGTTGGAAGAGCCCGACGATCGACGTCTCGACGGCGTTCGCGTCCGCTATGCTCCCGATGGCGCGGAGCTCTTCTCTCAGGCGAGCGCGCTCCCCGGGAGACACCTGGCCGACACCACCCGCGGGACGACGCGAACGATCACCGAGACGCGCCGCGAGCTCGGGACGGAGCGCGAAAACGAAGAACTCGAGGTCGGGGCTCGCCTCCAGGAGCTCATGGTCCTGGCCCGGCTGGAGCAGAACGAGCTCACCGGGGCCGAGGGCAAACACGTTGGTGCCGACCCCGAGCTTGGCGCTCCCGCGAACCACCAAATTGACTTCCGGCTCTGCGTGGAAATGCCGCGGCCTTCGATACGCGGGCTGATGGCGCCATGCCTGGGCCCGCATCCCGGGCCGCATCGGGAACGGCTGGAAGAGCGCCGACTTCGAGCTCGACATGGTCGCGTTCAGCGTAGCATCGTCCCCGAATCTCGGCGTCCGAGGGGAGAGTCCCTTCCCGCGCCGAGCGCGCCTTTCCGAGCCGAAGCGGACTACCGGGCGGCTGCAGCTCGAACGGCTCCGCCTGGGTTGCCCGCGCGAAAGCGCAAAAACTGAGATGCGCTCGAGGGAGGATTCGGCCACTGGTGCCGCATGCCGCTCTCGTCGACTCGGGTCCCGGTAGCCTGCTCCGGGTTCCGGTGTTGGGAAAGATTTTCGATGTTCGCGCTGGTTGCGCTGCTCGGCCTCGGTGCGTGTGCTGCCAACGCTCCCGCCCCCTCCGAGCCTTCCCCGCCGACCGATGGGGACTTCTCACTCCTCTTCCGCGACGAGTTCGACACGCTGGATTCGACGCGCTGGCAGTTGATGACCCACTCGTGGGACTCGAACCTCGCGCTCTTTTCGCCGACCACTGCGTCCATCGAGGACGGTGCGCTCGTGCTCCGCTTGCTCCAGGCGCCGAACGGAACCGTGGATAGCTCCAACAAGCCCAAGCCGTTCTTGGGAGCCGAGGTGCGGTCGAAGGATACCCTGACCTATGGGCGGGTCCGTGCGCGCATCAAGTTCGCTCGCGGTTCGGCGGTGATTTCGTCCCTGGTCACCATCTACACGCCATGGCCCGCGGACGACTGGAACGAGCTCGATATCGAGTGCTTGGGCGCCACGCCCGAGAAGATGCAGTTCAATACGCAAGTGTACCTCGGACCGCCCACGACACCGCCCGTCACGACCCCGGTTTCACCGACTCCCGACGAGAGGAAGCTGGAGCTCGGGTTCGACGCCAGCTCGGACTATCACGTCTACGAGATCGAGTGGACGCCGGCTGGCGCGCGCTTTCGCGTCGATGGTGCCGTCGTTCACACGTGGACGCGGCACATCGAGCGGATGACGCTGCCCCAGAACGTTCTGCTCACGATCTGGGCCTCGTCGAGCAGCGCGTGGGCAGGCTCAGTAACGGACGAAACCACCGGAGCCACCGCCTACTACGACTGGGTCGAGTTGTACGAGTACACCCCTTGATTCAGAGCTCTCTTGCCGCAACTTGGTTCAGAGCTCTCCTGTCGCAACGCGCGGGTAGAGACGAGCCGGTTCGGTAGCAGCGGGGGCGCGTGGTGCGGTCGAGCGCGTCCGCGTGGTGTGATCCGAGGCTCCGTGAACAGCCCACGACCTCGACCGGTGGCACCCGCTCAGCGGTCGGTGGACCCCGAAGTGTCCGGCGCGGCGGAGCGGTTGCCGTGCTTGACGTTCGGGGTGCAAACGGTGAAACGTGAGGCCATGCCCGGCAAGGCCAAGACCCAGGCGAAGAAGCGTCCGTCCAAAGCAACGAAACGTCCTTCCCGCACCGAGTCCGCGCGCACCAGGCCCGCGCGCACTGCGTCCGCGCGCACTGCGTCCGCGCGCACTGCGTCCGCGCGCACTGCGTCCGCGCGCAC
>CAYYWA010000181.1:6485-10465 GCA_964475255.1 uncultured Sorangium sp.
TGCGTCCACGCGCACTGCGCCCGCGCGCACCGCGTCCGCGAGCAAGGTGTCGACCAACGAGAAGACGCGTCGTGCGCCGGCCAGGCCCAAGAAGGTCGGGAAGAAGGCGGCGAGGAAACCGGCTCTGCTCAGCGGAGACAACCCGCAGATCGCAAAGGGCGAGGGCGAGGCTCCCGTGCGCGCGTACATCGAGGCGATCCCGGACTGGAAGCAGGACGTCGGGCGGCGCCTCGACGCGCTGATCACGCGCACGGTTCCGAAGGTGCGGAAGGCCGTGAAGTGGAACTCGCCCTTCTACGGCATCGAGGGCCAGGGCTGGTTTCTCAGTTTTCACTGCTTCAAAAAGTACGTCAAAGTGGCGTTCTTTCGAGGCACCTCGCTCCGCCCGCTCCCGCCCGGCGAGTCCAAGCACGACGAGGTGCGCTACGTAGACATCTACGAGACCGACCAGCCCAGTGACGCGCTGTTGACGCGCTGGATTCGGCAGGCATCCAAGCTGCCCGGCTGGATCCCATGACGCGCCCCCGCCGCGACGAGGACGGTCGAAATCCAGGCCGAGGCCTGCTGTAGTCGGAGACCAGCGCACATGGAGAAGAAGCCGCGAATCTTCGGGATGTCGTTCGGCAGCGTGTACCCGCTCTATCTGCAGAAGGCAGAGAAGAAGGGGCGCACGAAGGAAGAGGTCGATACGGTCATCGAGTGGCTCACGGGCTACAGTGGTGCGCAGCTTCGGCGCGCCATCGACACCAAGGTCGATTTCGAGACGTTTTTCGCCAAAGCGCCCCGGATGAACCCGAACGCCAAGCGGATCACCGGTGTCGTCTGCGGCGTGCGCGTGGAAGACATCGCCGATCCGCTCATGCAAAAGATTCGCTACCTCGACAAGCTCGTCGATGAGCTCGCCCGGGGAAAGAAGATGGAGAGCATCCTCCGCGGGGACGAGGCAACGCCAGCCCCCCGCGCTCGCATCGTCAAGACGCCCGCCGGAGCAGGAACGCGAGCGCGCCCAGGGCAAGGAGCAGCGCCCCGCCGACGACCGAAACGAGGGGCAGCGTGAACGCGAGCGTCAGGCAGCCGAACAGGCCGAGCCCGGCGAGCAAACGCGGCCAGCGGCGTTCGTCGGGGCGAAGCGTCCAGGCGGCGGCGTTGGTGATCGCGTAGTACACGAGCACGGCGAACGAGCTCACACCGATCGCCGAGCGGATGTCGGCGACAGCGGCGACGGCGGCGACGATCAGACCAACCGCGAGCTCGGCGCGATGCGGCACCCGGTACCGGGGATGAACGGCGGCGAAGAACCCCGGCAGGTCCCGGTTCGCGGCCATCGCGAAGGTGGTCCGGCTGATGCCGACGATGAGCGAGAGCAACGCGCCGAGCGAAGCGACCGTGGCGCCGACGCGCACCGCCGGTGAGAGCCAGGCGAGCTCGCCGGCCTCGACAGCGACCGCGAGCGGCGCCGTGGCTCGTGCAAGCGACGGTGCGCCGGCGCCCGCGAGCGCGCTCACGGCGACCGCGGCGTACACGACGAACGTGATCCCGAGCGCGAGCGGGATCGCCCGCGGGATGGTGCGCTGCGGCTCGATCACCTCTTCTCCGAGCGTGGCGAGGCGCGCGTACCCGGCAAACGCAAAGAAGAGCAGCCCCGCCGACTGCATAACCCCGTACGGAGTTGCGCCTTCGAGGGGCCAGAGGCGCCTCGCGTCGACGGCCTCCCCGAGCCAGACCGCCGCCACCACCGCGGTGAGCGAGAGGAGCACGATGGCGAGGAGGACCTTCGTCGCGAGCGCCGTCTTCTTCACCCCGAAGTAGTTCACCATCGTCAACGCGCCGACCGCGCCGAGCGCGAGCGGACGCGCGAGCGCGGGCGCGGCGTAGCTGCCGAACGTCATCGCCATCGCCGCGCAGCTCGCGAGCTTGCCGATCACGAAGCCCCACCCCGCGACGAAGCCCCAGAACGGACCGAGGCGTCTTCGGCCATAGGCGTACGTGCCGCCCGACTCGGGATAGAGGGCGGCGAGCTGCGCCGACGAGGTCGCGTTGCAGTACGCGACCAAAAGCGCGAGCGTGAGCCCGAGCACGAGCCCATTCCCGGCCGCCCGCGCCGCGGGTCCGAACGCGGCGAACACTCCGGCGCCGATCATCGAGCCGAGCCCGATCGCCACCGCGTCGAAGGTCCCGAGTCGGCGCGCAAGCCGAGTCGGGGCCGGAAAATCCCGGGGTTCGTGCATGAGCTCCGCGGCGGCAACGGTAGCCGAAGAACCGGCCCGCGTGCGCTACGAAGACCCAGCCATGACAGCTCCTCCGCTCTTCACCATCGGCTACGAGGGACGCACGCAGCCCGAGTACCTCGCGCTTTTGCGCGACGCCGGCGTCACGCTGCTCGTCGATGTTCGCCGCAATCCCATCAGCCGCAAGAAGGGCTTCTCGAAGAGCGCGCTCGCCCAAGGCTGCGCAACCCTCGGCATCCGCTACGCGCACCTGCCGGAGCTCGGCATCGCCTCCGAGAAGCGCAAGCAGCTCGAGACCCAGGCCGACCTCGACGCGCTCTTCGCGCAGTACGCGCGCGAGTGGCTTCCACAGCAGGGCGCCGCGCTGGCCACGATCCGCGCCTGGGTCGAGGCCGGCGAGGGCGTCGCCCTCACCTGCTTCGAGCGCAATCCCGCTCAGTGCCATCGTCACCTCATCGCCCAGGCGCTCGACCTGGAGGTGACTCACCTCTGACGCACTCGTCGTCGAGAGCCTGGGCTCGTGCGCGAGCTCCGAGGGTCACTCGGTCCGATTGCGACCCAGGGCCGGAATCAGGAGCTGCGCGGAGCGGGCGTGAGCGTGAGCTGGACGAGTCCGCGCGTCAGCCGGTGCGATGTGACGCTGAAGCTGTGACGGCGCGTGGCGCCCGCGAACAGCGGGTGCCCGTTGCCCAGGACGACGGGAACGATCGTCACGGTCAGGTCGTCGAGGAGCTCGGCGTCGAGAGCCTGGCGAATCACGTCTCCACCGTCGACGTAGACGTCGCGTCCCTTGGCGAGCGCGCGAGCCTCGGCCACGAGCTCCGCGATCGAGCCTCGGACGGGGCGGACCGTGGGAACCTTTGGCGTGAGCGGGCGCCGGGTCGCGACGAGGACGGGGCGGTCTTCGTAGGGCCAGCTCGCAAACGTGGTGACGACGTCGTAGGTGCGCCGCCCCATGAGCAGCGCCCCGACGCCCGCGAAGAACTCACTGTAGCCGTGGTCGTCGCCCCCCTCGACCGGAGGCGGCAGCCAGGACAGATCGTCGTTCGGGCCCGCGATGAAGCCGTCGAGCGAGCACGCGATGAAGACCCGCACGCGGCCCGTCACGACGCCCCTCCGCTCGCGAGCAGGCGCTCCCACTCGATCGGATCGCGGGTCTCCACGTTGTCGACCCCGAGCTCGCGCAGCACCCCGATCACCGTCTGCCTCCGGATCGCCGACACGAGGAGGATGTGGGCGATCACACTCCCGAAGGTGAAGCTCACCGGCGGCGTGCACAGCGCATCGACGAACGCGTCGTCCCACTCGTTGCGATCGCGAATCCGACGCACGAGCGCCGTGAACTGCGGCTCCACCGCGTCCCACCGCGCGCGCAGTCCCGCGATCGTGCGCGGCTCCCGCGGCGGAATGTCGCGGCCGCCGATCGCCGCGGTCCAAACCTCTTTCGTGAACACGATGCGCTCGAACATCGTGCGCACATCGGGCTCGGGTCCCTCGAATTCGTGCACCACGAGGCCCGGTCGCATGGGTCGATCGAGCGCCTCGTCGGGGAGCTTTGCCGCCTGCTCCAACAGGCGGGACACGTGCCAGTGCTCGTGCTGCACGAGCCGATCGGAGAGGTCCATGGTCTTGCTCCTCGTTGCGCCGGGCAAAAGCAAGCCGCCCGGCGGGTGAAAGTGGATGGCGTTCGGTGCCGCGAGCCGAAAGTCGCGCCGCTCGGCGGCGAAACGGCTCGGGGGCACGCCGTAGGCG
>CAYYWA010000181.1:10475-11510 GCA_964475255.1 uncultured Sorangium sp.
CGAGAACGCCGCGACCGCGGCGTAGCCCGCGTCGAGCGCCGCGTCGGTGACGCTCGCCCCCCGCCCGAGGCTCCACGCGGCGCGCTCGAGCAGCAGCCGGCGCCGGAAGGCCCCAGGCGCCTCGCCGATGCCCGACCGGACGAGGCGGTGGAAGTGAAACGGGCTCAGCATCGCCCGCGCCGCCACCGCAGGCCCGTCGAGGCCTTCGTCCAAGGCCTCGAGCACGGCGTCGATGACGTCACGCAGTCGATCGGGGCGCACCGGCTTCACGATGGAGAGCTTGCCCCGCACCGAGGCCCCGCGCATGACCGCACTTGCGGTCGCCAGAAGCCGCACCCGCAACGCCCTGCGAAACGACCGTCCTGCGCGAGAACGGCTTCGCGACAGTACGCGCCGAGGGCACCCGCCGCCTCTATGCCGTCGACGCGCGCCCCCTCTCCGAAGTAGACGCCTGGTTGTCGCAGTTTCGTCGCTTCTCGACGCCCTCGCCCCCGAAATCGCTCGCGGCAAACGCGCTCGCCGCACCCGCCGCTAAACGCACCCAGGGAGCGCGCCCCGCGGAAAGCACGCCCTCGGCCGTCTTGCGGTCGCGTTTCACGATCCATCCAGGCGGGACGCGACACGTGCTCGCAAGAGCGCAAATGTCGAACAGCGTGCTTTCGGAAAGCGAGGGCGCCACGATGCAGGCCCTCGCAGCGCGGAGTCATTGCGCGTTGGCTCGAGCCAGCCAAAGACATCGAGCGCATTGCCGAGCGCATGCTCGCCTGCGACAAGCTCGACCCATGGACGCGCGGAGCCGGCCACGAGCTCGCGGCGTTCGAGGACGTGCGGCGAAACGTCACACTGCGACGGCCGCCACGCGGACGCGGGAACTCCGACGAAGGAACAGCGGTTCCTGCCGTGGGGCCGCTCCCTGTTCGGTGCGAGTCGTCGAGCGCGGGTGTCAGCGCGACCCGGAGCTCGGCCCCTGCGCCGCGTCTTCCTGACGGCCGTCGCGCGCCCTTCGACATCGCCTCGACAGTCGGATCCCCTCCG
>CAYYWA010000182.1:0-11371 GCA_964475255.1 uncultured Sorangium sp.
GCCGCCCGCGTCCGTGCCGCCACCACCGGCATCGCCGCCGCCGGCACCACCGACGTCGACCGGAGGCGCAGCGCCCTCACTGCCGCCCGCGCCGCCCGTCCCGGACGGGGCCGCCGGCGGAGGCCAGGTAACCTCCCACTGCAGACCCAGGATCTCGGCCGCATTCACGCCCGCCTGGGGCTTGCCGCTCATCAGCTGGTCCCAGGTCACGCTGACCTTCATCGGCGTCGCGCCGACCGTATGCGTGACGCTCGGATTGACGCAATCGCTCCACGGCTCCGCCGGATCCGCGGGCATGCAGTAGTCGTGATCCTTCGTCTCGTCGTAGACGTTCGCCGAGGTTTGGACGAGGAACTTGAGCTCACCGGACGGCCCGGCGTCGCCGCTCACGTCGAACTCGACGCCCGCGAACTGAGTCGCGTCGAGCTCGCAATCGAACCAGATGCCGAAGCCCGAGTAGGTGCCGATCTCGCCGGAGATCGTCCACGCGCCGCCGTCGACGACGGACATCGGAATCGGATCCGAGCCAGAGGTCGGATAGGTGAAGGTGCCGCCGAAGTAGCCCTCGTTCTTGAACTGGCCCTTGCCCGCGTCGGCCATGGCGTCCCAGTTGGTCTCGAAATCCGTGATGAGGTCGCCTGCCACGACCACGGGCGTGCAGGCGCTCGACCCGCCACCGGTGCCGCCGCCGCCGTTGCCCGCTTGGTTCGTGTCGCCTCCGACATTGTCGCCGCCCGAGCCGCCGCCGGCGACCGGAGCGCCTCCCTGAGCCGTGCTGCCGCTGGTGCCGCCGCTGCCGCCGCTGCCCGAGGCTCCGACGCTGCCCCCCTGTCCCGGGGTACCACCGGTCCCCGGATCGGGGTCGGCGGGATCGCCGCCCGAGCACGCTACTGCGAACAGCGCTCCACCCAGGAGGGCTGCCGCACTCAAGCTTCCAACGGTCTTCGCACTAGGACGTCGCATCAGGAAATTCCTCCAAGAGCACACAAGCGGCGGAGTCCCGCCGGTAGCCATGCCGGTGTAGTCCGGTCTCCGCACGGGGACCGTACGTGAGGCCGGACCGCAATGTCTAGGGGGTAACGAGCCCAGGCCTCGACGAGGCACGCTGATTTTTGCGAAACAAATCGAGGGCTACACCCCCCAAAGTCGCCCGTCGATTTGCCAAAACCGCGAGAATAGCGCGCACTTGGAGTCCCCCTCCCGGTCGCGGGTTCGGTGCGCGCGAGTCGACTACTTGACGGTGAAGCTCTTCGACACGCGCACGGGGTTGCCCGTGAAGGCCGGCACCTTCGCCTTGCGGAACACCGAGGCGACACATCCGCCCACGGAGGTCCCCGCGAACGGCGCCCCGTTGACGGTGGCCGAGGTCACGCGACCGCTGTTGGCGAAGGTGAGGGTGACCTTTCCGGTGCCCGTCGGACCGCCCGACTTCTTGCAGCTCCGCGCTTGAGAGGCGGCCTTGCTGAGCGCCGCGACCGCCGCGTTGCGATTGAACGGCTGAGTCGCCTTCGCGGTCGTCTCTTTGGTGCTCTTGCTCGTGACCTTTTTCGGTGCGGGCTTGCTGCTCGAGACCTTCTTGGTCGAGGACTTGCCGGAGTCGGCCTTCTTGTCGTCGTCCTCGTCGCTCTCCTCTTCCGCTTTCTCGTCCTTGCTGCTCTCGTCGGATTTTTCGCTCGACGGCGCTTCGGCCTTTTCGGCCTCGTCGGCGCCAGCGGCTGGCTTGTCGTCGTCCTCTTTGGGCTTGTCGGCCTTGTCCGTCGCGTCGGCGGTGTCCGCCTTGTCGGTCTTCTCCGCGCCCTCGGCCGCGACTTCGGCCTTCTCCGCCTTGTCGTCGTCGCCGCCGAGCGCCGCGCCGATGCCGACACCCACCAGCAAGACGAGCGCGAGCCCGCCGCCCACGATGCTGAGCAGCGTCTTCTTGCTGAGCGCGACCGTGCCCGGAGGGGGAGCGCTGGCAACGGCTTCCACCGCCCGCGGCGGCGGCTCGGGCGGCGGCGGCGCGGAGATCAGCCGCTGGTTGTCCGCGAGGGTGAAGAGCGGGTTGCCTCCGCCCAACGCCGCCATGCCCCCGCTCGACATTCCGAACGGATCCTCGTTGTTCGCCGAGCGCTCCGAGCGCGGCGAGGGCGTCGAGCCCTGGGCCTTCAGAGCATCGAGCGAGAAGAGGACCGAGTTTTCGTTGCGCGCGCCCGTCGGTCGATCGTCGTAGGGCGTGGTTCCAGCCTGCGGCAGCGCGGGCACGCTCACCGGGATGTCGATCTCGGCGCCGGCGCTCTCCACGCCCGCGAACAAATCCGCGCCTTGTGCGCGCGCCCCCGCAACCCGTGCGGCGGTCGCCCGCGCTCCACCCTCCTGTTTCGCCGCCGCGCGCTGATGGGCGGGAGTGATGGCGCGCGCCGGCGGTCGGCTCGTCCTCACGCTCGTCGCGAGGTCCCCGCCGCCGGACAGCCGAGCGCCCTGAGCACCATTCTTGGAGTCGGGAGCGGCCGCGCCGTTGGCGCCCGGAGTCGGTGTCCCGGGGTCCTGGGTCTCGGCAGAGAATGCGAACGGCGTGGCGGGCTGCGAGGAGCTCGCCGCGATGGGGTCCGCGGACGAAACCACCGCCCCCGCCTCCCCCGAGGGGGACGAGACGCGGGGGTCCGAGCCGAGCAGCATCGCGAGCTCGCCGCACTCGAGCAGGGGCACCCAGTCCGCCATCCCCTCTTTCCAGACATAGGCGTCGGCCGTGACGGTCCCGGCCTTCCACCCGTCGACGAGCTCTTGCGTCGACATCGTGCGCTGATCGGTGTCGCTCAGGTTCACCGACCACTCGGTGTCGCGTTGAGCGCCCTCCGGCGTTCCGGGCGCGATCGGCGCGTGTGCAGCCGAGTCGGGAGCGTCCGCCGACTTCTGACCGTCGACGACGATCGGGGTGCCACACCCCTTGCAGCGGATCTTGACCTTACGGCCGACGACCTTGTCGTCAGCGATCGTATACTTCGCTCCGCACGACTCACACGTTATCTTCATCGTTCCTCCCGGTCGCGTGGCGTCGAAGCGAACCACCGGGTGCCGCGGCCGACGGCCGCCCTTCGACTCGCAATGGAAACCGGAGACGCCGCGACCTTAGCAAAAACCTTGGACGTTGGGGGCGGATCCCGCGTGGCTGAACGACCCGTCTGGTCGATCCACGGCCGCTCCTCGCGGAAATGCAGCCCCGCCATCAATTGACGGGGACGAGGGCGGCCCCACAGTTCCCGCAGAATTGGCTGTCCGGCGCGTATTGCACTCCGCAGAGGGGGCAAATCTTGCGGATGCCCTTCTTTCGACGCCGATTCTCCGCGAATACCGCGGCGGGGACGAGCGATTCGCCGTCGCGCGGACACGTCGCGATTCCGGGGTCGTAACCCTGGCCGCATGCCGGACAGATCCCTCCTTGGGGGCCGAACGTCGTCGCCGGGACGAGATCGACCAACCGATTCCCGTCCGATGCGCAGAATCGCGTACCCGGCGGGTACTCCTCACGACACGTCGGACAGACCCGCGGGAGCGCGTCCCGCGTCTTCGGCTTCGCCCTCGAGTCCGGCGCGGGCGCGTCGTCGGGAGCGACAGCCGTCGCGGCCCGCTTGCGAGCGCGGCGCACGAGCCACAGCCCGACGAGCCCCGAGGCCAACGAGAGCGCACCGATGATCGCGACGACACGGGTTCGTCTCGGTGTCGCGTCGTCGAGCGCCACGCTCGACCGCGCTCCGAGCGAGCTTGACGCGATGCGCGTCACGGCGGCGTCCGCGGACTCGCCCCGAGCGTCGAACTCGCCTTGGTTCAAGAGCGCCTCGTACCGCTCCTTCGAGGCGATCTCGACGAGGACGTCGACGGAGCGGTCGCCGACGCTCGCGCGCAGGCGCACCTCCGACTCGGGAGCGGTGTCCGCGACGCGCACGCGGCCGCCGCGTTCGATGGTGACGTGCGCGGGATTTTGCAGGGCACGAAACACCGGCGCGACGCCCACCGAGCAGCCCGCCGCGTCCACGACCGTGGCGCGAAACGTGAAAGTTTCCCCTGGACGCATCAGCTTGCGCTTGGGCCGCACCTCGAGCCGTTCGGGGAGCCCTACCTGGGCACACCGCGGTTCGCGGACGGGGCGCCCGGCGGAGGGCTCGGCGGCCGGCGCCGTCGACTCCGTCGGAATGCGCTGGAACACGCGCGTCCGGCGCACGCTCGCCGTGCAGTTCTGCCCTCGAATCACGAACTGGTACTGCCCGGTCTCGTCGAACGCGATGCGAGCGTCCGTCGCCGTGACGGTCGTCACGAGCGTGGCCTGACGCGAATCGCCCGGTGGCGTCTTGCACACCGTTCGCCAGCTCCGCGCACTGCGCGAGTGCGTCGCGCGCCCGAGACCGGGATACTGCTCCCAACACTCGGCGGTCGAGAAGGGGCGCCCCAGCCCCTCGAAATGGAGCTCACCCTCACGCACAGAGACCGTCACGCTCGCGGATGGCTCCTCCCCGCCGCTCGGACGTGGACCGCATGCCGCGCCCCAGTCACCGACGTTCCAGATCGCGCGAAGCGGCGTCGCCGACCAACGGCCCGCGAGCCCCTCGTCGGCGCGCGCGTCGTGCGCGCCCAGCACGAGCAACAGAGCGAGCGCGGAAATGCGAACGCGTTTCCATGGACCGCGTGGCGCGCGACCGGAGCGCGAACGTGCACCCATCATGCGCGCTTTCTCCACGCGAATGTGGGCGAAACCTTCGTTGACATCGGATTTTGGCTGGTGCTAGCGTGAGCCGCGCTACCCTTCCGCATTTTCACAGGTTTTTGGCTTACGAGAAAGGGTCCTGCGGTATGAGGACGGTCTTGACCGGACGTCGGGTTTCGGCCTGGGGAGGGGCGGTCGGGGTGCTCGCAGTGCTCTCGCTGCTCTCGCCCGATGCGGGCGCGCAGGTGCCCGCCGAACAGCGTGTGCCCGAGTCCAACGGTGCGGGCATGGATACCCACCTGTTCCGGCCCGCCGTGGATTCGAAGGGGTTTTTCTCGGTCAACGGCACCGACATCCTCGGGAGCGGCGACATCAGCTTCGGGCTGATCCTCGACTACGGCCGCAATCTGCTGCGCACGCGCGCGAGCCGCGTCCCGCTCGCCGCCGATCCGGATCCGATGAATCCGGATGGGACTTGCGAGGATGAAAACTGCATGATCTTGGACGGGCAGTCCGGCACGGGGGTGCCGGCGCTCGTCGAGAACTCGTTCCAGGGCACCTTCGGCTTCAACTACGGTGTCGCCAACATCGGTGTCGTCGGGATCTCCATCCCCGTGATCCTGATGACGGGCGACCACGCTTACCAGATAGGCCCTACGGGAGACCTGTACAACTCCCAAAGACTCGACGCGCAGAAGATTGCCGGCATCAACGTTCACGGCAAGCTGCGCCTCACGCGCGTCGACCGCGGTATCGGCGTGGCCGCCGTCGTGCAGGCGGGCATCCCGTTCGGGGATGCGCCGCGCGACCTCGGTGCCGACCCCGGGTTTTGGTACTGGCCCTCGCTCGTCGTCGAAAATCACTTCGGCTCGCTGCGCCGCTTCCACGTGGGCCTCAACGTCGGCTACCGCGGGCACACCGGCAAGAACCCGCGATTCGGCGACGATCTCACGGGGCAGCCGCAGCTCGAGGAGGGAAGGTTCGAGTACGGCAATCTCGCCACCTTCGGTCTCGGTCTCTCCTACCGTGTGCTCGACGCGCTCGATCTCGTCGCCGAAGGGTACGGCTCGTACCTGCTCGACGGCGACGCGGCGAGCAAGCAGAAGCTTTCGCAGGAGTACATCGGCGGCATCAAGCTCTTCATCGAGCAGAACAGCTACTTGATGATGGGCGGCGGCAGCCGCATCCACTCGCGCGGCTTCGAGGCCGCGGACGTCCGGCTCGTGCTCGGCTTCGTGTTCGAGCCGTCGATCGGTGACCGCGACGGTGACGGATACAAGGACGATCAGGACCAGTGCCCCGACGAGCCGGAGGACTTCGACGGGTTCCAGGACGGCGATGGGTGCCCCGAGCCCGACAACGACAACGACGGCATCCTCGACGTCGATGATCGCTGCCCGAACGTCCCCGAAGATCGCGACGGCGATCGCGACGAGGACGGCTGCCCCGAGGGCAACCGGGACGGCGATCGCGATGGCGACGGCATTCCCGACTCGAAGGACAAGTGCCCGGACGTTCCCGAGGATCGCGACGGCTTCGAGGACGAGGACGGTTGTCCAGATCCGGACAACGACAAAGACGGCATCCCCGACGTCGAGGATCAGTGTCCGAACGATCCGGAGGATCGCGACGGCTTCGAGGACGAGGACGGCTGCCCCGAGCCGGACAACGACCGCGATCGCATCCCGGACGTCAAGGACCGCTGCCCGAACGAGCCCGAGACGTACAACGGCTTCGAGGACGAGGACGGCTGCCCCGACAAGGGCAAGGTCATCATCGAGGGCAGCGACATCCTGATCCTCGAGAAGGTGCAGTTCGAGACGGGCAGCGCCAAGATCCTGCCGCAGTCGAACGCAATCCTCGACGCGGTGGCGGCCACGCTGAAGGGCCACCCGGAATTCCTGATCGTCGAGGTCGGTGGCCACGCCGACGAACGCGCGAGCGACGAGTACAACCTCCGCCTCACGCGGGCGCGCGCGGCGAGCGTGATGCAAGCGCTCCGGGCTCGGGGCATCAGCCCGAACCGCCTCATCTCTCAGGGTTACGGCGAGTACTGTCCGCTCGACGAGGCCTCGAACCCGGTTGCGTGGGAGAAGAACCGCCGCGTCGAGTTCAAGGTCGTGCGCACCGAAGAAGGCGACACCGGCGTCAAGCGCGGCTGCGAGCGCGCTCGTGCCGCGGGCGTATACCCGCCGAAGCCCCCCGGGGACTGAGCCGCGCGCCGCGTTTCGAACCTTGCGAACGCAAGCTCCCAGCGGGGGCGTAGCCCCCGCTCCGCGGGAGTGATTCCGGCAAGGCCTACTCCCAGGTTTTGGGACCCCAACTCCAAAACGTATCGCGGCTTCGCCGAGGTGCTGCTCCGAAGCACCGGCACTCTCTCTTTCCCAGCGGGGGCACAGCCCCCGCTCCGCCGCAGTGAGCCCGGCGGAGCCGCATCTAGCGTGAAGGCCTAGCGCTCGGCTCGGACGACGTGCCAGTGCTTCTTGCCGCGGCGAATGAGGAGCAGCTCGCCGTGAAGCAGGGAGTCGCGGGTGACCGTCGTTTCGAGCGTGCCGCGTTCGCCGTTGACGAGGATGGCGCCCGACGACAACAGCTCGCGCGCCTCACGCTTGCTCTTCACGACCTCGGCGGAGACGAGCACGTCGACCAGCGGGACACCCGTGGCGAGCGACGCGGCCGAGAGCACCGCCGAGGGCACGTTCTGGAACGCCTCCTCGAGGGCGCGCAGGGGAAGAGCGCGAACGTCTCCGGAAAAGAGCGCCTCGGTCGTCGCTTCGGCCTGGGCGCGCGCGGTCGGCCCGTGGACGAGCTCGGTGACGTGGGCGGCGAGCGTGCGCTGCGCGAGGCGTTTGCCGGGATCGCGGGCTTGCTCCTCGCAGAGCGCGCGAATGCGCTCGACCTCGAGGAACGTGAAAGTGAGCAGGTAGCGTTCGACGTCGGCGTCCGCCGTGTTCAGCCAGAACTGGTAGAACGCGTAGGGAGACGTGCGCTCGGGCGTCAGCCACACGGCGCCGGATTCCGTCTTTCCGAACTTGCCGCCGTCGGCCTTGGTGAGCAGCGGCGAGGTGAGCCCGAACACCTCGACCCGGCGCGTCCGGCGCACGAGATCCACGCCGGCGACGATGTTGCCCCACTGGTCGGACCCTGCGACCTGGAGCGTGACGCCCCGTGTGTCGAACAGGTGTCGGAAATCCATGGCCTGGAGCAGGAGATAGCTGAACTCCGTGTAGCTGATCCCTTGCTCGCGGTTCTCGAGCCGCTCCCGCACCGACTCCTTCTGGATCATCATGTTGACCGAGAAGTGTTTGCCGACGTCGCGGAGGACCTCGAGGAAGGTGAGCTCGCCGAGCCAGTCCGCGTTGTTCACGACGGTGGCGGCATACGAGCCGGAGAAATCGAGCACGCGCTCGAAGATCGGGCGGAGGGCTTCCACGTTCGCGCCGACTTCTTCGCGCGAGAGAAACGGCCGCTCGGAGCTCTTGCCCGAGGGATCGCCGATGAGCGCCG
Source organism: uncultured Sorangium sp. (assembly GCA_964475255.1). Classification (GTDB taxonomy): domain Bacteria; phylum Myxococcota_A; class Polyangia; order Polyangiales; family Polyangiaceae; genus PMG-095. The sequence goes on from CAYYWA010000182.1 coordinate 8,183, forward strand.
TCGCGCCGCCGACCAGAGCGACGGGTCGGTGCCCGGCGCGCTGGAAGCGAGCCAGCACGAGCATCGGCACGAGGTGCCCGACGGTGAGAGACGGCGCCGTCGGATCGAACCCGCAGTAGAGCGAGCGCGACGCGCCGAGGTGCTCGCGGAGCCCGGCCGCGTTGGTCTGCTGGTACGCGAGGTTCCGCCGCTCGAGCTCGGAGAGAACGTCCATGGTCCGCGGTATCTTGAGCCTCGCGCGGGCCGCCGGTCTCGGACCGCTCACCGCGTTGACCGCGTGCCCGGCTCGGCGAGGAGGCCAGGGCCGGGAACCGCGCGGCGCGGCCCCGGCCCGAGGCAGGTGGGGCTCAGAGCCCCTTCTTGATCATGTGAGTGAGCAGGTCGACGCAGCGGTTCGAGTAGCCCCACTCGTTGTCGTACCAGCTCACGAGCTTGAAGAAGTTGCTGTTGAGCTCGATCGACGAGCCGGCATCGTAGATGCTCGAACGCGCGTCGTGGATGAAGTCGGCGGAGACGACCTGCTCCTCCGTGTAGCCGAGGATGCCGCGGAGGTAGCTCTCGCTCGCCGCCTTCATCGCGGCGTTGATCTCCTTGAGGCTCGTCGCCTTCTCGGTCTTGAAGGTGAGGTCCACCACCGAGACGGTCGGCGTCGGCACGCGGAACGACATGCCGGTGAGCTTGCCCTTCACCTGCGGCAGCACGAGGCCCACGGCCTTCGCCGCGCCCGTAGACGAGGGGATGATGTTGATGGCGGCGCTGCGCCCGCCCTTCCAGTCCTTCTTCGACGGGCCGTCGACGGTCTTCTGCGTCGCCGTGTAGGCGTGCACCGTCGTCATCAGGCCCTCGGCCAGGCCGAAGCCTTCCTTGAGCAGCACGTGCACGACCGGCGCGAGACAGTTCGTGGTGCAGCTCGCGTTCGACACGATGTGGTGCTTGGCCGGGTCGTAGCTCTCGTGGTTGACGCCCATCACCACGGTGATGTCCTCGTTCTTGCCGGGGGCCGAGATCATCACCTTCTTCGCGCCGGCCGCGAGATGGCCGCTGGCCTTCTCCTTGTCGACGAACAGGCCCGTGCACTCCAGCACCACGTCGACGCCGAGGTCCTTCCACGGAAGCTCGGCCGGCGTCTTCGCGCTGACGACGCGGATTTCCTTGCCGTCGATCACCAAAACGTCGGGGTCCGAGCGATCCGCCGACGACTTCTTCGAGTCGACGCTGCCCTCGAACTTGCCCTGCGTGGAATCGTACTTGAGCAAGTACGCCAGATTGTCCGCCGGCACGATGTCGCCGACCGCGACGACGTCGACGTCCTTCCCGAAGCGCCCCTGGGTGTAGAGGGCGCGGAAGACCAATCGACCGATTCTTCCAAACCCGTTGATCGCAATCCGAGTCGCCATTTCCTAATCGTCCGTTCGCTCCATGCGTCCGGCACCGCGCCGGGCGGGCGTGCGTTCTCTAGCACACGTCGGGTCCCCTTGGCGCAAGGCTCATCGCGGCAATTTCCAGAACAGCGGGCCGCGCGCGAGCTCGTGCGCCGTCGCTGCCCGCGTCGCGGTGAGCACCGCGCCCGAGAGCGCGACCGCGAGCACGTGGCCGGGAGCGCTGCCGAGCACCCGTCCCTTTTCGAGATCGACGACGACGGGGCTCACGTGGACCATTCGGCCGGTCGCTGTCACGTCCGCGAAACGCTCGAGTTTTCCTGGAAGCGCGCGCAGGGCTGCAGTGTCTGCATCGAACAGGAACAGGTTCCGCCCACGGCGGACGAGCGCGTGCGCTCCCCTCCAGCCGAGCACCTGATCGCGCCGCTCGAGCCAGTGCAGCGCTTGCTGCTCCGTGTCGAAGAGCACGGTGTCGGCTCCGGGATAGAGCGGCACGAGACGTTCCTGCCGTCGCGCCGGCTCGTCGAGCGCGAGGTCCGCGACGTCGATGTCGAGCGAGCGCCGCTCGGTTTGGGTGACGAGCTCGACACCGAGTCGCAGCGGGCGCTTCGGGATCGCGCAGCCGAGCAGGAAGAGCTCGTGGAACGGATCGGTGAGGACGAGCCGTCCCTTGCACGCAGCATCCGCGAGCTTTCGAGTCGTGCTCCCGTCATCCACGAAGAGCGCGCCGTCGGCGCTTCGGCGCACGAGGCTCGTCCCGAAGACGACGGCCAGATCGTCGAGACGGCGAGGGCTCCCTCCGTCGCGCGGTACGACGACGTGAATCGTCGGATCCGATTTCGCGCGCGCCGCCGCCACCGTCGTGATCGGGCCGCCGCACGGAAGCGGATCGGCGCTCGGGGGAAACGCCCAGTCGAAGCGGCCGTTCCCGTTGCGATCGGGGCCGGCGAGCTCGACGACATCGACGGCCCCGAAGGCGTCCGCGGTCACGCGCACGACGGGTTCGCGAGCCGAGTACACGACGCGCTCCGTCCCCGTCTCGAGCGAGCGCTCGACGACGACGTGCTCGCGACCGCGCTCGCGCACGTACAGGAGCGCGCCGTCTCGGAATACCAGAGTTCTGTGCGCGGTGCGGGTGGGCTCGGTGCGCCGCGCATCGACGCCGTCGTCCAACGCGAGCAGCGCCCCTTCACTGGTATCGAAAAGCTCCACTGCGTTCGCACGACGCACGACCACCCAGCGGCCGTCGGCAGACGTCGCGAGCAGATCGTCGATCGGCAGGACCCTCCCGTTCGACAGCCGGAGCGAGCGTTCGAGCCGATCGCCGCGGAGCTCCCCGCGAGGTCCCACGCTGATCGCGAGCCGCCCGTTGCCGTCGGTGTCCCGACTTGCCTCGCAGACGGCGACCCAGCTCCCGTCCGGTGCGGCCCCCTCCACGATGACGGGCGCGTCCAACGTGGTGACCGGCCCGAGCTGCGGCGCAGTGCGTTGCTCCGCCCCGAGCCGCGCTTTTTCGCCAGCTTTCCTCGGAGCTTCTTGGGGCGTCGGAGTCCGGGACGGGCCCTCGGCGGGTCGCTCGCGCACGGGGCCTCCCGCGCACGCCGTCGCGGTCACGGCGAGCGCGAGCAGGGCGGTGCGGTGTCCGAATCCGACGATCCCGGCGAACGACATCCCGCGTCCTTAACCTAGATTTCGTCCTTCCTAGAACGGCGATCAGTTCGACCGATCGGCGTTCTAGCCTTGTTTCGTAGGGGCGGCTCGCGCCGCCCCACCCCCCCGGAAGGGATAGAATTGGATTAGGGGGGGGCCC
>CAYYWA010000183.1:0-11341 GCA_964475255.1 uncultured Sorangium sp.
CGCCGGGCGAACGTTGCGAGCGCAGCTTTCCCAACCCGGGCGCGGCCCCCGCTCCGCCGGAGTGAATCCGGCGGAGCCTCACCGGGGGCGGCGCGAGGCGCCTGCGGGAAAGGGCTGGAACGCCGATCGGTCAGACTGATCGGCGTTCCAGCGTGAGCCCCCGCGCGAATGCGCCAGCTTCGCAACGGCGAGCGCGGCGTCGGTCTGCGGGGTGGGTAGGGCTCGGATGCCTGCCCACCCGTCTCGTCGGAGGCCGTCCGGCGCGGTGGGGCGGATTTCGCCCCGGACCCCGAAAGCTTTGTCGCGGAGCTGGTCCGTGTAGAGTCGGGGGCTCAGGGCTGCTTGCCGTTGCGCGCTGATCGCCCCCGCCCCGCCCCCCGCCGCGCCCCCCCGCGCCGCGCCCCGCGCCCCGCCGGCGAGACGCCCGCCGCGCCGGTCTCGGTGGATCCCGCGAGCAGCGCCAGCCGCGCGCCGGATCTATCGCCCGTGCCGGCCCCGCGGGATCTCGTGATGGTGGGGCGCGTCGCGCGTCCGCGCGTGCTGGTCGATACCCTGGCGCGCTGGGCGGGCGTTCCCGTGCCCCTCGACACCGTGCTGCCGGACGAGCTCCGGGAGCTCGGCCCGGTGGTGAGCTGGGACGCCCCGTTGGAGCTGGCGGCGGTGATCGACCCCGAGTCGAGCGCCAGCGAGCTCGAGCCGCTGCTCGTCCTTTCGGCGGGCGTTCCGTCGCCCGAGGGCGCGCTCGCGTTCGCCGAGCAGCGCGGCTACCGCGTCTCGGAGGTGGCTCCGGGCATTCACCGTGTCTCGGTGGACGAGGAGATGGTGTGCGCCGTCTCCGCCGCGCTGGGCCCGACGCCGGCGCGCCTGGTGTGTGGGGGGGCCTGGCGCGAGGTCGAAACGCTCCTGCCCTACGCGACGCGCGGCCTGCCGAGCGAAGTGTTCGCTTCGAACGAGGTGCACTTCGAGGTCCGGGCAGAGCCCGTGCGCGCGCGCTATCGCGATCAAATCCAGTCGCTCCGCGTGATGGCGGGGCTCTTGCTTCGCAAGATCGGCACGGACGATGCGCGCGTGGATCGCGCGCTCTCCGAGGTCGTCTACGGCATTGCCGACGAGGCGCAGGCGCTCGCGCTCGAGCTCGATCGCGTCGAGCTCTCGGCGCGGCTCGACGAATCCGCGCGCGCGCTCGATATCGACTACGCGCTCTCCCTCGCGGGCACGGGCTCCGTCATCGGTCAGATCGTGCGCGAGGCGAACGAGCGCTCGCGTCCGGCACCGGACGACTTCTTCCGGCTACCCGCCTCCGCGAGCTCGGGCGGCTACTTCACCGCTGCCGGAGGAGCGCGGCTCGAGAAGATCGCCCTCGCCGTCGCGGAGCTCGTCGATGCGCACCTCGAACGCGAGAAGCTCGGGGCGGACAGCAGAAAGCGCATCCGCGAGCTCGTCGAGGGATATCCGCGCGTCTACTCGAGCTACGCGTACGTCTCGGGTCAGCCCGAGAAAGCGCCAACGGGTGACGACGCGAGCGCGCGCCTCGTGCAAGCCGTCGGCTACTACCTCGGCTTCTCCGAGCAGCGCGCCGACCGGATCACGAAGTGGCTCGGCGATCTGGCGAAGGTGCTCGGCGATCGCGCGTTCCTCGCGTGGCTGAAGGAGCGACACGGCCTCGAAGCCACCATGGTGCCGAAGATACGGAGCCGTATCGCGCGTGCCGCGCCGTTCGAGGCGCGCGCGACCGTGTACACCATCGAGGTCCCGGCCACGCTCGTCGACGCCGTGTGGAAAGAGCGCCCGGGGGCGCCCGTCAACGAGAAGGCGACCCCGAAACCGGAGCGCAAAGCACCGGGCAAACCGGCCAAGCTCCCGCTCGTGGGGGGCCCCGCCGGCGCGCGCACGGTCCTTGCGCTGGCCGCCGACGTGCGCGGCGCGCTCGACACCGTGGTGCTCGCGCGCGGCGCCGCGCCGAAGACCCTCGGGCAGCTCCCCGAGCTGCAAGCCCTGCGCTCGACCAGCAGTTGGTCGGGATCGTTCTGGACGCTGCCCGAGCTCTTGCGCTGGCTCCCGTTCGCGGGAAAGGCCGCCCCGGCGGAGCTCTCGGCGCTCCTTTCGAAGTTGCCGCAGGGAGGCCGGACGCCCCTGGTCTCGACCGTCCGTGCGGAGCCTTCCGGTGAAGGGGTTCGGCTCCACGGTCGCACGAGGATCCCCGCCGGCACGATCAGCGATGCGGGCGCGCTCATCGTGATGCTCGCGAGTGAAACGGAGCAGCCCGCCTCGTCGCCGTGACCGACGCGCTCCCGCGGGTCCGGGGAACTTGGCCCCCCCAAGTACGGGGGTGTACGCAGGAGTCGCATATGGCTGGCCTCTGGATTCGCCTGCTCGCTGCGCTCGCGCTGTTGAGCTGGGCGACGGCGGCCCACGCCGCCTGGACGGTAACCCGGGTGAGTGGGCACGCAGCCGTCGTCGAGGTGATGCCCGACGGGCGTGCGACGGTAGAGCACACGGTCGAGCTCGGGGTTCGCGGCGGCCCGCTCCAAGCGTTCGAGCTCGATGGCGTGGAGGGGGACTTCGAGGCGCTGCCCGGCGCGCAGGCGGTCCCCGTGGTGCGCTACGGGGTCCCCGCTCCCGTTCCGGCCACCCTCGTCCGGAGCAAGGAGGGCGCGCTGCGCTTCGAGCTCCCGCGCGGACGCGGGCTTCGCACCGGGAGCCACGTCCTCCGGTTTCGGTACACGACGAACCTCGCAGAGCGCGGACAGCTCCGGCTCCGCGGCAAGCGGGCCGTGATCGAGTGGGTGGGGCCGCGCTTCCGCGAGGGCATCGACGTCGCCAGGGTGAGCTTCCGGCTCCCCAAGGGGAGCGCGCCGCCGCGGTTGCCGGCGCTCGACGATCCCGAGGAAGCGTCCGTGCTGGGCGGCGTCTACGTCTCGCGCGTTGGGGAAGAAGACGGGCGGCACGTCATCGAGCTCGTGCGCCCACACATCGCGCGCGGTGAGCCCGCGGTGTGGCGCGTGTTGGCCGACGCCGCGCTCTTCCCGTCCCTGGTCGAGGCGACGCCCGAAAACGCACCGGCGTCGCCGCGCGTGCTGCCGTTGCCGGAGCACCCGGAGGCGCGCCTTGCCTGGGTGCTCGTGCTCCTCGGGGTCGCGCTCGGCTATGGCGGGCTCGTGCTCCTCAAGTGGCGCCTGTTCGCTCGCGACGCGCAGGCGGCAGACGCGCTTCCGCGCGCGGTCCTTCCGCTTCCGATCGGCGTGCGCGCCGCGCTCGCGGGGGCGCTCGTGGCGTCGGCGACGGCGCTCGCCAGCGACGCCGAGCACCCGACGCTCGCCGCGGTGTTGCTCCTCGCGGGCATGATCCCCGCGTGGATCTTGCCGGCTCGCGCCCGGGTCGTGCCTCGCGGTCCCGGTCACTGGCTCCCGCTGCGTGACGAGGACGCGTTCCGGAAGGTCCGCACGCGATTCGCCGGGGCTCCGCTGGATCTCGGGAGCCGCGCCGGCGCGCTCGTGTTCGCCGGGGCGCTCGGGGTGCTGCTTGCCGTCGCGGGGCTCGTGCACGCCGCGTCGCCGTATCACGGGGCGTGCCTCGCGCTCGGCGGCGTTTGCCTCTTGCCGGTGTTCGGGACGGGACGCCGTGTCCACCTGCCGCCGGCGCGCGCGGCGATCGCTTCCGCGCGCCTGCCCGCGTTCGCGCGGGCGCTGCGCGGCGTGGGGTTCCGGGTCGTGCCGTTCGCGCGGATTCCGGAGGGAGGCGCCGCGTTCGACGAGCTCCGGTTGATGGTGCGCCTCACCGCGTCCCGCCCGGGGTTGTCGGGCATCGAGATCGGGCTCGAGCACGGGATGACGGCGGCGGGCTCGCTGTCGCTGCCGTTCGTGCTGGTGCGCGCGCGGGAGGGATCCGCCTGTCACGCGGCGCTCGCGCCGCGCGTCGCGTTCCAGCGCGGACGCGACGGCGACGAGCGGGTCGCCATCGTGCGGCCTGTGCTCCCGACCCCTGCGGGGATCGCGGATCTCGTGCTCGCGCTGGCGCGTCAGCTCGCGGAGCCCGCGTCGAAGGGGTCGCGGAGGAGCGCGAGGAACTCGAGCGGCACCGGATCCGTGACAGCGAAGCTTCGAGTCGCATCGCCTGCCCACGCGGCGTAGCTCGCGTGCAGGGCGTGGCGCTCCGCGAGGCGCGCGTCGACGGGCCCCCCGTACACGCGATCGCCGACGATCGGGTGGCCGATCGCCGACAAGTGGGCGCGCACTTGGTGGCGAAAGGCCCGATGCGCTTCGAGCTCGACGAGCGCGTAGCCGCTGCCTTCGCGGAGCACGCGGTATCGAGTCTCCGCCTCTCGCTGATAGCCCGTGCGGCCCTCGGCGACCCGCACTCGATGACGCGATTTCGGATCGGGCGCGAGAGGAAGCGTGATGACTCCCGTCGCAGGGAGCCCCGCGCTCACCACGGCGAGGTAGCGTTTTTCAATCGTCCCGCTTCGCAAAGCGCGCGTGAGGCGCTCGAACGACTCGCGGGTTCGGGCGGCGATGACGAGCCCGGAGGTGAGGGTGTCGAGCCGGTGGATGACGCCCGGCTCGCGCTGCCGATGTCCGATACCGGCGATTTCCGGGTAGCGCGCGAGCAGCGCGGCCGCGAGCGTCCCGCGCTCACCCGGCGCAATCGGAACCGTGGGCATCCCCGCGGGCTTGCTGACCACGACGAGGTCGGGCCGTTCGAGCCGGACCGGGAGCGGGAGCTCGGGCTCGGGCACGACGTCCTCGGTCTCCGGGAGCACGACGGAGAGCTCGTCGAAAGCGTCCGCGCGCTCGCCCTTTCCGACGGCGCGCCCTCTCGAGCGGACGCTTCCTGCCGCGCAGAGCGCCGCGGCCGTACGCCGGCTCACGCCGAGAGCGCGCGCCACGAGCTGATCGACGCGAAGCTGGCGATCGGTGGGACCGACGTGGATTCGCGTGAGCGGCTGCTTCGGGTCCTGCTCGTCCATGGCGAGCCGCCTGCGCGCGGCCGCCGAGGGCTTACCATGTGCCGCGCAGTGCCGCTCCGAACACGGGCCCGAGCTCCGTCACCTCGACGAGCCCGACCGCGGGGGCCCACTGCTCCGCGTTGGGCTTGGGCTCGGTCGACCGCGTGGCCCAGAGCGCGATCGCGCCCCCCGCGACCGTGCCGGCCGCGATGCCCGCGAGCCACAGGCGCGTCCGCGTCGGCTGATCGGCGGTGGGATCGACGAGGAGGAGCGGGCTCGCGGCCGCGGCGCCCGTGAGCGCGCCCAAGCTCGCGCCGAGATCGACGAGCAACACGCGCGCGGCGGAGGGGTCGAGATGCAAGCCCAGCGCGCCGGCCGCGAGCACGCCCGCGCCGGCACCGACGCCCATGCCGCGGCGGGGCGGGGTCCCGGTGGTGCCCTCGACGAAGAGCTCCGTGAGCCCGCCGAGGAGCGTCCCGAAGGCGCCTCCCGAGTGCGCGAGCGCCGCGCTGCCCTCACCGACGCGCGCCGTGCCCGTCGCGATCGCGGCGAGCGAGAGCCCACCGGCCGCCGACACGAGCGCGTACGCGTAGCGATCTTCGTCGGCAACGTCGTAGCTGTCGGCGAGGAACCAACCCGAGACGGAGGGCCACCAGATCCCCGCGGACAGGTACCAGGCGTCCGCCACGCTGATGTCCCATTCCTCCGCGACGAGCATCGAGCCGCCGAGGCCGATGCCCGCGCCCAGCGCCGCGAGCGGGTAGGTGAGGCGTGCATCGTCCGAGCCGCTGGCTTCCTGGATCGAGTAGCCCGCGAACCCGCCGAGCAGCGCGCCGTGGAAAGCGAGCACGGCTCTGCCGGGAGAGCGCGCGGGCTCGGTGACCACCGCCGGTCGCCGCGCTCGGTCGAGCTCGGGGCGCGCCGTCCCGCGGGAGCGGGCCGCCTCGACGAGATCGCGCATCGTGGTCATCAGCCGGATTTCGAGCTGCTCGAGCTGCACGTGCTGGGTGCGCGCGTAGACGACCCGCGAGCGCGGCGGCACCACGCGGAGCTCCAACACGAGCCCGCCCGCTACATGGCGCGACACGCGGGGATGGACGAGCCAATCCTCCGAGGCGAGCGCGACGAGATCGTCGGGCTCGCTCGCGGACCGTGCGGGCGCCGCTCCGACGCCGAGCCCGAGATCGCGCGCGGCTTCGAGCACGAGCGCGTCCACCTGGCGAGCGATCGTGGCGAGCTCGGGATCGGGAGCCCGTTCGGCGGGCTCGGGAGCGCTCGCGGCCTCCGTCTCGAGGAGCACCACCGCGTCGGCCGCCCGCGCGGGGACGACACCGGTGAGCGGCAGCGCCGCACCGAGGAGAGCGAGGGCGTGCGCGAGTCGAGCCACGGCTAGAACATCACCGTGGCATTCAACCAGAAATCCAGCTCGAGCGCGTCGTCCACCCGGAAGCGATGTCCCGGGTCGTCGATCACTCGGCGGTAGTTGGGGTTGGGGAGGCCCAACGGCTCGCCGCTCGCGGAGCGACAGGGCCCGGCCGTGCTCGGCGTGGCATCGGCGTCGAGATCGCACGGCTGGTCGACCGTGATGAGATGGCCTTGCACCCAGGTGAGCCCGCCGCCCAGGTGGAACTTCACGTACTCGCCCGCCTGCCACGTGAACGCCGTGCGCACGCCGACCGCGCCGTGCTGCTCGACGTTGGTGAGACCAGTGAAATAGGCGCGTCGCGCCTCCGGATCGATCACCGAGGGGACCGCGGCGGCGGACTGCGAATCGGGGTTGGCGCGGTAGCGCGTGAAGCTCGGGTGTCTGAGCGACGGCGCGTCGCTCGATCCGAGCGCGTCGTAGAGCTCGGAGTAGTCGCGCCCCTGAGACACGTAGGTGCCGGTCAGCCGAAGATCGAAGGAGACGCGCTGGAAGCGCTCGCGCACCTCCCACGGGATCACGGTGAGCCCGGCGAGCACCGTCGCCCGGAACGGGGGCCCGTTCTCGGGAGAGCCTTCCCAGTCGGCGAAGGCGTAGTCGCTGTCGCCAGTCGGGAACTCGAAGAGCGCGCGCGCACCCACGTAGGGCTCGATGTGCTTGATCCGGCGCGATGCGTAGGTGTGCACCTCGAGGCCGGTCACGCCACGGCTCACGCCCGGCGAGCGGTTGCCGGAGAACCGTCCTTCCAGCGCGGTCTCGGCCGCGACGCCGTCGCGATCGACGTCGGCCGGATGCGCACAACGCCGCGCCCCGGAGGTGGTCACGTTCAAGGGCTCCGTGCTCGCGCTGCACGCGTGCAGTGGCTCGCCCAAGTCGAAGCGGCCCTCGACGCCGACCACCCAGGTGGGTTTCACGGGATCGCGCGTCTGATTCATGAGCGCCGCGTCGAGCCCGATGGCGAGATACTCGAGCCCGCTGCGTGTAGGCGCTTCGAACGGCAGACGAAAGAGCTGCTCGCCCGGGAGCCCGGCGAGGACCGTCGCGGCCCGCCCGGCGCTGCCGTCCCGGCTCTCGATCGCGCGATCGTTCGCGAGCACGATCGGCAGCCGCACCACCAGCGCGAAGTCGCGGTACAGGCCGATGTCCGCGCGGGTGGTGAGCCGGCTCGTCGTCTCCTCGTACGTGCCCACGGTGAGGTTCGAAAGGACGTAGCCGGCGCCCGAGCCGGGCTGGGAGAGGGACGACTCGCGCCGGATCCGAGCGGAGCGGTGGCTGCTCTCGAAGCCGAGCGAGAGGTGGACGTCGAAGGGGTCGTCGTCGTCGAACGCGTCGACGACCTGCGTCACTTCGGTGGGCTCCCGCAGCACGGGAGGCTCCGTGGCGAGGCGCGGCTCGTTGGCGTGCGCTGCGCTCACCGAGAGCCCGAGCGCCGAGAGCGGCACGAAAAGCGGCGCGCACCGCGCCCGCACGCCGCGCGCCCACCGCGGATGCCTCGGGGAATTCCGGGGACTCGTGGGCACGGATCGGAGAATCATCGCGGCGTCGCCCGAAGCGGACGCTAGCGGCGCCCACCGGATAAAGTCAACGAGCGGAGCCCGGGGAGCCGGGAATCGCCGAGCTCGAGATGGTCTGCCAGCGCTGCTCGGCCAGGGCCAGCTGGTCGCCGAGCCGGGAGCGGACGGCGGGATCGTCGACGCGGGCCAGGCTCGCGTCCGCGCTCGCGCACAAGGAACGCGCGCGGCGCCGCAGCGTCAGTTGTCGCGCCGCTTCGCTGCCGAGGGGGGGACCGCTCTTGGCGGCGAGCAGACGCGTGGCGCTCTCGCTCGCTTCGCGCGCCGCGGCTGCGCACGCTTCGACGAGCGCCGCCGGATCCGGCTTTCCGGTGAGCACGGCGCGGGCGTTCGGACCCGACAGGCCCTTCGCCGGGAAGCCGCGCACTCCCGGTGCGAGCTCGGCCGCGAGCGCGCCGCGAGCGACCTCGACGCGGAGCTCGCGCTCCCGAACGTCGGCGACGAGCGCGGCATCGCCGTAGCGAAGCGTTCCGAACGGCGTCGCGATCCAAACTTCGGCCCCGGGGCGCACGCCGGTGCCCGCCGAGCTCTCGAGCTTGCCCTCCGTGACGAGGAACTGCTCGGCGCCGCCCCGGCATGGCAAGAAGCGCCCGGGACCGACGACGGTGATCTCACGTCCCGAACGCGCGTGCACGACCACGGCGCGCCCCTTCTCTCCGAGCGTCACCCAGGTCGCGCCGTCGAGCACGGCGCGCTCGGCAAGGGCGGCACCGCCCTCGGCTCGGACGTCGCCGCTCACGCGCAGCAAGCGGCAGGCAGTCGCTCGTTCGACGACGACCGGCTCCGGCGGAGGCGGCGTGGGCGCGGCGAGAGGTCGGGCCGAGACGCTCGAAGCGGTGGCTCCAGCAGGCCGTTTGGGCTCGCGGTCACACCCCAGGGTGAGCAGGGCGGCGGCGAGCACGCACGCGCGCCGCATCAGCCTCCGCGCAGCGAGCTCGGCGGCGGCGGGAGCAACGCCGTCTTGCGATTGTCCTCGTCGTCGTCCTCGTCGAAGATCTCGTTCGTGACGTCTTCGGCGGCGAGCTCCTCCTTGGCGGCGCCGAGCTCGCGGCTCGTTTCTTCGAGCCGGTGCGCCAGAACGCCGAGGAACTGCCAGAGCAGCTTGACGGCGAGCGGGTGCTCCTTGCGCAAGATGTCGAAGAAGTCCGAACGCCGGAGGAGCATCAGCTCGCTCGTCGAGTCGGCGATCACCGTCGCCGAGCGGGGACTGCTGCGCACGAGCGCCATCTCGCCGGCGTGATCGCCCGGGCCGAGCTCCGCGATCTCCGTGCCGCCGCGCCAGACCTTGAGCCGCCCGGTGAGCACGATGAACAGCGCCTCCCCCCGCTCGCCTTCGCCCATCACCGTCTCGCCGGGGTCGAACCGCAAGACCTCGGTGACCTCGAGCACGCGCAAGAGCTCGCGCTCGTTGAGCGGCCGAAAGAGCGGCATCCGCGCCAGCGTGTCGCGCCGGAGCTTGAGGCGCCGCGCGCGCTCCTCGTCCCGTTTGTCGAGCTCGCCGACCGTGATCACGACGGCGGTGATGTTGTCCTTGCCGCCCTGCTCGTTCGCGCGCTCGACGAGCTTCTGAACGGCGACCTCGGCGTCCGGCAGGCTCAACAGGCGCCCGAGCGACTCTATGTCGTCCTCGAAGTACCCGCTCAGCCCATCCGAACAGAGGAGGAAACGATCGCCCTGAACGACGTCGACGACGAGCGACTCGGGCTCGACGTGCTCGTACACACCTACGGCGCGCGTGACGGCGTTTTTCTGCGCGACCTCGGCCGCCTGCTCGCGCGTCAGCCGCTTGCGCCGCACGAGCTCGTTGTACACGTTGTGATCTTCGGTCACCTGCGAGATGCGACCTCCGCGCAGGTGGTACACGCGGCTGTCGCCGACCCAGACGATGAAGGCCTCGCTCTTCACGAGGAGCAGCGCCGCGAGGGTCGTGCCCATCCCGCGCTTTCGCTCGTCCTTCATCGCCTCGGCGTGAATGCGGCTGGAGGCGCGGTTCACCGCGAACTCGAGCATGTTGATGATGTCTCGCTTGGTGACGCGCGACGAACCGGTGCTGCCCGCCGCGTAGTCGGTCACGAGATCGAGCTCGCGCTTCACTTCCTCGTGGAGCGTGCGCACGGCGAGCGCGCTCGCCACCTCGCCGGCGGCGTGGCCCCCCATGCCGTCGCAGACGACGAAGAGCCCGAGCTTCTTGTCGACGAGAAAGTTGTCCTCGTTGTGATCACGCTGGCGGCCTACGTCCGTCAGCGCGGCGAACTGGGCTTCCGCGCCAATCATGCGATTTCCGAGAATAGCGAACCGCGCTCCGCGCGGAAAGCAGCGGAGTGCGGGGCCGTGCACGTTCGCTCCCAGTGCATTTTCGAGGGGGTCGCGTGCGGTCCACCCACGCGCGGAGAGGAAAAATTCGGCTCGTTCGCGGTGTCGCACTTCGGGGCCGGCGGACGGCCCTCGTGCGCAAGCTCCGCAGGTTTCGGCGTGCTCGCGCCGCGCCTGCCACAGCGAGATCCACGACGGCCTCGTTGGTCGCGGAGGGATGCGACCACGACGCCCACGAGCGCGGTCGAGGAGCGGCTTCGTCCGGGAGCGAGGGATTGGAGCGACAAGCCATGAACGCGCCGAAGTATCTGGAAAGCAGCGTCGAACAGAGGCCCGAGTGGGGAGGGGCCCGCCGACTCACTTCGGCGGGGAGGGGCGGCACGCGCCGCCCCTGCGAAACGAGCTTAGGTCGCGCCCTCTTCGAACAGCGACGACGAGCCGCCGCGAGCGACGACGACGTGGTCGAGCAAGGGGAGCCCGACCAGCTCGCACGCTGCGGCGAGCGCGCGGGTCATCGCGACGTCCTCGAGGCTCGGGCGCGGATCGCCGCTCGGATGGTTGTGGACGAGCACGATGGCGCTCGCGCCGTCGCGTAGCGCCGGCGAAAGCACGTCCCGCGTCGTGAGCGCCGAGGCATGCGCGCCGCCGCGGGCGATGCGGCGGGCGGACTTCAACGCGTTGCCGCCATCGAGCGAGAGCAGCCACACCTCTTCGTGCTCGAGCCCCGCGAGCCGGGGGTGCGCCCAGGCGACCACCTCCGCGTGCCCGCGCACCGACAGGCGCATGCTGCCGAGCGTGCCGATGTGCACCCGCCGCCCGAGCTCGAACGCGGCCGCGAGGCGGGCGGCGTTCGCCGGCACAATGCCCCGGCGCTCCGCGAGCCCGTGCGGAGCGCTGCGCGCGACCGCCTCGAGGGAGCCCTCGCTCTCGAGCAAGCCGGCAGCGAGCATGCCCGCGGGCTCACCGCTGGCGCCCGTGCCGAGGACGAGCGCGAGCAGGTCGATGTCTGGCAAGGTTTCCACGCCCTCGCGGAGGGCGCGTTCACGGCGGTCCGGCATGCCGACGGGAAGAGCACGGCGCGTGCCGGCG
>CAYYWA010000184.1:0-11334 GCA_964475255.1 uncultured Sorangium sp.
GCTCGGGGGGGAGGGTGTCGCGCCGCGGCACCGCGAGGTGCACGCGAGCCGTCAAGCCGCCTTCCACCGCGCGCAGCGAGCGCTCGAGCTCGCCGGCGACTCCGAGGCTCCAGCGCGCGTGCTCGGCGAGGCGGCTCGGCACGATCGAGCCGTCTCCCAGGGCCTCGAGCACTCCGGGGCTGCGGCGCGGGGGCAGCTCTTCGCGCGCGAGCAAGCCGATGGCTGCCGACGCGTCGCCTCCCGCGACGGTCACGCGAAAGCGGCCCTCCTGTTCCGGATCGCGTTCTTTGGAGGCGCCGATCCCTCCGCGCTCCAGCACGACGATCGCGCGGTTCGCGTCGGCTTCGTCGAGGTTCGCGGCGACCGGGACGCTGCACGCGAGGGCGAGCAGCGCCGCGAGGAGCAGCGAAGGCACGCCTCGCGAAACGCCTCGGCGGCGGCCGTTCCGACCCCCAACTCGTCCGTGGCGCCGTTCCTCGAGGGCCAAAGCGGCGCCGAGGATACGATCAGAACTGCGTGCGCGTCACGTCGAGCTTCGGGTGGCTCGGAAAGCGCAAGCCGCGCACGGCGGCCGCCACGCAGGACTCGGCCCGGCGATCGCGCGGCTTGGTGGTGACCGTGACGCCGACTGCGCGGCCGTTCTGGACGGCGGCGCAAATGTTGAGACTCATCGAGTCGGGGATCCCGCAGTGCGCGAAGTACGAGCCGCGGTTCAGCACCGACCCGTACTGGCCCGCCGTGATGTCGGCTTGCCCGCGGGGGCCGCCGACGTTCATCTCCTCCACGTAGGCCGCCTGTGCCGCCTCGCAGCTCATCCCGCCGCTCAGGCTCGGGACGCCCTTGCCCCCGGTGCGCCGTCGCTTGCGCTTGTTCACCTTCGACGTGTCGAGCTCGCTCTCGACCTCGACGTTCTGCGCGCTCTCGCCGTGGACGTCGATTTCGTCGCTGCCCGTCCCACGAGCGGTGAGGAACCACACGCCGCCGGCGATGAGCACGCCGCCGACGAGCAGCACCCCGAGCAGCGCCTTGCTGCGCGTGCTGCGCGCCTCCTGGACGACGACGCGGTGGATCGCCTCTTTTTCGGCGCGGATCTCGCGGTGGAGCTTGGCGTGCTCGGCGAACGGCGCGAACTCGTCCCAGTCCTTGATCGCGCGCTCGTCGTTGCTCAGCGAGTCGCGGACCACGTCGGACTCCGAGAAGGTGTGGTTCGCGATCTGCTGCAGCAGCTCGACCGCGTTGAACGGGCCGTGGTCCATCCCGTCTTTGACGACCACGTAGCGCGGGCGCGGATCGCTCTCGAGCCGTGCCTTCAGCGAAGCGAGCTCGGTCGTGGCGTCGGGCTTCGCCGGCCCGCGGCGCGAGCTCGCCACGGGATTCGCCTGTGAGATCGGGACCGCGTTCATCGGCGCGGGCGGCAGCATCGACATCGAGACGTCCACCTCGAACGACCCGTCGTGATCCAAATGGCTCGGATCGGCCGGCGGGGGAGGCGGGACGGTCCCGGGATGCGTGTGCTGGTGGAGCGCCTGCGCGAGCGCGAGCAGGTCGTCCGGGCGATGTGCCGGGTCGGAGACGAGGGCTTTCGCGAGCACGGTCTCGAGCTCCGGCGGAAGCCCGCTCACGAGCTCGCTGGGACGTCGCATCCCGGGGCCCACGGACTGATCGCTCAAGAGCTCGTACAGAATCGCTCCGATGGCGAACACGCTCGCGCGTGCGTTCCCCGGGCGACCGCCCCGTTGCTCGGGTGCCGCGCAGGCCTTGTCGCGCGGCAAGA
Organism: uncultured Sorangium sp.; assembly: GCA_964475255.1. GTDB lineage: Bacteria > Myxococcota_A > Polyangia > Polyangiales > Polyangiaceae > PMG-095. The sequence goes on from CAYYWA010000184.1 coordinate 1,775, forward strand.
TGGGAGGGGACTTCGCGAGCTCGAGCGAGATCTGAAAGAGGCCGCTATTGCCCTCGACGAGACTCGAGGGGTGCAAGAAGAAGAGATGCCCCGCGCGATGCAGCTCCGCCGCCTGCACGCAGATTTGTACGCAGAGTCCCGTCGCCTGACGGTAGTTCAATCGCGTCCCACGCCCGCGGAGCTCCTCGATACGGGCGCGCAGGGTACCCGGCAGGATCGCCGTGCCGACTGGAAGAGGCGTGACCAGGTGTTGCTGCGTGCTCGTCATTCAGGCCGCCGATACTAGCAAAGAATGCTTTGCACGCGGGAACCGCTTCCAGTCGAGACGGAAGGACCTTTCCCCACGCACGCACACCGAACGTCCGCTTGCCTCACTCGTGTCGGAATACTCCGCTGTGTGTGGAGTTGGGATGCTCTCGGCCAACGGCGCCACGGTCACAAGGTGGTTTCGTCGGGGCGAGGGATGCCGCGCCAGGGATAGCGACGCGCTCGACGACTGCCGCGCACGAAGTCGCGCAGAACCGGCGCGATGTTCTCGGGAACGTCGGCGTCCCACTCGCCACCATGGAGGTAGTCGACCGGGCGCGCTCCCTCCGTGAGCAGCGCGAATCCGGGGACGCTCTCCGTCGGTATCCCGAGGAGCTCGAGCTCGGAGCCGAACTGATACGCGTCGAGCTCCAAGAGGCGAGTCGAGCCGAGCGCGGCTTGCAAGCGCTCGTCGCGGAGGGACGCACGAACGGCGGCGCACGGTGGACAATCGGAGGTGACGATGAACGCGATGGCGGGTGCGCCGCTCGCGCGCGCCTTGCGCCACTCGGCGTCGAGCACCGCGCGCAAGGGGCCGCTCTCGCTCCCGATCTCGACGAGCGTGACCGAGCCGAATCGACGCTCGGACGAGACGCGCGGTCCGCTCCGAACGCCACGAGGCGGCCACGCGACTCCGGGGGGCGCGGCCGTCGCGCTCGGCGGCGAGCCGTGCGGCAAGAGCGCGATCGGGGGCTCGGGACGAAACATCAACGCGAGCGTCACGCCGACGGCAACGATCCAACACGCGAGGTGAACGACACCGAGCACGATCGCCGCCGTCGCGAGGCGTGCCCCGCGCTCGAGGCGTCCCGCGCGTTCGATCTGCCCGCGCGCGAGCAGGCCGAGCACGATGCCCAGAACGCCGCCGATCCCCCACAGGCAGACGAAGCTCGCGACGCTCGCCGCGAACGCGACCACGGCGGTCGAGTTCGTTCGCGGGGAGGCACCGCTGTTCACCATGGAACTATACGGTCTCAGAGGACGAATCCACGAGTGTTGACAGGAAGCGGGAGTTCCCTCACCGGCCCGGCGGCAGGTCAGGCGAGGTGACGCGCCGCAATGCGCGCAGATTTGGGGTTGGGCGCATTGCAGCGTCGCGAGACGAAATGATAGCGTGACTGCAACATGGATCCCCGGGAGATGGAGGCGCTCGTTCAGCGCTTGGTCCAAAACCCACACGACCAGGACGCTGTCCTCCGCGCCCACCAAGCGGGTCAGTCGGACCCGCGAGCATATGCGATGTTGCTGGAAAAGGTCGGTACCGCGACCAGCGACCCCGCGTTCGCGAGCCATTGGCTCACGGAAGCAGCCAATGTGTGGACTCAGGCTCTCGGCGACGCACATCGCGCGGCGCGGGCCCTGATGATCGCGATCGATCGAGATCCGACGCAGCCGACCCCCGCGGAACGACTCGCCGAGTTGTATCGCGAGAAGGGCGATACCAAGGCGCTCGTGGCCCTGCTCGAGCGGCGTGCCAAGGCGCTCACCGGGCTGCTTTCCCGGGATCCGGGGCTTCGCGAGCAACTGGCGACGATCCACGAAGAGCTCGGCCGGCTCTGGTCGGAGCCGCCGCTGTCGCAGCCGAGGAAGGCCATCGACAACTACCGACGGGCCATCGACGCCGACCCGAACAACCAATACGCGATCTACTCGCTGCGCGAGCTCCTCAAGGCCCAGGGTCAGTGGAACGAGGCGATTCCGTTGTTCGAGGCGGAGCAGCGTCTCGTCACCGATGTCGAGCGCAGCATCGCCCTCTATCAGGACGAGGCAGACGTCCGGCGCACGGCAGGCGATCTGCTCGGCGCGACGCAAGCGCTCCGGAACGCCCGCGCCCAGGAGGGCGGCCAGGATCCCGGGCTGAAGCAGCAGGTGGCGGCGTGCATTCTCGAGCGGCTCCAGGGCGGCGAGAACGTGCCGCAGCCCGAGCTCGACGAGGGCGCGGCGCTCTTCGTCGAGCTCGCGGAGGAGTACCCGGGAGAACACGGGTTCTCCTATTCGGTGTGCGCGCTGGAGCTCGCCCCGTCCATCGATCGCGCGGTCCAGCTCGCCATCTACTACGGTGAGCAGCTCGGACGCGTGAACGAGGCGGCGCCCAAGGCGGCGGCGTATCTCCGCGCCAACCCGCATGGTCCGCTCGCCGCGGACGCGCGCCGCGTGGTCACGCAAGCGATGGAGCTCGGCGGGGACGACACCCTGCTCGACGCGCTCCGCCCGCCGCCCGACGCCCCGAGGGAAGAGCAGATTCAGGCTTTGCTCGACGTCGCCCAGGCCCTCGCGCGCAAGGGCAAGCGCAACGACGCGGCGGCTCGCTACTTCGAGGTGCTCGAGCTCGACTCCGACAACCTCGACGCAATCGGCTTCTTGGAGCCGCACCTCAGGAAGGAGCGCAAGCTCCCGGAGCTCCGCGACATGCTGCTCGCCGCGAGCCGCAGCGAGGAAGTGGACGTCGATCAGCGCAAGGCGTGGCTCAAGGAGGTCGCGACGCTCTGCGAGTCGCAGCTGCGCGAGCCGGCGCGCGCGATCACCGCGCTCCAGGAAATCGTCACGCTCGATCCCGAGGACGAGCCGGCGCGCAGTCAGCTGAAGCGCGCGCTCGAGAAGGCCGGCGAGTGGGACGCGCTCGCCGATGTCCTCAGGGAAGAGGCCGAGCAGACCACGGACGTCGAAGCGCGCATCTCGCTCGAGAAGGCGCTCGCGAAGCTGCACGAGCAGCGGCGCAAGGACCCCATCGCCACCGGAGAGACGTGGGCGCGCATCGCGGCGCTCGCGCCGGACGACGAGGAGGCCATCCTCACGGCGGTTCGCCACTTCGAGCTCGGGGAGCGCCCCGAGCTCGCGGCGCGCGTGATCTCGGACAACCTGCAGTCGATTTCGAGCGACACCACGCGAGCGTCGCTGCTCGAGAAGCTCGGTGAGCTGCGCCTCGCCGTGGGCGACCAGTACGGCGCTGGCGAAGCCTACGCCGAGGGCGCGTCGCTGATCCGCTCGATGAAGCTCTGGGAGGCCGCCGAACGCGCGTTCGTCGAGGCCTCCGCGTTCGCGCAGGCCGCCACGGCCGCCGACGAGCGCGGCGAGCTCGCCGCCTCGGCCTCCGAGAAGGCGGCTCTGTCCGCGACGGCGGCGGAGTATCTCCTCCGCGCGGGGGACGAGCCGAACGCCGTCGCACGGCTCGAGCGCGCGACGGATCTCGAGCCCGAGAACGACGAGTACGCGCGCAAGCTCGAGGAGTTCTACGAAGCCGAAGGGCGACAGCCCGAGCTCGCGACGTTCCTCATCCAACGCGCGAGCCGCCTCTCGGACCGCGCCACGCGGGTCGCGCTCCGCAAGCGCGCTGCCGACCTGCAGGGCGGGCCGCTCCAGGATCTCGACGGGGCGCGCGAGACGATGCGCGCGATCCTCGACGACGGCGACGACCGCGACGCGCTCGTGTGGCTCGCCGACGACGCCGAGCAGACGGCGGAGTTCGGCGAGGCCGTGGGCTACCTCGCGCGCCTCGTTTCCCTCGTCGAAGAGCCGGCGGACAAGCTCGAGTTCGCGCTGCGCGAGGCGGCTTTGATCGCCGAGAAGCTCGACGACATCGAGGGCGCGATCGCGCGTTACGAGCGCATCCTTACGGATCTCGATCCCCAACACATCGGCGCGCTCGTGCGCATCGCCGACCTCGAGGAGCGGCGCGAAAACCCGAGCGGCACCGCGAACGCGCTCGAGAAGTGCCTCGGGCTCTTGCCGGACGGCGAGGCGAAGATCGAGACCGCGGAGCGGCTCTCGCGCTTGTACGAGGGACCGCTCGACGCGCCTCACGACGCAGTGCGCGTGCTCGACGTGTTGCGCCGGCTCGAGCCGGAGAACTACGACGCCGTCCAACGGCTGTGCGAGCTCTGTGAGCGCCTCGGCGAGTGGGCGCGCGTCGCCGAGCTGCTCGGGCTCTTGATCGAGGTCGAGGGCGACGAGGAAGAGGTCAGCAAGATGACCCGCCGGATCGCCGAAATCCTCCACGAGAAGGTGGGGAAGGGCGACGAGGCGCTCGCCGCGCTGATGCAGGTCGCCGACACGGGCGACGAGCCGTGCCGCGAGGAGTACGTGCGCCTCGGCGACGAGCTCGGCTGGAAGGGGCTCGTCGCGAGCAAGCTCGTGGAGTGGTACGCGCAGGCGCCGATCGGGCCTTCGCGCAACGAGGCGCTGCGAGGCGCGTTCGATCGCTTCCTCGAAGTGGGGCGCGAGGCGGACGCGGCGAGCGTGGCCATGGAGCTCGCCCGCACCCGCGGCGCCGACGCGGAGCTCGCAGGCAAGCTCGAGTCCATCGCCATTCGCCTGAAGGACCTCGACGCGCTGGCGGTTGCTCACAACCTGCTCGTGCAGGAGCTCTCGGGGCCCCCGCGCGCCGAGGAGCTCGTGCGTCAGGCCGAGGTGCTGGCGGAGGCCGGCGTGGAAGCCGCCGAAGCGGTGCAGCACGGCGAGCAGGGCCTTCCGAGCGTGCCCGCCAGCGAGGCGGAGCCGCTGCTCGAGCGCCTCGCGCAGATCGCGAAGGAGCCCGACGCGGTCGTCGAGCTCTACGAGCGCCAGGTGACTCGCTGCAAGGCCCCGCCGGATCGACTCCAGGCGCTCGCGCGCGCTGCTCAGGTGGCCGCGCGCTACGAGAAGTTCGACCGCGCGCGGCAGTTCTTCGACATCGCGCTCAGCGGGAGCGTTCAGGAAGAGACGTTGCTCCTGCTCGAGCGCGCCGCCGCGACGGGCGATGAAGCGAGCAAGATCGAGCGGCTGAAGCGCACGCTCGCCGAGGCGCTCGCCGCTGGGGGACAGGGCTCGCGCGACGGCGGCCGGACGCGCAGCGCGCTGCTCGGGCGCGCGGCCGAGCTCGCTCGCCGCGAGCTCGGCGACGTGGACCAGGCCTTCTCTTGGCTGGGCGACGCGATCGTCGCTCACGTCGACGAGAATCGACTCGACGCGCTCGAGGCGCTCGCCTCGGAGGTGGGGCAGCCGAAGCGCGCCGAAACGGTGCTGTCGCGCGCGCTCGAAGAGGTCTTCGACGGACCGCTCGTGCGCAAGCTGCTCGCGCGCCGCGCGGCGCTGCGGCGCACGCATCTCTCGGACCCGACCGGGGCGGCCGCCGATCTGAAGCGCCTGCACGACCTCTCCCCGTCGGACATGCACGTGGTGGAGGAGCTCTCGGCGCTCTACACGGAGCTCAAGGATTACCGCGGGATGGTCACCCTCTACGAAGACCAGATCTTGCGCGGAAAGGATCCGGCGAGCCGAGCCGAGCTCGCGCGCAAGGTCGCGCGACTCTGGGAGGAGCAGCTCCACGACCCGCGCGAGGCCGCCGATGCGTGGCGGCGCGTGCTGCGGATGAAGTCGGGGGATCCCGAGGCGACGGAGGGCCTCGAGCGCGCCAAGGCTGCCATGCTCAAGGCGCGGTCGAACGAGGCCGCGAAAGGGGAGCCGGCGGAGCGTCCCGCTCCGGCACCGAAGCCCGCGCGCGCCCAGGAACCCGAGGAGGAGACGATCCCGGGGACGCCGGCGCAGGTCGCCGAAGCCATCGCGGAGAGCGTTGCTCCGGAGGAGAGCGACGAAGGGGCGAACGGGGTCACCGATCCCGCGCCGGCACCGGGAGCCGCGCTCGCCGAGGCACCCGCCGAACCGCGCGTGCTCGAGGAGCGCGAGGACGGCTCGGGCGAGCCCGCCGACGAGGACGACGCGGCGCTGGACGGGCGCCATCCTCCGGCCTCCGAGGTGCGCGTGCCGCCCTCGCCGGAGGGTAGGGCGAGCCCCGGCAGCGGCACGCGCGCGAACTTCCCGGCGGGCGCGCAGAAGGCCGCACCGGTCCGGCGTGCGGGCGGAGCGCCGGGCGCGGCGCCCGCGGCCGAGCTGCACGACGACGAAGAGCCCGCTCTCGACGTCGACGACGACGAGCTCTTCGAGGACAACCCGCGCTAGCGCGAGGGCGAATCCGGAACGCGGCGAAGACGCCGAGCGCCACACCGCTCGGCGTCCCTTCCGCTCAGGCGCTCGCCGAACCGATGACGACGCTGCCCGCGTTGGCGTCGAGGTGCGCGGGCATGCCGAGGGGCAAAGGAACGTTCGGGCGTCCGTGGCCGAACGGGAGCCCCGTGAGCACGGGCACCCCGAGCGTTCCGAGCCGTTCGGCGAGCACGGCCTCGACGGCCACGCGATGAACGCCGGCGCTGCAGTCGGTGAAATCACCGAGCACGACGCCCGCGACGCGGTCGAGCGCGCGGGACACGAGGAGCGCCGTCAGCATGCGATCGATGCGGTACGACGCCTCGGTCACGTCCTCGAGCGCGAGGATGCATCCCTCGGGCAATCGCAGGCGGCCCGCGGCGTGTGCGGTGAACAGCACGGTGAGGTTGCCCCCGACGAGCGGCCCGCGGGCGCTCCCGGAGGCCCAGACCGTGAGTCCAGGAAACGTGCGAACGGCGGTGGGACGCTCGAGCGCGTCGATCCAGTGGGCGCGCGCGACGGCGTCGCCCCGCCCGAGCCCGGCCGCGTTCTCGGCGTGCATCGAGCAAACACCGACCCCCTGCGCCTCGACGTGCAACGCCGTGACGTCGGAGAAGCCGATGATCCATTTGGGCGCGCTGCGGAGCGCGTCCCAACGGACGCGGTGGACGATGCGGCCCGCGCCGTACCCGCCCCGAGCGGCCAGCACGGCGCGCACGCCGTCGTCGGCGAGCGCCGCTTTTAGGGACGCCAAACGCGTCTCGTCGTCCCCCGCGAGGAACCCGCGGCGGTCGAGGACGCCCGCGCCGAGCTCCACGTGATAGCGCTCCGACAAGAAGCCCAGCCCTCTGAAAAAGAGCGTACGGTCGAAGGGGCTCGATGGGGCGATGATGCGGATCCGGTCTCCGGGACGAAGGGGCGGCGGGACGACGAAGGTGGAGAGCACCGCGTTCCACGGTAGCGCCGTTCGCGGAATCTCGCCGCGCGCACGGCGTCAGCAGCCGCTTTCGGGCCCGCTTCGACCCACAAGCCGGGCGGTGCGCCCGCCAGGACGCGCTCGGCTCGGTTCGATTCCTTGGGGGGAATGGGAGCTGCTACGGTCCCGGGGCGCATGGACCCGAAGACAGCTCTCGTGCGGATCGGCGATAGAGGCGCACCCGGAGGGGGTCTTCTTTCGCGGATCGTGCACGGCGCGCGGCACGCCGCCGAGGAAGTGGGCCAGAGGCTGCTCGGGCCGGACTTCGACGACCGCGTTCGGGTCCTCTCGGAACGGTACCGGACCGTGCGCGATCCGTTCGGATTCGATCCGGAGATGGCGCGGCGCGCCGCGGCCGTGTCCGCCTTTTTTCATCGCGTCTATTTCCGAACCGAGGTGTTCGGCATCGAGCACGTGCCAGAGGGGCGGGTGCTGCTGGTCGCGAATCATTCGGGGCAGATCCCGATCGACGCGGCGATCATCGGCGCCGCGATGTTCTTCGACGCGAATCCGCCCCGCGTGATGCGCGCGCTCGTCGATAAATGGACGGCGACGCTCCCGTTCGTTTCGGCATTCTTCAACCGCGTGGGTCAGGTCGTCGGCGTGCCCGAAAACGCGCGGCGGCTGCTCGAGATGGGAGAGCTCTTGCTCGTGTTCCCCGAGGGAACACGCGGCGTGGTCAAGCCGTTTTCCCGGCGCTACCAGCTCGAAGAGTTCGGGCTCGGCTTCATGCGCATCGCGATCGAAACCGCGACGCCGATCGTCCCGGTCGCGGTGATCGGCGCCGAGGAACAGTACGTGAGTCTCGGCAACGTGCGCTGGGCCGCGCGCGCGCTGAATTTTCCCGTGTTCCCCTTGGTGCCGCAGGTCTTCGTCCCGGGCGGGCAGCTCCCGTTGCCGACCAAGTATCGCTTGCATTTCGGCGAACCGATGCGCTTCCACGGCGATCCCGACGACGACGACACCATCATCGCGGACAAGGTCTGGCTCGTGCGGCAGAGCATCCAACACTTGCTCGCGCGCGGGCTCGCCGCGAGAAGGAGCGTCTTCTTCTGATGGCGGCGCCGCAACTCGATCCCGAGCACGCGGTGATCGTCACCGGGGCCTGTGGGCGCCTGGGTCGGCGCCTGGTGCGCGCGCTGCACCGTCGAACGCGCGTGATCGCCGTCGATCACCGCGATTTCCCGAGGCGCCCCGCGGACGTGGAGCACCACACCGTAGACCTCGCCAGCAAGCGCATGCGCGAGGTCTTCAAGCGACCCGGAGTCGGCGCGCTCGTGCACCTCGGGGTCGTTCACGATCCGCACGCCCAAAAGGAGCGGCACCACGCCTGGAACGTGCTCGCGCTCAAGCGCTTGCTCGAATCCGTGGAGCAGTACGGCGTGCGCAAAGTCGTGCTCCTCTCGAGCGCGAACGTCTACGGCCCGCGTCCCGACAATCCGCAGCTCTTGAACGAAGACGCGCCGCTGCTCGCCGCGGGGCGGTTCAGCGGCATCCGCGATCTCGTCGAGCTCGATCTCGCGACCCAGAGCTTCTTCTGGCGGAGCCCCGACACGGAGACCGTGATCTTGCGCCCGACGCACATCCTCGGAACCGTGCGCAACGCGCCCAGCAACTATCTCCGGTTGAAGCGCGTGCCGACCTTGCTCGGCTTCGATCCGATGGTGCAGGTCATCCACCAGGACGACGTGGTGCGTGCCATCCTGCTCGCGCTCGTCCCTGGCCGGCGCGGCATCTTCAACCTCGCGGGGCCGCCTCCGGTGGCGCTCTCGCGGGCGATCGCCTTGCTCGGTCGCAAGGCGATGCCCGTGCCGCACGCCCTCGCTGGCGCTGCGCTCGAGCGAATGTTTCGCTGGCGAGTGACGTCCTTTCCCGCGCCCGAGCTCGACTACATCCGGTACGTGTGCATGGTGGACGACTCGCGTGCGCGCACGGTGCTCGACTACGCTCCGGCGCACGACCTCTTCTCGACGCTTTCAGCGGTGGACGATGAGCGCTGGGTCTGACTCTCGGCGGCTCGCGCTCGCCTTCGGGGTTGCCCTCGCCGCCTGTCGAGGCCCGACGCCGGATCCGCCGCCCCCGCCGTCGCGGGACGAGGTGCCGCGCGCGCCGCCCGGGGCGCTCGGCGCGCTCGCCGCCGGAACCGATGCCGCTCCGACGATTCCCGCGCCGCAGCCCACCGGTCGCCCCCGCCCGCGCCCCTCATCGCGATCCTGTTCTTCGTCGCGTGCGGGACCAAGAGCGCGCAGTTCCCGTTCCACTTCTGGCTGCCGCCCCTGTACGCGACCGCGTCGCCGGCGGTGGCGGCGATCTTCGCGGG
>CAYYWA010000185.1:0-11314 GCA_964475255.1 uncultured Sorangium sp.
CGGCTGGGCCGGGGCTCCCGAGCTCAAGCCGCGACAGCCCCCCACCGCGAGCACCACGAGCCCGACGGCGGCAATCAACGGAGCGCGACCGCCGTGCTTTGGCGGGGGCGGGGTCGTCGTACTCGACATGAATGGGTGCCCTGAGGAAAGGAGGATCTAAACCCGCGAGTCAAGTTCCAAGCCACTTTCGCGGCGCAGGAGGAATGGGCTTCGGGTCATTTGCCGGCCACTGGGTCGGCAACGCGCTCGAGAAAGGTCGCACCCGTGTCTCCCCAGTGCCGCACGTCCACCACGACCAGCCCCGGGACGCTCGGGACCTCGCCCGCAGGATGCTCGATCAGCACGCGCGCGCCCTCGCGAAGCAGCGGCACCAAGGCGGAGACCGCGCGGGCTGCGCGCTCGAGCGCGGCCCAGGGCGGATCGCACAGGACGAGGTCGAAGGGCGCTTTGGGCGCGAGCACGGGCGCGGCCGCCTCTGCCCCTACCGGCACGACGATCGCGCGCTCCGCGATCCCGAGTCGCTCGATGTTCTGACGGATGCAGACGAGCGCCCGCCGATCGTTCTCCACGAACACCGCGCGCTCGGCGCCGCGCGACAACGCCTCGATGCCGAGCGCACCGCTGCCGGCGTACAGGTCGAGCACGCTCTGCCCCTCGACGCTTCCCAGGACCGCGAACATGGCCTCACGCGCCCGCGCTCCGGTGGGACGCGTTCCCCGTCCGCGGGGTGTCTCGAGCACACGACCCTTCAGGCTGCCCGAAACGACGCGGACGCTCATGGCGTCTCGACGCGGCTCCACATCTGGTGCCGCATGCGCTGACGGGCCCGGTCCTTGCGCGTGAGGATCCGCGCGACGCTGCTCGCCGCGAGCACCTCCCCCTCTTGCCCGAGCGCGGGCAGCACCGTCTTTCCGACGAGGTACGTCCCCGGGATCGGGCCGCGCACCGGCTCCGCCCCGATGTCGAGGTACCCAGGGCGATCGACGCGCCACAAGCTCTCCATGGGCTCGGCCTTCTGCGAGGCGAGCGACAGGTGAATGCGATCGATCTCGCGGCGCGTGCCGCTCGTGTAGTCGTAGAGGGGCAGCCCGTCGTGCGGTGAATCGACGCACACGAGGTGCTCGTCCAAGAACGGGAACGCCTCGCGCAGCGTCGCGAGCACGGCTTCCCGCGCTTCGAACAGCGTGAGGATTCCACGAACGGGCAAGAGGATCTCGGTGACGAGCAAGAGCTCGTCGCGCGCGCTCTTCGGCGGGTCCGGGAAGAGCATCGGATCGAGGCACTCGAGGCGCACCACGGGACGCCGCGGATCCCGCCTCCCTTCACTCCGCGGAAGAACGAACGCGATGCTCCCGAGCGGCGCCGGGATCAGCGCGCGCCGCACGACGATGCTCGTGACGAAGCGCCCTCCCTCGACGGAGAGCCGCGGCCAGTCGCGCCGCGCGGCCTTGGTGACCCCTTCGCCGCCGCTCAACTCGGCGAGCGCTTCTCCGAACTGATCGGAGATCACCGCCCCCGCTCCGGTGGGCTCGTCGCCCCCCTCCTCGAGCACGCCCGCGACGACGCCTCGCCGAACGACGAGGCCGCTCGCCTTGCCGGTCGGATCGCACACGCCGCCGTGTGCCTCGATGCGCTCGATCAGGAAGTTCGAGAGCTCCTGCTCGCTCTCCGGGAGCGCGCTGATCCCGCGCGTCCACGCCCCGTGCAGACGCGACAGCGCGAACGCGGGGAGCTGCTCCGGAGCGACGGCGAGGTGCGTCGCAAACTGGGCCGGCACGTGGACCAGATCTCGGAACGCGTGGCCACGCGGGAACTTGCCGAGCAAATCCTGGGAGCGATCGCCGCCGGTGAACGGGAGCGAATAGACGAAGCGTCCCGTCTCGAAGCGCTCCCACAGCGTGCCGGGCGGGAACACACCGTCGCGCTCGAACGCCGCGTCGGCCGCGGCGTTCACGTGCGCGATCGTGGTGTAGAGCTCGTCGACGAGCTGCCGCACCTCGGGAAACTCGCGATCCACCTCACGCGCGAAGAGGTCCATGTCCGGCGGCACCTCGACGCGCCGATCCGGAAAGACCATCGTGAACATCGGATCGAGCGCCTGGGTTCGCCGTCGGAACTGAGGGCTCTGCGCGAGCTCCTGGAGCACGCGACGGAACACGGGCGACGAGCCGACGAGGAGCGTGAACGTGCGCCGCGAGAGCAAGCGCTCTCCGTAGCGATAGGTCTGTGGCTTCTGCCCCTGGCCGAGCCAGAGCACGCGGAAGTCGCGCCGGGCGAGCACCGCGGCGCACACGAGCGCGCCGAGGGACCGCCCGAGCACGACGACGTCGTAGTAGCGTGACGGCACTCACCCCTCCGGAACGGGCGGGGGCTCGACGCGACCCGCCGCGATGTCGGCGAGGACCTCGACGTACAGCTCGTGCTCGGCGCGATGGATGCGCTCGGCGAGCGACGCCTCGTCGTCCCCCGGCAGCACCGGCACGCGGCGCTGCGCGATGATCGGCCCGGTGTCCACGCCATCGTCCACGAAATGAACCGTGCACCCGGTGACGGTTGCGCCGTGCTCGAGGGCGTCCCGAATGGCGTGCGTTCCCGGAAAATCCGGGAGCAGCGAAGGGTGGATGTTGAGCACGCGGCCGGGGAACGCGCGCAAGAACCGCGGCGTGAGGAGGCGCATGAACCCCGCGAGCACGATCCACTCGACGGACGCTTCTCGGAGCGCGGCGATCATCGCCTCGTCGAAGGCCTCCCGCGACGCGTACTCCCGATGCGGGAGCACGCGGACCGCGACGCCCGCGCGCCGCGCGCGCTCGATCGCGAACGCGTCCGCCCGGTTGCTGATGACGAGCCGCACGCGCGCGTCGAGCGCCCCGCGCTGGATCGCGTCGAGGATGGCCTGGAGGTTGGTGCCGTTCCCGGAGACGAGCACCCCGAGCTCGAGCGTCGTCATGCGGGCTCGACCTCGAGGAGCGCTCCGGTGGGGGTGAGCGAGCGAGTCATTCGTGGATCAGGCCTCGTACACGACACGCGCCGGAGCGCCGGCCTCGGCGGGCTCGATCGAGCCGATCACCAACGCCTCTTCTCCCGCCGCGGAGAGGGCGTCGAGCGCGCGCGGAACGCCCGCTGGGTCCACGACCACCACGAGCCCGATTCCCATGTTGAAGGTGCGCCGCATCTCGGCGGGATCGACGGGGCCCGCCGCGGCGATCGCCGCGAAGATCGCCGGCGCGGGCGGCACGTTCGTGAGGCGAGCGACGGTCCCGACGGGAAGAACCCGCGGGAGATTGCCGGGAACGCCGCCACCCGTGACGTGGCTGAACGCGTGCAGCTCGTCCCCGAGCGCCTCGAGCAGAGCGCGCACCGCGCGCGCGTAGATGCGCGTCGGTGTGAGCAAGACCTCGCCGAGCGGCGCCCCGAGCTCGGGCAAGCGCGTCTCGAGCGTGTACCCGGCGCGCTCGAGGAGGACCTTGCGCGCGAGCGAATAGCCGTTCGAGTGGAGCCCGCTCGAGGCGACTCCGATCAAGCGATCCCCCGGGCGCACGCGCGGCGGGCCGAGCACGCGCTTGCGCGACACGACGCCGACGGCGAAGCCCGCAAGGTCGTACTCGCCGTCCGGGTACATCCCGGGGAGCTCCGCCGTCTCCCCCCCGAGCAGCGCGGCGCCAGCCTGACGGCAGCCCTCGGCGATGCCGGCGACGACCTGCTCGGCCACGCCGACGTCGAGCCGCCCGCACCCGAAGTAGTCGAGGAAAAAGAGCGGCCGCGCGCCGACGGTGAGCACGTCGTTGACGCACATGGCCACGAGGTCGATCCCGATCGTGTCGTGCCGCCCCAGCGCGAAGGCGAGCTTGAGCTTCGTCCCGACGCCGTCCGTGCCGCTCACGAGCAAAGGCTCCTCGATGTCGGCCGGGAGCGCGCACAGGCCCGCGAAACCCCCGACGTCGGCGACCACCTCGGGGATGCGCGTGCTCTTCGCGAGCGGCTTGATGCGCTCGACGAGCTCGTCGCCCGAGTCGATGTCCACGCCAGCGTCACGGTACGTGATGGCCATCGCGGCGTCTCATACCCGAGAGGAGAGGCCGGGTCCACCGCCCCGGCCACGCGTTCGAGACGATCGAAGGCCCGATTTCGCGCCGCGCCCCGCGCGCCCACCGAAATACGGAGCGATGGGAGGGGCCTGGCGGCGCGGAGCCGCGGCACAAGGCACAATGCCGGCGCCCGTCCGGATGAAGCTCGGTCGACTCCTCCGCCTCGCCACGGCGCTCGCGCTCTGCCTGCTGCTCGTCTTCCTGGTGTTCGAATGGACGGGCGCGAGCCGGCTCATGGAACCCAACGCCCTGCACGCGGGCGGCCCCCTCGCGGCGGTGCTCGGCGTGGCGCTGCTCGTCGTGGACGTCGTGCTGCCGGTGCCCTCGAGCGTCATCATGCTCGCGCACGGCGCGTGGTTCGGCGCTCTCGGCGGGGCGTTGCTCTCCGTCACGGGCGGCGCGCTCGCGACGCTGACCGCGATCCTGCTCGGACGCGTCGCTCGGGGTTTCGTCGAGCGCATGATCTCGGAGGAGGAGCGCGCCCTGGCGACGCGCCTCGTCGATCGATGGGGCATGGCGGCGATCGCCGCGACGCGGCCGATCCCCATCCTCGCCGAGACGGTGGCCATCACCGCGGGCGCGATCGGGGTGGCGCCCTTGCCGGCGCTGATCGCCGGGACGCTCGGTTCGGTGCCCGCGGGGTTGCTCTATGCCTGGGCGGGGGCCCGCGGTCTCGACAGCGCGAGCGACGCGGCGGTGTTCGCGCTCGTGCTGCTGGTCACGCTCGCGCTGTTTCTCGTCGGGCGGCGCGTTTCGGCGCGCTCGGCGCGCTGAGCGGCTCTTTGCCGTTGCCGCCTCGCGCCGGAGAAAACGCCTGGATCGCGAGCGGCGGGCGCGCCCCCAACACGAGCGCCGCCACGATCTCCGCCGTGATGGGCGCGAGCAGCACGCCGTTGCGGTGGTGTCCCGTCGCCATCACGAGCCCGTCGATCCCCGCGCTGCCGATCACGGGCAATCCATCTCGCGTATACGGGCGAAAGCTCGACCAGGTTCGGAGCAGCGTCGCGTCCGCGAGCGCGGGCACGAGCTCGATCGCCGCGTCGAGCAGCGCCCGGACCGCTCCCGCCGTCACCTCGCGGCGAAACCCGACGAACTCGAGGGTCGAGCCGACGAGCACGCGACCGTCGTCACGGGGAACGAGATAGCAGCGGGGCCCGTGGAGCACCGGCGTGAACAACGGGCACGGCAACCCGAGCTCCACCATTTGTCCGCGCGCCGGCGTCACCCCACCAGGCGGAAGCTCCGCGCCTTCCACGAGGCTGCTCCAGCTCCCCGCGGCCACGACGACCCGCTCGGCCTCGAGCACGCTGCCATCGTCGAGCAGGACGCCGCGCGCGCGCTGGTCGCGCACCACCACGCGGCGAACGAAGGCGCCAGTCCGAAAGCGCGCCCCGGCGCGTTCGCTCGCGACGCGCAGCGCGCGCAGCAACGCCGGCGGATCGACGCGCGCATCTTCGGGGAGGAGGATGGCGCCCGCGGCGCGTTCCGTGATGACGGGGTGCACGCGTCGGAGCGCGCGGCGATCGAGCGGCTCGATCCGGGCGCCCACACGGGCCTGGAGCGCGAAGCGCTGGCGCAGCCGGCGCAGCTCGGCCGCGCCGAGCGCCACCTCGAGCACGCCTGAAGCGCGGTGCTCGATGTCGATGCCCGTCTCCGCCGCGAGCCGTCGCGCCCAGACGGGGTACCGTTTGCGGCTGGCCAGAGCCAGCGTGAACAGCGGCCCGGGGTTTTCGGCTTCGAGCTGAGCGCCCAAGATTCCCGCCGCGGCGCTCGAGGCCTCCGCGCCCGGCACACTGCGCTCGAGCACGGTGACACGCGCGCCGCGGCGCGCGAGCTCCCAGGCGACGCCGCAGCCGATCACGCCGCCGCCGATGATCAAACACTCGAGTTTGCTCGACACGCGCGGACCAAATCACGCAACGCGTCCGCGCGCCAGGGGGTTCGACCTACATTTCGGGTTGACGTCGGAGCGATGGCGGAGAGCTCGACGTGGACGTAGCGCGACGAACGCTTGGCAACGCGCCGAAGCACGCGGAAGACAGCGCCGAACGGCGTGCCCGCGTGGGGAGGAGAGAGGAGGTTCAGGTTCGCACGCGGTGCGCGAGGCGGATGAGGCCGAACGTGTTGAACGCGGCGAACGCGGCCAACAGCGCGACGACGCCGAGCACCCAGCGCGTTCCGGCGGGCGACTCCCCGTCGATGAGCAGCCACGCGTCGGGAGGGAGCGGCGCGCGTCCGGTCTCCTCCACGGCCTCCGGCACGGCGCCGTAGCGGAGTCCCGCGTCGGCCGCCGGCACGAGCCGCCCCACGAACGACGCGGGCGGGATGAACCGATCACCGTCGGCGTCGAGCGGCACGCGGAGCTCCACCCAGAGCCGCGAGCCTTCGACGCGCGCGAGTCGGTAGCCGTTCGGGTCGAGCGGTCGCCGATACCGCACTGCGTCCGCCGTGCTCAGCGTCCCCGAGCCGCGCACCCATACGTTCGCCCCGATCCGCTCCGGCTCGAGAGCGCGGAGCTCGCCGATGTCCTCGGGCCCCCCCGTGGAGAGCGCGTACGCCGCGTCACCCGTCAGTCCAAACAGCAGCAGCAGGGCGGCGAGCGCGCTCGTGCCCATCACGACGAAGGTGGTGCGCCGCAACGGACGACGCGGAGGTGGTAGCGACGCCCACCCCTCGTCCGGCGCTTCGGAGGCACGGGTCATGGTCCCCCGTAGGACACCGCGACCGCGCGCGAGTTCCCACGCCGCGCTTCGCGGGGAGCTCGGCTCACGGGCCAGACCCCGGAACGATTTTCTGTGCGTGAACGGCGCGACCGCTCCGGGGTGGCGCTACCATGGGTGTCGCGCGAAAACGCCATGAACAAAGCCGAAAAGGTCATCTGCTCCTCGTGCGGGTTCGCTAACACGCCGCCGCTCGTGAAGAACCGTTGTGTCTCGTGCGGCGCGAAGGTCGAAGACCTCAAGCGCCAGCCGAGCCAGCGCGAAGAGCTCGAGCGGCGTTACCGCCACGAGCGGTTCAGCGTCGTCTGGTTCGCGATCTCGTTGGCGATCATGACCGTGATGACCGGAGCGCTCGTGCTCGGCCTGCCGGTCGTGATCCCGCTGCTCGACTTCGAAGGCTCGGCCGGCATGCTCGTCTCGATTCCGGTCTGGTTCTTGGGGGGCTTGCTCGTCGGCCTGATCTCGCCGGGACGAACGTACATCGAGCCGATCGCGGCCGTGTTCCTGATCGCGGTGCCGACCGCGTTCCTCCTCTACCTGAACCAGACGGTCAAGACGATGCCCGGCTTCATGTACGTGCTCATGTCCGTGCTCGGCATCCTGTTCACGTCGATCGGCGCTCACCTCGGCGAGCGCATTCAGCTCGGCCCTCCCCCGAAGCCGAGCGAGTGACGCCGATGCTCCGGAGCGGCCTCGTCGTCGCGGCGCTCGCGGCCTGCGCCCTCCTCGGTTGCCGCTCCCAAGCGAAGCGCGCGCTCGAGGTCGAGGCCGCTCGGCTCGGCCAGGCCATCGACGCCCTGCGGGCGGCACCGAACGAGGCCAAAGCGCCGCTGCTCCGCGCGCTCGAGGCGACGCCGTGCTCGAGCGCCCCCGCCTGCGAGCTCAAGAACGTGTGCAGCACCGCGTACGCGCGCCACGTCTCGGCCGTCGAGGCCAGCAACCGCGCGGCCGCCCTGCTGAAGCAGCCCGGAGACGACACCGCCGCGACGCTCGACGCGGCCGGTGAGCTCGCCCGCGCCGAGCTCGACCTCGCGAGCGCACGCGAGCTCACCGAGCGCTGTGCCGCGGCTCAAGGCGAGCTGCGCCGCAGCGTTCGGAGCGTCGACTGAGCCGAGCTCGAGACCCGCGCGGGCTCAGTTCGAGCCAGCCGGAGCGGGGGGTGTCGCAGGAGCGTTCGCAGCGGGAGCGGCGCCAGCGGGTTTCGTGGCGGGAGCGGCAACGGCGGGCGTCTTCGCCGCCTTGGGCGCCGACACGACCTGGAGGTTCTTGACCGCCTCCGGCGTGATCCGGCGCGACTTCGGGTCCGCGGCGACCTTCGTGAGCGCCGCCTTGTCGACGAACGTGAGGCGCCCGAAGCGGCTCACGCGATGCGCGCTCTCGTTGAGGCGCGGCGACCACATGACGGCGTCCTTGCGCAGCGGATCGTCGAACACGAAGAAGTTGCCTCGATACGTGTCGCCGACGCTCGGCGCCTTCTTGGTCTCGAACGCGGCCCAGGGGATCAGCATCTCCGCGACGTAGCCTTCGTCCTTGTCGTCGTCCTTGTCGAGCGTGCCGCGCACGGTGACGGCGAGCTCGGTTCCCGACGACCAGTCGTCGTTGCCGTAGATCCCCTTCGAGACCTGGTACGGCTTCTTGAAGTCGTCGAAGCGCGTGTCGAACACGAGCTTCTGCGGGTTAACCATGACTTCGTAGTAGTTCTTCTGGTCGCCGTCGGGATCGAGGATCACTCCGGCCGCCGCCTTCTCCCAGAGCTTCTGCTCTTGCTTCGCGGCGGGATCGAAGCCGCCCGTCACCGTCGCATCCTCGATGTCGAATCCGACGTAGAGCCCCGTGTCGCTCCAGGCGACCTTGACCGTCCCCCCGAGGGAAATCTTCGAGCTCTTCCGGCCATGAGCATCGCGCAGCGGAAGCGCGGAAGCCGCCTTCCACACTTCCTCGTCGAGCTTGCCGTCGATCCGAATCTGGTCGTTGGGCCCGAGCTTCACGACCCGAACGGAGCCAATCGGCGGCTTTCGCTCCTTCTTCTTGTTCACCGTGAGCGTCGCGACGCGCGCCGCCCCCGGACCGTCCTTCGGACCCGAGACGACGTTCAGACGCTCTCCCCCCTTGCGGATGAAGCCCGCCACGATCTCGACCTTGTCGGTCTTCACGTTGTTCGGGAGGCGGAACGAGAGCTTGTCGACGTACACCTTTCCGGGCTTCCACACCTCGGGCGGCAGCGCCGGCTCTCCCTGCCGGGGCTCGCGCAGCGGGCCGACGTCGTCGAGCGCGAGCACGCGCTCACCCGAGCCGTCGAGCACGTGCGTGAACAGCCGGGAATCGGCGGCGAGCGGCTTTTCCACCTGCCAGAACAGCGTGAGGGCGACCTTCTGACCGGGACGCGCCGCCGCGGACGGCTTCAGCTCGTAGCCGATCAGCCGGACCTTCCCCTC
Organism: uncultured Sorangium sp.; assembly: GCA_964475255.1. GTDB lineage: Bacteria > Myxococcota_A > Polyangia > Polyangiales > Polyangiaceae > PMG-095. The sequence continues at coordinate 9,244 of CAYYWA010000185.1, forward strand.
GAACTCCGTCTGCAGCGTGCGCGCGCCCTTGGGCGCCGCGGCCACCACGTACTCGCGGAGCCGCTCGTGCTCCGCCTCGTAGTCGCGCTTCTTTTCGCTCCGGCAAGCCGCGAACGAGAGCATCAAAGCAAGAGCAACCACACCATTCCGGACGCGCATCATTCCTCCGTTTCAGTGATGGACCCGAGCCGCTCGCACGGTTCGTGCGACGGCTTCGCGCTCATTTCTTCCCTTTGTTCTTCTTGCGCGCGTCGCGCTCGCGCTTGCGCTGGTTCTTGCGCGCGTTCTTTTCCGTCTTGCTGAGGACGCGCATCCGCGGAGTCTCGACCGCTCCCGCGGCCCCCGGCATTCCGAACCCGGGCATCCCGAACCCCGGCATTCCCATTCCGGGCATCCCCGGCATTCCCATCCCCGGCATTCCGGGCATGCCGGGGGGCATCCCGCCAGGACCGAGCTTGCGGCGCATGTTGCGCGCCATCGCCAGGTTGCGAAGCCCGGGGATGTTGCCGAGAAGGCCGAGATCGGAGCCCATGCCCGAGAGCATCTGGCGCATGAACAAGAACTTCTGGACGAGCTCGTTCACGGCCTGCTCGGTCTGGCCCGAGCCGCGAGCGATGCGCTGGACGCGGCCCGGCTCCCGCACGAGCGCGTGCGGGTCCTCGCGCTCGCTCCGCGTCATCGACTGAATCATCGCCTCGACGCGCGCGAACTCGGCCTCGTTCACCTGTTCGGCGGCGCCGGGGGGGAGCATCGCCCCCATCCCCGGGATCTTGTCCATCAGATCCCGGACCGAGCCCATCTTCTGGATCATCCGGATCTGGTTCAGGAAGTCGTCCAGCGTGAAGTTGCCGGACATCAGACGCATCGCGTCTTCTTCGGCCTTCTTCTGATCGACGACTTCCTCGAAGTCCTTCATCAGACCGACGACGTCGCCCATGCCGAGCACGCGGCTCGCCATGCCCTCGGCGCGGAACGGCTCGAGCTTGTCGGTCGTCTCCCCCATACCGACGAACAGAATGGGAGCGCCGGTGACCTCTTTGACGCTGAGGGCGGCACCGCCGCGCGCGTCGCCGTCGAGCTTCGTCAGCACGACACCGGTGATCGCGAGCCGGTCATTGAACCCGCGCGCCGTGCGCACCGCGTCTTGCCCGATCATCGCGTCGACGACGAGCAGGACGTTCTCGGGCGCGAGGGCGTTCTTGATCGACGAGAGCTCCTGCATGAGCGCCTCGTCGATCGCGAGGCGACCCGCGGTGTCGTACACGATGACGTCGCAGCCGCGGCGCGACGCTTCATCCGGCGCGGCGCGGCAAATCTCGAGCGGCGTTCGACCCGGCAGATTGAAGACCGGGACGTCGATCTGCTGCCCGAGCACCTGCAGCTGCTCGACCGCTGCCGGCCGCTGCATGTCGGCCGCCACGAGTAGGGGCCGATGCCCCTCCTTCGAGAGCCAGCGCGCGAGCTTGGCGGCGGTCGTCGTCTTCCCCGAGCCCTGCAGACCGACCATCATGATGCCGGTCGGTCCCTTGCTCGCCCACGTGATCGGCTCGCCCTCGTGCGCCATGAGGGCGACGAGCTCGTCGTAGCAAATCTTGACGAACTGCTCGCCCGCGCTCACCCGGTGCGTGGTGCCGCCGTGGCGAACGCGCGTTTGGACCGTCTGCCCGAGCGCCTTGCTCTCGACGCGGGCGAGAAACCCCTTGACGACCCCGAGCTCGACATCGGCCTCCAGGAGAGAGAGACGGACCTCGCGCAGCGCGGACTGGACGTTGTTCTGATTGAGCTCCGTGAGGCCGGCCAGGCGGTTCTGAGCCTCCCGAAACCCCTTGGCGAGTGCGTCGAACACGGCGCGGGGTCTTAGCACAGCTCGCGGCCCGGCTCCTCCCTGGCCGCAATTTCCCGGCCAGGGCTTCACCGACCAAGAACCCGAAATCTGGGGAGCCGAAATCCGGGCGGGCCTCGATTTCGGGCCGACGCCGGAGGGGATGGTCGAGACCGAAGCGGATTTCCGGACGGATTCGCGTTCGGCGCGCGCAGCGATAGCAGCGCTATCGCGAGCACGACGGGCGCG
>CAYYWA010000186.1:0-1416 GCA_964475255.1 uncultured Sorangium sp.
GGCACGGCGTCCTTGATGGCCTTGAGCGCCCGGCACATCAGGTTGTCGGGGTTGAGCGCTTCCTTGCCGTCCTCGCTGCGGCGGTCGGTCGGGGTGTTGGGAAACAGCGCGACGCACGGGATGCCGAGCGACACCGCCTCCTTCGCCCGGACGACGATACCGTCCAGCGACCAGCGCGAGACTCCGGGCAAGGTCGCTATCGGCTCCTCGGCTCCGGTTCCTCCGGTGACGAACAGCGGCCAGATCAGGTCGGCGGGAGAAAGAACGGTCTCACGGTGGAGCGCACGGCTCCAGGCGCTGGTCCGTGTGCGGCGCAGGCGAAGAGCGGGATAGGAAGGAGTCATCGGGGCGGCGTCTGCCGGAAAATGCCCGTTCGGGCAATCGGCGGGACGCGGTCAGCCGATCCGCTTGGCCTCGAGCCGATCGATCTCGCGGACCGGCTGCGCGGCCAGCGACGGATCGGGCGCGAGTCCCGCAAGCGCCGCGCCCGGCTCGCCCGCGCGCTCGCGAACGCGGGGCACGCCCGCGAGGCCGCCGTTGCGTACCTGAACGCCGCCGAGGCCACTCCGGCCGACACGCGCGAGAGCCTCGAGCAACGCCTCGGGTGGATGCAGCGAGCCGCCTCGCAGTTCATCCAGTCGGGGCACTACGCGGCCGGGTCCGCGGCGCTTCGCGACGTGATGGACGCGCTCGACGTGCGCTTCCCGCGCACGCGGGGCGCGGCCTTGCTGCAGGCGACCCTGCTGCGCCTTCGCTTCTTCGGGCGGCGCTTGCGTCCGCGACAGGCGCTCCAGCGTCGGTCCAGCGAGCGCGATCGGCTGCGCTTCGACACGGTTTGGTCCGCGGGGGTGCGCCTCGCCATGATCGACTACGCCGCGAGCAGCTACGCCTCGGCGCGCTGCTTCGCCGATGCGTTCGCGCTCGGCGACCGCTCGCGCGCGATGTGGGCGGCGGCTCTGGAGGCGGCCAATTTGGTGTCGCTGCCGCTCGCGGCGTTTCAGCGCCGCGCAGATCGCTTGTTTGCGTTCTCGGAGTCGCTGGCCGACGTGGGCGCGGAGCCGTACGATCGGGCCTTCGTGCTCGCGGCCCGCGGCGTGGCGGAGTGCTTCCGGAGCAACTTCCGACAGAGCCTCTCCTGCTTGGACGGCGCGATGGCGTTGCTCCGGGCCTCCTCGCCGGAGGCGCGCTTCGAGTTCTCGCTCTGGCAAGCGTGGGCGATGATCGCGCTCTCGCACCTCGGCGAAATCCGGGAGCTGTCGATTCGCGCTCGGGCCGAGCGCGAGCGCGGCGAGCAGTGCCACGACCGCTTCGTCTTGCAGATGACGGATCTCGGGCACCCGGCGGTGTGGGGGGGGGCCCCCAGCGCGCACGCGCCGCCAGCCAACCGGCAAGTCCAAGGCCGAGGGCCAGGAGAAG
>CAYYWA010000186.1:1426-11303 GCA_964475255.1 uncultured Sorangium sp.
CGCGAGCGCGGCGAGCAGTGCCCCGACCGCTTCGCCTGGCCGAGGCCGGAGCGCGGGCACCCGGCGGGCGCGCTGCTCGCCGCGGGGCAACCCGAGCTCGCGCGCGAACGGGCCGAGCAAGCGCTCTCCTGGGCTCCGTCCGACTACAACACCCAGCACTACTGGTACTTCCTCTCGACCGTGGAGTGCGAGCTCTATCGCGGTCGATTCGAGGTGGCCTGGGAGTTCGTGCAGAGGTCGTGGGCGCACCACGAGCGCAATCATTTCTTACGCGTCGTGTTCGCGCGCGACGAGCTTCTGCACACGCGCGCGCGGGCCGCGCTCGGGATGGCCTCGGCGACCCGCGACGCGCAGGTCGGCTCGGACGGGTATCGGCTGCGGGCGCGCCTGCTCGAGGACGCGCGAGCGTGCGCACGGCGCATTCGCTCGCACGGGCTCTCCTGTGGCGTGGGCTGGGCGCTCTTGCTCGAGGGGCTCGCGGAGCACCTCGAGGGGTGTCCGAGCACGGCGGTCGCCGCGTTCGAGCGCGCGCGGCGCGCCTTCGACGTGGCGGGCATGCAGCTCTACCGCGAGGTCACGCGCTACGCGCTCGGCCTGCTCGAAGGAGGGGAGCAGGGGGAGAACGCGGTTCGCACTGCCACCCGCTGGATGCGCGACCAGGGCGTGGTGGACGTTGGCGCGATGGTGCGCATGATGGCGCCGGGGCTTCCCGAGAGCAAAACGCGATTCAACGCCGGATCGTGACCGAGCTTCCGCTCCAAGGCCGCTGCCTGGCGAACGAAACGCCATTCAACGCCGGACCGTGACCGAGCGGAGCATGTCGAGCACTTCCTGGGTTCCGGTGCCGGACAGCGCGCGACGCCCGTCGGGGCTCGTGACGTTTCCTCGAACCTGAACCGGAACTTCCTGAGCTCGGTAGCAGAGCGGCCCCACGATGGGATACGTCACGGTCCAGTCGTTCCCGGAGCTCTGCTCGAGCGAGAGCGCGTAGCGGCCCGAGGGAATGCTCGCGGGACAGTCTTCGGGCGCGACCGTGAGCTCGACGTCCATGGCTGCCGGAGCGACAACGGCGCCCGGTAGCTGGGCGCGGCCGCGGGGAAGGAAAAAGATCGTGCGCTTGTCGACGCGCGCGACGTTGCCGTCGTCGTCGCTGACCGCGGCGGCGCGCATCATGCGCCGGCCCGTGTGGCCGTTCCGCACCTCGCACACCATCACGTTGAGCGCGCGCTGCGCGGCGCCCCGCAGGCGCGCGTGGTACCAGAGCCACTGCGGGCAAAGCAGCGGCGCCTCCGCGAGCACGAGGGGAGAGAGACTTTTTACGTCCGCGCCCGGGCTGAAGTGCAGGCTCTGATGATCCATGCGCGCCGTTCCCTCGCGGATCGGGCATCGCTTGCCGAACGCTTCGACGACGCCCTCGATGGAGGTGGCCGAGCGGCTCCGATAGCTCGCCCAAATCGGAATGCTGCCCGCGGGGTTCAAATCGTACCAACCGGGCGGCCACGGCGCCTCGCCGAGGACCGCGACCGAGCCGTGGTGCAGCCGCAGATCCACGCGGAAGTCGCGCGCCTGCACGTCGACGCGATAGGTGCTCGGGCCCTCGAACCCGAGATGAAAGTCCGTCGCGGTGAAGCGCGCGGCGTCATCGGCCGACACGCTGCCGGAGGTGTGCGCCTCGAGCGTCCGATTCGAGGCGAGGTCGCGCAGGGCGACGGTGGCTTGCGTCACCCACCCGAGGAGCGGCACCGCGAAGAGGTGCACGTTGGTGAGGAGCGAGAGCTCCGGCACCTCGCCCCCGCCGACCTCGATCGTGTGCCACCACCACTCCATGTTGGGTGCGGGGACGCGGAACCGGGAACGCCGCGCGCCGTAGAAGCCGAAGAGCAACGAGGCGTGTCCGCTCGTGGGCACCGGCCCGGGGGGACGCCGCGGTTGGACGAGCGCCGAGAGCGGATTCAGCGGATGCCGCGGGTTGAGCGGGCTCCGCGGACCCAGCGGATCGAGGTACCTCTGCAGCGAGAACGTCACGGCTCCTCTCCCGGCGAGGGCAGGGACTGGAGCGGATCGGTGCGGCCCGTTCGCGTGCGGCGGCTGTACTGCACGACCTCCTCGGTGCTCCGGCGAACGACGTCCACGACGAGCTCTCCGTACGCGACGCCGTCGTTCAGGAAGGTCATCCCCTTCGTGAACGGATAGCTCAGCGGGCGCTCCGGCACCTGCGTCTCCGTGGCCGGCCCTGCTTCCCAGCTCTCGAGCAGCGCGCGCATTCGTCTCCGCGTCTCCGCGTTCTGCGGGCGGCGCGCGAGCCACTGGTAGGCCAAGCGGACGTCGCGCCTCGGTGCGATCGGTCGATCACCCATCGGTTCCTCCTTCGATGGACGGCCCGAGCTCGCCGCTCGGCCGAATGAGCCTTCGGAGCCGTTCGAGCAGCTTCAGGGGATCGAGCGGATCGCGCGGCCCGCCCCGGAGCACATTTTCGAGCAGCGAATCGATCGCCAAGATCTCGAAAACGTGCCCGCGCCCCCGCTCGAAGAGGCGCTCGTCGAGCTCTTGAAAGAACGAGAGATCGTCGAGCTCCCGATCTTCGGGATTCCAGATGTCGCAGAACGTGCCGTGGTACGCGACGTTGCGCGCGCCGTTCTCGATCAGATGGCGCAGAATGGCGTTCACGGCGTGGCGTCCGGACTCGTTCGCGGCCTCCATGCAGGGCAGGCGCGTGTACGTCTTCATGTGGTGGCCCGCGAGCACGATGCCGTGCTCCACCGCGTAGCCGTCGAGGTCGCCCGGTCGCTCGCCGAAGCGCCCGGGCCGCGCGATGAAGAACGGCGAGGTGTTCGTGTAGCCGGTGCTCGTGCGCTCGAGGTTCTGGTCGAGGTGGAAGTAGAGCGGCTTCGGGAGGGGGCCAGTCGGGGTTCGCCGGACGAAACGCCGCCCACCGACGGGGTGTCGATCCGCGCGGGAGCCGCGGGCGCGCAGGCTCTGCTCGATTTGCTCCCAGACCTCGAGCGCGATCTCCGCTTCCGTGCACTCCCAGGCCCGCTTGCCGTTGTATCCCTCGGCGTCCCACGTCCCGATGATCACGGAGAGCACGCCGCGGTAGCCGTGCTCCCAGTCCATCTTGTGCTGCCAGAAGCGCGCCTGGGACACGCTCGTGAGCTGCCACGGCGAATCCGGGTAATACACGTGCCCGTCGACCCAATAGACGTCTTCGGCGAAGTAGTACTGAATGCCGGCGAAGTGCCGGAGGTCGCCCTCGGGCCGCGCGCGCGCGAGGTCGACCGCGGGCGGGGGATCGGCGCCGAGACCGCGGGCGCGATCGAGATCCGTGTGCGAGAGGCCGAGCTCGGCGAAGCGCTCCGCGAGCTCTCGCGTCACGTGCGTCGGCGTCGCGAGCACGAAGTACCCCGGGCGCAGCTCCGGGCTCCGCCGCATCCGCACGCCGTCCCCTTCGTCGACGACCGTGCAGGGGTACCTGAGGTCGAAGCAATCGACGACGGGCCACACCGTTCCATCGTCGTGCAGCTCGAACCCGAGGAGCTCGCCGTGGACGAACTCGACGCCTTGCGCCTCGAGGTACCGGCGCCAGGGGTTCAGCCAGGCCTCGCTCGTCGGCCCGCGCAGCGTGCCGTCGCGGTATCCGCTCGGCCGGATCTGGTCCAGGATGAGCTGCCAGAACGCGATCGCCTGGGTGCGCGCGTCGCACTCGGTGGCATCCATCGCGACCAGGGCCTCGGGCCACCTGCGGAGCAGCTCGCGCGCCGCCTCCCCGTAGCTGTCGCCCTCGATGAACTCCCACCACGAGACCTCCGAGTACGTCTCGCGGCGCGCTTCACAGGCGGTCGCGAACTCGAGCAGCTTGAGCAAGAGCCGCGCGACGTCCCGCGGAGCGAGGCCGAGCCCCCCGGACTCTTCGCCGAAAATCAGGCGGACGTAGGAGCGGAGCTCCTCGAGGGAGCGCAGCCGATAGCGCGAGAGCTGCGGTGAGGAGCGCTGTCGATTGGCGAAGGCGAGCACGTGGCTGCTCGTCGGGACGAGGTTGTCGAACACCGTGCGTCCGGTCTCCACGTACTGCCGCGTCTCGGGGACGCGAATTCCCGACGCGCGTTCCTGGGCCTGCGCGAGCTCGGATTTTTCCTCGAGCTCGAGGAGCGGTGTTCGGCGCATCGTGTCGAACACGTGGTGATAGAAAGAGGGGAAGAAGCGATAGCCGTGCTCGCCGGGGAGCCAGCGCACCCGCGGACGGAACCCGATGGACACCTCGATGTCCTCGGGCACGTCTTCGTGAGGTGGGTAGGGGCGCGCCGCGATCGGCACGATGATGAGGCACACCGGGCCGCGCCCGCTCCGCCGCTCGATGCTGGAGTAGTGATAGCGGCCGCGAGCGTCGTACTTTACGGGGGACGCCCCCTCGAGGCCGAGCTTCGCGAGCTCCTCCGTGAACGCGAGGCGGACGAGATCCGCGCGGCGCTGGAACTCCTCGCGGCTCATGCCCCCGATCGGGGTCGCCGCTTCGACGTACCAGGTGTCGATCTCCGGGCACGCGTCGAACAAATCGAGGAGCATGGGCAAGCACTCGCTCGGGGGGAGCGTCGCCGTGAGCTGCCCGGGACGAAAACGGACGCGGAGCACGAGCGGCTCGCCGACGTGCTCTCCCTGGTCGTTCAGGCACTCGATCGTGAGGCGCCCGCGGTCGACGTTCAGGGAGTCGTGCAGCGTGAGCTCGATCGGGATCCCTCGAGCCGTGAACCAGAACGTGCGCCGGTCTTCCGAGATCCGGATGTCCCGAGCGGCGGCGACATCGATGCTGGGCGCGCCCTCGGCCGAAAACTCGCCCGCGAGGTACGCGCGCAGCCGTCGCTCGCGCTCGCGGGGAGAGAGCTTCGCGATGCCGTGGCGCTCCAGCGTCACGACGACGCGGGCCGGGCTCGCGGCTTCGATGCGCTCGAGCAAAGCCGCCGGGCTCACCGTCGCGTCGTTGCCGTCGAGCAGAGCCGGAACGCCGGACCGCACGTAGAAGCGATACGGAAAATGCACGATCGGCCGCGCGCGGCGCCACGGCGCGGTCGCCGGCGGCTCGCAGCGCTCGACGCGCTCGGCCTCGGGCGGTTCGACGTCGGGCGGCAGCTCGTGCCCGGCGAGGTTCTGGAGATCTTGCACGAGCGGCCAGGGCACCGCGGCCCACTGCGTGCGCGCCATCCCGCCGACGTCACACCCGCGCTCGGGAAACCGATCGTCCACCTGCGGCTCCCAAACCTGCACCTGAAATCCCCGCTCGGCGAGCTCGTGCGCGGCAGTGAGCCCGGCGATGCCGCCGCCGAAGATGGTCACCGAGTTCGGTGCCTTGGGCAGCGCATGCGGGTCGCGGCGAGCGGGCGGCTTTCGATCGTTCATGAGGCGATCTCCGGAGCAAGGCGTTCGCCCCGAATCGCGCCGAGGAAGGCGGCGAACAGGGGCTCGAAACGCGGAACCCGAACGGCGCCGTGCAAGTAGGCGCTCACGGCCCCTTCGAGCGCGAGAAGGTCGTCCACACGTCCCCGGAGGAACAGGCGACCATTTACCACCGCTTCGAGCACCGAGAGCTTCCCCTCGAGGAGATCCGCGAGCAGCTGCCGCGACGTCGCGATCTCGATGCGCGCGGGGCCGCGCCCCCGGAGCACGGTGAGACCCAGGGCGCTCGCGCGGACGAGGAAGACTTCGTCGTCGATGCGGAGCACGACGGGGAGACCGGTGAGCCGTCGAGCGACGTCGCGATACGCCGCCTCCGCCTCGCGGGCGAGCAGCGCGTTCGCGCTTCGGAGCTGGTCGAACAGGCTCGGACTAGGCACGCAGGAACTCGAAAATGGAGGGACTCTCGAAATCGATCGGGGCGCCCGTGATCGCGCCCTGAACCCGAACGCGCCCCGCCACCTCGTGAATCGCGGTCAGGCCCGAGCCGCGCTCGTGCGGGACGAGGAGCTGCGCGAGCGTCCGCGACTCGAACGCGAGGTCCACGTGGTCGGCGCCTCGGCGAGCGCTCACGACGAGTCGTCGCGGGACGTCGGTGTCCGTTCCCGGTGAGAGCAAGCCGAGAACGCCGGGTATCTTGAGCAGCCGCTCTTGTCGGAGCAGCCCTTCGTGCGCGACGTCGAGCTCGTCGGCGGCGAAGGCGCGCTCCGGCGTTTCACCCGACCACACGAACAGCCCGGACACCCAATCGGAGAGCCGCGCTCGATCCGAGATCCGGACGAAGACGAGCGACCACGGGACGTGCGGTTCGCGCGGCAGCGCGTAGCCCCACTCCCACGTGAAGTCGGCGCCCCATTCGAAGCGCCCCCAGTTGTGGTCGTGGTAGGCGGGGGCCCGCGCGACACGCACCGTGCCGCCGGGGTGACGCACCCATCCCGTCGCCAAGAGCCGAGGAACGACGAGCCAGCTCATGGGCGGGCCGTTCTCGAGCGCGAAGTTCTGGATCTGCACCGGTCTGGTGATCGGCTCGAGCTCGAGGCTCGCCGAGAGCTCGCCGCTCGCGAGCGTCGCTTCCAGAAAGAAGCGGCCGTCGCGGAGCTCGAGTCGGCTCTCACCGAGCAGAAGGCGCGTGCCCGCGTCGCGCACGGCGAGCGCCGCGTCGGGGCAGCGCTCGAGCCCGCCCTGCCAGCGATCCGTGTGCACGAGGATCGCGACGCGCCCGACGCGAGCGGAACCCTGGCCGCGACGCGTGCCCGGGCCGCTGCTCACGATGCTGAAGTTGACGACCACGTCGACGTCGGGGGCGTGCACCGCGAAATGGAGCCACTCCTTGTGCGGCGTCGCCGCGCCGAGGCTCAGGCCGGGGCCGCGCAGGGCGAGGAGGCGATCGAGCGACGCTCGCGGTGGGGTGCCGACCCTCATCGCAAGAGGCCCTCCAGGTACCGGTTCTCCGCGGCATCGCTCCTGACGGCGCCGTTCACCGGGGGCGCTTCGTTCGCCCAGCGTTCGAGGATCCGGCGTGCGCGCCGGAACAGCGCGATCGCGCCGAGCGCGACGTCAACGGCGCGATCGCCGCGCGCGGGCGCGTTCGGAGCAGCAGGCAGCGCGGTGAGCGCGCGCTCGAGGCGCTTGCCGTACGCGATCACGCCGAGGAGCGCGTCCACGAAGGGGTCGCGCTCCGCGAAGCGCGCCTCTCTCCGGCAGAGCTGCCGGTGGCGGAGCGAGGGTTCACCGTCCATCCAGCAATCGAGCGAGCAAGCGTTCGAGGCGCGGTCGGCGGAGCGCCTCGCAGAGCGCATCGAGGAACACGGTGGGCAGCGGGCCCGCGGAGCGCTCGGTGAACGCACCGAGGCTGATCACGTCCCACACCATCCGCGCGCGGCCGGTGCTCTTCGCCGCGACCAGGCGCCGCTTCCACTCCGCGCCTTCGGGAGTCTCCGCGAACGCGCGGCCCTCCGCGACGAGCAGCGAGAACGCCGCCTGCACCGCCATCGGGTACCGGAGAATGCCGCGCCGGAGCAGCGCCAGCGTGCGCAGGGCCTCGAGGTCCTCGCGGTCGGCGGTCGTCACGACGGCACCCGTGAGATCGTGAGCGCGGACGGGTCGAGCACGACCTCCGCGGCGTCGCTCTCGAGGAAGATCCGGGACGGCTCGCGCACCGAAACGCGCTCGTCGAAGCTCACGAACACGTCGAGCTCCCGGCGCTTCCCCGGCCCGAGCCCGATGGGCGAAGGCGGCAGCATCACGGCATCCGCGTTGTCGCCGTGGGCGACGACTCGGAAGCTCACGCGACGGGAAGCGAGGTTCTCGGCAACGACGCGCACGCGCCGGCGCTCCCCCGCGACGCCGCTGACGGCTCGCGGTTTCACGGGCTCTGCGAGCGCCCGGCCCACGCAGCGATCGTACACGCGCTCGAGCAGCCGACTCGCGAGGATGGAGTAGCTCGAGCCGAGGCCCGCGAGGCGATTCAAATACTGGAGATGAAGCTGCAGAAAGTCGGCGAGGAAGTCCCCCGAATCGAGCTCTGGAGTGGGCTCCGGCGGGGCGGCTCTCCGGCGTCTGGCGCGCCGCAAGCGGTCGAGGCTCTCGAACCCGTCCGCCAGCAGATCGAGCGCGGTCGTGCGCGCGTCCTCCAGTGTGTCCCCGGGTGTCTTCGCCATGATCCGCGTCCGCTGCCCTTTCTTACCCCGCTACCGCGCGCGAGACGTGACGAACTCCGAGAGTAATTGGAGAAACCGGAGGTGAACGGAGGGAGCTCGCGTGAGCTGCGCGAGCAAGCGGCTCGCGCGCCGTGCGCGGACGGCGGCCGCGCGCTGCGCGTACGCGATGCTTCCTTGGCGCTCCACGAGGCGCGCGAGAAACGCGACGTCATCCGGCGTCTTCTCGGGCGCGGGCTCGGCGAGGAGCGGCTCGAGCCGTGAAAAGGCGGCGTCGTCGAGCACGCCCTCGGCACGCAGACTCCGGATCTCCGCGCTCAGCGTTGACTGCCCTGTGGCGCGCGGGCGCGGCTTTCGCAGCACGCCGAGCGCCCGCTCGCGGTCCGCGGCCGAGCACGTCGCGAGCGCGTGCGCGAGGATCAGCGTGTGCTTGCCCTCCCAGAGATCGCCGCCGAGCTCCTTGCCATACGCGCGCTCCTCGGCCGTGAGATTCAGGATGTCGTCTTGGATTTGAAAGGCGACGCCGAGCAGCGCGGCAATCGTCCCGAGCAGCCGGAGCCGCGATTCCTCGACGTTTGCCACGAGCCCCCCGATGCGCATTGGCGCGATGAACGAATACCAGCTCGTCTTCTTGTGCACCATGCGAAAGTAGTCGTGCTCGCGAACCAGGAAGCGCGCCCCGTGAATCCACGAGAGCTCGAGCGCTTGTCCTTCCGCGGACTCACGCGCCATCCGCGAGACACACTGGAGGATCGCGAGCGCCTTGCCGAGCCCGAGCAGGCGAGTGTTCTCGAGCAACGGCGTGAGCGCGAGCGCGAGCATGCCGTCGCCCACGTTCACGGCGACGGGGACGCCGTGGAGGCGGTGCAACGTGGGCTCGTCACGGCGCTTTTCGGAGCCGTCCTCGACGTCGTCGTGAATCAGAAACGCATTGTGATAGAGCTCGAGTGTCGCGGCCGACTTGAGCACACCCTCGAGCGTCCCACCCAAGCAGCGGCAGGTCGCGATGCACACGGCCGGTCGCAGGCCCTTTGCGGCGCGCAACGGATAATCGAGCATCAGATCGTAGAGCTCGGGCCCGTAGCGGCTCCGCGCCGGGACGAGGGCGCGGAGCTCGTCGAGCACGAAAGCCCGACACTCCGCGAGATACTCTTCGATGAGGTTCGACGAGGGAACGGCGCTCATCGGAACATCGACGGGTCCACACCCCGCGCGGGCGCGCGCGCAGCACGACTCGGCTTCCCCTGCTGAAAATTTTCGGTCAGCGCCGCCGCCCGCATGCTCATTCTCTCTGATGCACCGGTTCGCCGCGAGCGTCCATGGTCATTAATCCATGGCTCGAGTCGTCTCGACTTGGCCCGCATTCGGGGCTGGCGCCGGAGGCGAGGGTCGAGACCGAAACGGATTTTCTGGTGCAGGCGTCGCGTCGCCGCGTGCGGTTACCAACCCCCCGGCGTTGCTCGGGCGGGGGCGCGTGGTACAAGCGAGAACATGCGCGAAGTGGCGTCGGCGCGACACTCCACGCGAGAAAATCCTGGAAGTTTTCAGTCGTTCGCGAGCAAGGGCCGGATTTTCGGTGCTCTGCTCGTCGTCGCGCTCGCCGCCGCTCCCGCCTGCCTCACGCGCGCGGAGGTCATTCCGTTGGAGCGTGGAAATGGCGGCGAAACGGGCAGTTCCGTGGGGGGTGTCGCCGGCACCCCGACGTCGCCTTCGGGCGGCGCTTCGCCGTCCTCGAATGGAGGCGCGCCCGGCTCGGGCGGTGCACCCGCGTCCGGGGG
>CAYYWA010000187.1:0-4498 GCA_964475255.1 uncultured Sorangium sp.
TTCCGCGCGGCCACTCGTCGTCGCGTGGGCGGAAGGAGAGAACTGTTCCGTAGCGGAACTCGCACATCTGTGCCTTGACCCGCGCGTGCACGGGTTGCACACGAGGTCGGGAGGAGGAAAAGCATGTCGCCCGATCGTGAAGCCTCGCTGGTCCTCGTTGGTCGCTCGAGCTCGCACTTCACGCGGGTTGCGCGGATCTTTGCGGCGGAAGCGGGGCTCGAGCCGTCGCTTCGCGTGCTTCGTGATTTGCGGTCGCGGGATCCCGGCGACTATGGCGGGAACCCCGCGCTGCGCATTCCGGTGCTCGAGACGGAGGGCGGCGTCTGGTTCGGCGCGTTGAACGCGTCGCGGGAGCTCGTGCGTCGCGCGGTGCGCCCGGTGCGCGTGGTGTGGCCCGAAGCGTTGGAGACGCCGCTCCTCGCCAACACTCAGGAGCTGACGGTGCAAGCGATGGCGACGGAAGTGTGGCTGATCGTGAGCCAGCTCGCCGGCGGCGCGGACGACAACGCGCGAGCAAAGGCGCTGGCGAGCCTCGTCGGGAGCCTCGCGTGGCTCGAACGCGCTGCGTCGGCGGCGCTCGCGGCCCTGCCGACGGAGCGCGACGTGAGCTTCCTCGAGGTCACGCTCTATTGCCTCGTCACGCACCTCGAGTTTCGTGACGTCGTGCCGACGAGCCCGTACCCCGAGCTCCGAAAATTCTGCGAGCGCTTTGCGAAGCGCCCATCGGTCGAAGCGACTCCGTTTCGCTTCGATCCCTGAGCCAGAGCCCTCTGCGCCCGCCGCGCCGCGCGAAAGCGTTGCCACCGTGCGCACGCTCACCGTGAGCTCGTCCCCACCCGCTTCGGTCTCGGTCTCCCTCTGACCTCGGCCCGAACTCAAAGAGGCGCACGAAGCTCGTAGAGCGCGTGTGACGAGGCGCGGGGACGCGAGTTTCGGAGCGCGCGTGTCTCCGTAGCGGTGTCCGGACGGTGGATGAGGGGCAGGCGACGACGGTCGGAGTCAGAAGCGCACGAAGAAGTCGGCGTTGGGCGCGAGCATCGGGTCGCCTGCGGGCAGCTCCACGAAAGGTAGCCAGTTCGTTCCGTAGCCGAGGCCGACCTCGAAACGCACGCTGTCGCTCGCGAGCGCGAACCCCGGGATCGCGCTCCAGACGAAACCCGCTTTGGGACGCGCGCCGAGGTCGGCTTCGACGACGGTGGCTTCCTGGACGAAGGTGCCGGAGATGCGCGCGCCGCTCTGGGCGACGAGGCAGCGAGCGAGCAGCGTCAAAGCGAAGCCGCGCGTGACGCGCGCCTCCGTGTACGACGCGGCGGTGAGCGCGCCCGTGACGAGCGCGCCGGCAACGCGGGCGTCGGCTTCGGCGTTGCCGCGCGCGGCGACGCCCGTGTACGTCAGGCGAAGGCTCTGTGAAAACGCCTCGCTGACGTTCAACGTGAAGATGCCGTCGAACGGGATGACGGTGATCGACGCGCTACTCGTCCCGCTCTGGATGAGCTCGGAGGAGAGCGTGCTCGCGTCGAGGTAAACCACGGCGAGCCGTGCCGCGACGGCGAAGGGGCCGAAGTACGCGTCGCGCGCCTTGACGTACGCGTTGGGCACGGGAGAGCCGAGCAGCGGGAAGACGAGCCATGGCGGCAGGTACGTGCCCACCGTCAGAACGTCGAACAGGCCGACCTCCTCGCGCAGAATGCCGAGCGAGATGCGGCCCTGAGGCAGCGTCGCGGCGGTGTGCTGCGTGTTCTCGATACGTGGCTCGGGCTCGGCGGCCCCGGGTGCGGAGGCGAGCCCTGCCGCGAACGCGACCGCGATGGCGAGCGTCAGCCGGCAGTGAGCACGCATGAAGCTCCGTTCGAGCGACACGTCCACGTACCGTTCTTCGCGCGCACCGCGTGCTCGCCGTCCGGGCGTTGCACGAGCACGACCGTGCCGCGGCCGCCCACGATCAGATCCGCGAGGTCGAGCAGGAGCTCGGTGGAGCCGTCGGGTGCGAGCCGGATGTGGAGCTCGTCGCGCGTGAAGGATACGGGTAGAAGGCCGGGTCGTTCGAGCGTGCCCTCCACCGCGTTTGCGGCCACGAGCAAGCTCTTGGGCACCGGTTCTCCAATGCCGATGTCGCTGGAGAATGCCGCCGCGAATTCCAGAGTGACCACCATGGTGCCGGGCGGCTCGAGCGCGATGAGCCGGCAACCGCGCCCGGAACCGACGAAGCTCCGTCGCAAACGAGAACCTTCGACGGCCAGGGTGAGATCGAGCACGCCCGCGTCGCGCGAGTCGACGGGGGTCGCGGGTTGTCCCGCGCAGTCCGTGCGAGCGTGGACGACTCCCTCGATGGTGTAGTCCTCGGGTGCGGCGACGCGCTCACCGAGCGCGCGACTCGCGGCGTCGACAGCCGTGTGCAGCGATTGGAGCAGCGCCGCTTGATAGGGAATCCCAAGCTCGTCGATCACCTCGAGCACGAGCGAGACCTCGGCCTCGCTCGGCCTGCCCGACGGCCGCTCATAGCTTCGAGCCAGCGCCTCGACCTCGAGCGGACGCGGCGGGGGCTCCGGCAGCGGGAGGCAACCCGCCGCGCTCACGCTGAGGAGAGCCAAGAGTGCGCCCCCACGCGCACGGCACGCGACGGGCCACCGCGGAGGCGGTGAACGAGGCGTGCGCGGAACCCACCAAGTCGTCTGCATGCCTTTCGACAAGCCTGCAGCCGTTCGACGCGGCGACAAGTGTCGAAAACACGTGCACAATGGTTCGAGCTATTCCGCGCGCTTTTGGGTGATCACCCGCCGCCAAGGCGGGTGTCCGCGATGGGGCGCGCGCTCAGCGGGCTTCTGCGCGCGCGCTCGGGAGCGCGGTGTCGAGGGCGGCGAGACCTCGGGCGACCTCCGGCTGGGTCATCGGGTCACTGGCCGCGCGCACCACGATGGCGCGCCCCTCGCTGCCCCCCACGCGGAGGAGGGCACGGGCCACGGCCACGACGGCCGTGACGAGCGCGGGGTCGTCCGCGGTGCTGCGGTAGAGCGCGAAGAACGTCCGGAGCGCCTGGAATTCATTCGGAGTCGCAAGGGTCGCCAGGGCCCGGGCGGTCGGCTCGAGATCCTCGAGGGCCGTCGCGGGATCGTTGAGGTGCCGCGCGAGCAAGGTCGCTGCCCGCTCCTCGCGCATTGCCGCGAGCGCGTCGGCGAGCGGCCCGACGGGAGCCGGGAGGCGCGACGTAGAGAGGAAATCGAACGGCGCTTCGAGCGCCGCCAGCATGTGCTCGGCGCCGCTCTTGCGCGTCGAGAGCAAGCGCCGCGACTCGTTGCGCACCGCGGGCGGCGTGCGGGGATTCTGTGCGAGCTCGATCAACGTCTTCGCGACGGACGGATCCGAGAGCTTGCCGAGCTCCTCGAGTAAAAAGAGCTGCGCCGTCGCCATGTCCGGCTCGAGGCCGAGCAGCGTGCGTTCGAGCTGGTTCGTGAGTGGCTCGGCGGCCTTCACGCCGCGGGCCACGAACGCGCCCGCTTCGACCACGCAGGCGCGAAGGTGCGTGCCGAAGCCGAGCGTGCTGCCTGGCGAGCCGTCCGCCGCGAACGTGTGCAGGCGCCCGTTCTGCGTGCAGAGCACGAAGCCCTGAGCCGCCGCGTCGCCGCCGATCACGTCGCTCGGCAATGCCGTCGTCCAGGAGAGATCGCCGCTCTTCGCGTCGAACGCCATCACCGTCTTGAAGTAGGTGGCCACGAAGCGATTCGACGCGAAGCGCGTGGGCTCGTCGAAGCGCGGCGCCGCGTAGATGCGCGTCTTGGCGCGGGCACCCATGTCGAGCTCCGGGAGGGTCTCACCGGGATCGAGCCACCGGGGCTTGCCGGGCAGCTCGCGCTGGGGGAGCCCGGCGCGGTTCGCCTGCTGCGTGCTCGCGTACTTGATGCGCTCGTCGAAGCGAATCACTCCCTTTTCGCCGAAGTAGAGCTCTCCGTTCTCCTGGAGCGCGTGGCTCGTGAGCTCACGCGTGAGCAGCCGGCCGATCTCGTCACCGCTCTCCATGTCGATGGCGGAGACGTATTGACCCGACCAAGGCACGAACGCGACGCCGCCCCGCGCGGCGGGACGGCCGAGCGGATGCGTGGTCTGCTGGTGCTCGAGCACACTGCCGTTGCGGCTCACGGTGACCAACAGGCTGCGCGCGCCGTCGGGCTGGCCGAGCGTCGCCACCGTGACCGTTCCGTCATCCCCAGCGCCGCGCAGGCGGTAGCCGGCCACGCCGATCTTCCAGCGCCGTTCGCCGGTGCGCGCATCGAGCGCGAAGAGCTCGCCGCCCGAGCTGAAGACGACGAGATCGCCCGCGATGACGGGCGGGGAGTCCGAGGTCTTCGGGTGCTTCCAGGGCGTGCCACCGTCGAGAGGCACGCCGAGCAGGGCGTCGGCGGTGAGCCCGACCGCGACGTTCACCGTCGGCGGAGGCGGCGTGCCGCCGAAGGTTTTAGACCCCGCCGCGCGGGGCGCGCCCCCCGCGGGCGTGCCAAACCCG
>CAYYWA010000187.1:4508-11241 GCA_964475255.1 uncultured Sorangium sp.
CCCGTCGGCGGAGGCGGCGTGCCGCGGAGCTTTTGCTCCACGGCGGCGATGGACGCGCCCGCGTCGTTCTGCCAATCCGTGTTGAAACTCGGCCCGACCGCCGTCGAGCTCGCGCAAGCGCAGAGGAGCGCTGTCAGGGTCAGGGTGCACGATTTCACGGTTGATCCTCCTCGACCTTGACGGGACGTCCTTGGAGCGCCGTCTGCAGAGCGGCGCGGAGCTTCGGCTCGCCGTCGGGGGGCAGGCTGGCGAGCACCGTTTTCAGCACGGAAGCCGAGCGCTTCGTCGCGAGGCGCCGGAGTCGATCGATGTAAAGGAGCTTGTTCCGATTCGGCAGCTCTTTTCGAAGCAACAGCGGAACGAAACCCGGCTCGAGCGTCTCGAACTTGAGCTTGCCCAGGTATCCCACGAGCCGATCGCACTCTTCGGGTGCGCAGAGCGAAGCGATGGAACCCGCGGCGCCGGGCGTCTCGTTGCCGAGCGCGACGAACAGGTCCGCGACGGCATCGGCGACTCGCAGCTCGCCGAGCCCGCGCGCTGCCGTCGCCCGTACCTTGGGATCGACGCTGGTCAGCGCGCGCCGGAGCGCCGCGGCCGCGGCCGGGCCGCGCGTCGCGATCAGCGCCTCCGCGGCGGCCTGGCGAATTTCTGGGCGGCGATGGAGCACGTAGGGGGCAACCGCTTCACTCGAGCTCTCCTTCCCGAGCGCCGCCGCCGTTTCGAACGCCGCGATCATCACGCGCGCGCTGCCGCCGCGGAGGAGGAGGGCGTTCACGAGCGGAGCGGCCGGGCCGCCGTCTCGCCCGTGGCCTGCGATTTCTTCCAACGCGGCGATGATCTCCGCCTCGCTTCCGCTCTCGAGCACGCGCGCGAGTCGGGGAATATCGAGCGCGGACCGCTGGCTCGCGCGGCTTTTCGGAGCCGAGGCTCCGGGGGTCGGGGGTTCGGCGCCGGCGCGGGCCGAAACGAGCAGTGCCAAGACGAACCACGTCGTGTTGCGGAGCATCGGGATTCCTCCCTCCGGCGTGGGTTCCGGAGCAATGGGCGATCGCGTAGGCCCGATGTACTCTCGACGCAGGGGCCCCGCAACCCACGCGGGCCCGATCGCCATGAGCTTCGAAATGCCACCCTTGCCCGAGATCGCGCTCGAGCTCCTCGAGGACGTCTCGCCCGAACAACCTCCCGGGTTTCTGCGAGTCGTCCGGCGCCGGCTCCGGGCGCTCTACCCGGACGGCGACAAGAGCGTCCCCTTCACCTACGACGAGGTCGATCGCCGGTCGATCGACGCCGTGGTTCTGGTCGCGTACTACCGCGACGACCGGGGCGAGCCGTGGGTGTATTTGCGGTCGGCGCTGCGGCCGCCCATCGTCTTCCGCGATTCGGCCCGCTCCCCGCGTCCCGACGCGGATCCGCGGGGCAGCATCTGGGAGCTGCCGGCGGGCCTCGTCGAGCCCGGCGAGCAGTCGGAGTCCGGGTTGCGCGAGGCGGCGGTGCGGGAGCTGCACGAGGAGATCGGCTTTCGCCTTTCACCCGACGCGCTCGAGGAGCTCGGTCCGAGCACGTTCCCGGCGCCCGGCGTGCTCGCGGAGCGGCACTTTTTCTACTGTGTCGAGGGCGATCCCGCCGCGCGCGCGGAGCCGCCGCTCGACGGCTCGCCGCTCGAGCACGGCGGGGCCGTCGCGTCCGTGCCGGTCGCGGCGGCGCTCGACGCGTGCCGGCGCGGCGTCATTCCCGACGCGAAGACGGAGCTCGCGCTTCGGAGACTCGAGGAGCGGCTCGCGTGACGCCTCGGGTCATCGTGGTCGCCAAGCGCACGGCGTACAGCCGCTTCGTCGAGGAAGAGCGGGACCCGCGCGCGAAGCAGCTCATCAAGCGCAAGGACCCGAGCGTCGCGAGCTGGCTCGAGGGACACCGCGAGCACCAAAAAACGCTCGAGGTCGTGGAGCAGGTCCTCGATCGACTCGGGGTGCACGTGGCCTGGGTTCGGCGCGCGCACGCGATGTTCGATGCCTCCGACGCGGCGCTCGTCATCGCCGTTGGCGGCGACGGGACGCTGCTCGCCGCGTCGCACAACGTCGAATCCGTCCCGCTGCTCGGGGTGAACAGCGCTCCGCGCCACAGCGTCGGCTTCTTCTGCGCCGCGACGCGGGAGACCTTCGCCGATCTCGTCAAAAGAGCGCTCGACGGGCGTCTCGCGAGCCTGCGCCTCACGCGGATGAAGGTGAGCGTGAACGGCCGCGTGCGCTCGCGCCGCGTGCTGAACGAGGCGCTGTATGCGCACTCCTCGCCGGCAGCGACGTCGCGCTACGTGCTCGAGTTTCGGGGCCGCTCCGAGGAGCAGCGCTCGAGCGGCATTTGGATCGGGCCTGCGGCGGGGTCCACCGCGGCGCAGCGTTCCGCGGGCGGGCGCGTGCTGCCGCTGTCCGCCAAGGACCTGCAGCTCGTCGTGCGCGAGCCGTACAACCCCGCCGGCAAGCGCTATCGACTGCAGCGCGTGCTCGTGCCGCCGAGGGAGCGGGTCGTGGTCCGCAGCAACATGGATGACGCGATGCTGTGGTTCGACGGTCCGCATCGCCACGTTCCCGTACGCCTCGGGGACGTCATCGAGTTTACCGCCTCGAACGAGCCGCTTCACGTGCTCGGGCTGCGCTCGCGCCGCAACGGCCGGGCTGGCTCCAAGCGCTCGTAGGACTACGGTTCGGAGGTACGGCGTTCAGCGGCGGTACCATGCCTCGGCTTCGCCTCTCGGAAGTTCGGCGGCGCTACGTGGAGCGCGAGCGCCCGATTCCGACCGCCGTCGAGGCCGCGCTCCGCGCCGACCCGCGCCCGGGCGCTCGCGCACTGCTCGACTGCATCGAGCGGCGGCGCCGCGAAAACCGCTCGGAGGGCCAGCGCTTGCGCCACCTGCTCCGGTTCGAGCAGGAGCTCTGGGCGCGGGGCGTGCGGCTCGTCGCTGGTATCGACGAGGTGGGGATGAGCCCTCTCGCCGGCCCCGTCGCCGCTGGAGCCGTCGTGCTCGAGGTCGGCTTTCGCGTCCCGGGTATCGACGACTCGAAGAAGCTCACTCCGGCTCGCCGTGAAGAGCTCGCTGTCGTGATTCGAGAGAAGGCCGTCGCCTGGGCGGTCGCGTTCGTCGAGCCCGAGGAAATCGACGCGCTCAACATCTACTGGGCTGGCCTGCTCGCGATGCGGCGTGCCGTCGAGGCGCTCTCCGTTCTCCCCGAGCATCTGCTCATCGACGGCCGTCGTTTGCGCGAGCTCCCGATCGAGCAGACCCGCATCGTCAAAGGGGACGAGCGCAGTCTCTCCGTCGCGGCTGCCTCCATTCTCGCGAAGACCGCGCGCGACGCCCGGATGGTCGAGCTCGATCGGAAATACCCCGGGTACGGTTTCTGTCGGCACAAGGGCTATCCCGTGCGCGAGCACTACAGGGCGCTTGCAGAGCGGGGCGCGTGCCCGATTCACCGCCGCTCGTTCGACCCGGTTCGGCGCGCCCTCGGCCTCCCGCCGTCGAAGGAAGCGGCCGCGCCGACCGACGCCGACGCCGACACCCTCGCGGCTCTCGACGCGACTCACGAAGCAGGCAGCCCAGAAATCTAGGTCGAACCGCGGGATCACGCCCTGGCCCCTCTCTCCCCTCCGGCGTCGGCCGGATCTGGGTTATCGAGGAGGCGACGGGAGGTTCTGGCGTTCATGAGCGCTGGGCGGGCCTCGTGCTTCCCGCGAAGCGAAACGTGTGGTTCGAGTCCCAGGCCGTCGAAGCGCAGCCGTTCGTGCAGATGCACTACGAGCTCGCGATTCCCGAAGAGCAGAAGCGCGCGTTTCTGGAAAATCGCCAAGGAGCGCTGGTGAGCAGGCGGCTCGCGGAGGAGTTCGGTTGGAAGGTGGGCGACCGGGTCGTCTTCGAGAGCCACGAATTTCGCGTGAAGCTCGAGCTCACCATCTCCGCCATCTACGAGTCCTTGCGGCACGGCTTCGCCAAGCGCACGGTCTACTTCCACTACGAGTACCTGAACGAATCCATCCCGAAGAAGCTTCGCGACCGCATGAGTCTCTTCGCGGCGCAGATTCGGGATCCGAACCAGGGCGCGCGCATCGCCAAGGCCATCGATTTCCACTTCGACGATCAGCGCGATCGCACGTTCTCCCAAGAAGACAAGGCGCTCAACGCCGCCCTCACGGGCCAGTTCGCCGCCATTCTCCAGGCGATGAACGTCGTGAGCTGGCTCATCCTCGGCGTCGTGGCCTTGATTTTGGGGAACACCGTCACGATGAGCGTCCGTGAACGCGTGCGCGAGTACGGCATCCTGCGCGCCATCGGCTTCGGCCCGGGTCACGTGGCGGCCCTGATCGCGGCGGAGACGACGGCCATCGGTTTCGCCGGCGGAGCGCTGGCATTGCCGATCGCGTACCCGCTCCTCGAGGGCGGCGTGAGCCGCTTCTTCGAAGAGACCATGTTTCTTCCGCCCCTCGCCGTCCCGAGCACGGACGCGCTCGCGACGGTCGCGCTCGGTGCGCTGCTCGGCTTCGGTGCCGCCTTCCTCGCCGCCCGCGAATTCGCAAAGCGCGACGTCATCGACGCGCTCCGAACCGTCGACTGACTTGGCTGGTGAGGATCGCCGCTGAACGAGGTCCCCGATGACGATTCCGGTTCACTACAGCTTTCGGAGCCTCTGGGTGCGACGCAGAACGACGCTGGCATCCGCGATCGGAATCGGTCTGGTCGTCTTCGTGCTGGCCGCGTCGCAGATGCTCGCGGACGGCGTGCGCAAAACGCTCCTCGCCGCCGGGCGCGACGATCGAGCGCTCGTGATGTCGCACGACACGTGGGCCGAGGACGGCTCGCGGTTGTCCCAATCGGTGGCGAGCCTCGTCGCGGCGGCCCCTGGTGTGCAGCGCGGCGACGACCAGCACCCGCTCGTCAGCGGCGAGAGCGTCGTCCAGATTCCGTTCGCCAAGCGCGGCGCGCCGGAGCGGATCTCGAGTGTGCAGATTCGCGGCGTGACCGAAGCGGCGTTCGCGCTGCGACCCGAAGTGCGCCTCATCGAAGGGCGCAAGCCGAGGCCCGGTACGAGCGAAGCCATCCTCGGCAAGGGAATCGTCGAGCGCTACGAGGACCTCGCGCTCGGCGCGCCCTTCGAGCTGAAGAAGGGCGTCCCCATTTCGGTGGTCGGGATCTTCGAGGCGGACGGCGCGGCCTACGAGTCCGAGGTTTGGGTGGAGCTCGACGCGCTCCGCACCTCGATGCACTGGGAGACGCACCTGTCGTCGGTGACGGCGAAGCTCGAGTCTCCCTCCGCCTTCGATGCGTTCGCGTTGGCCCTCGAGGCCGACAAGCGGCAGGGCCTCGACGTTCACCGTGAACGGGAGTACTACGAGCGCGTCTCGCGCAATCTCTCGCGATCCATCCTCGGTCTCGGCATCCTCGTCACCTTCATTTTTTCGATGGGTGCGATGCTCGGGGCGATGATCACGATGCACGGAGCCGTCATGCCGTCGAAGGCGCTCGTCCCGCGTGCCCGCCTCCCGCGGATGCTCCGAACGGATTCCGGCCGACCCGAGCGCTCGCCGCGCGTGCACCCGGATCGGCACGGAAGAGAGCGCGGTCAGTAGGGGATGAACTCGAACGAGAGCGTCGCGGGCGTGCTCGAGATGTTCCTCACGCACGGCATGAAGCCGAACTCGGTCTCGGTGATTTCCTGAGACACGCTCGTGCCATCGCTTTCGAAAATGGAAGGCCCGAGCGTGTAGTCCTCGTCGAACGCCTGGACGCAGAAGCGGACCGGGACGTCCGACTCCCCGACGAGGAGCCCCGATTCGAGCTCGATGTTGCCCCATACGGTGCCCCCGGGGCCGAGCACGGCCGTGATCGCGCTGCCAGGGGCCGGCGGATCCTCGGGGCCGCCGCCGCCTTCCGGGCTCATGCGCAGGCGAACGAAGGATTTGTATGGGGATACGTTCGTCGCACACGTTCGGTAGTAGTACAGGCCGGGGCCTGGCGCCGGAACGTGCGCGTAGACGTCGTTGGTGACGACCTCGTAAATGTTCGTTTCCGTGCCGCCGAACGTTGGCGACGCGAGCAGCCAATTCCTCCAGGTTTGCGCCGAGCCGCCCCACAGATACATACCCGTGCTCGAGGCGATGACCGTGCTGCACACGGTGCTGCCCGGTGGCGCATGGGCGTCTGCCGCTTCGGCGAACGGCGAGGACGTCAATGCCGCGAAACCCGCGGTGAGTGCAGACAAAATACCGAATTTGCTCCGAATCATCGTTGGACCTCCTCATCGTCAGCGCGCACACGGCGCGCCCCTCTTTCGAAACCTATGCGCGCCCGGACTCGTGAGTTTCTGCCCTTAGAGATGCCAATGAATGTTTGTGCGACCGAGGGCGCGGTCACCGCACCGAGCGCGCTGCCATCCCTGCGCGCGCCGAACGCGAATTCGTCCGAGATTCCGCTTCGGTCTCCGCCTCCTCCGCCGGCACCGTCCCGAAATTTGGGCTAGAGCACGGCCATGCGCTTTGCAGGTTCGCGTTTGGGTGTCGCCCTCTCCAGCTTGGCAGTGGCGTCGTTGGCCGGCCTCTTCGTGAGCTCGGGGTGCGATGACGCGTCGAGGGGTCCCGAGGACGCGTCCGCTTCGGGCGCAGGCGCGGGCGGAGCGGCGTTGGGCGGCGCAGGCGGCACGAGCGGCAGCGGCGGAGCGAGCGGCAGCGGGACGGGCGGCGGGAGTAGCGC
>CAYYWA010000188.1:0-11203 GCA_964475255.1 uncultured Sorangium sp.
GGCACGGCCGGCTCCGGCGGGTCCGGCCCCGACACCGCGACCTGCTGGCTCAACATCGTCCGAACCCAGTGCCTCATCTGCCACGCCAGCGCGGCCACGCCCGGCAAGATCGATCTCAGCGGCACGGGCCCGCAAATCGCCGCCCGCTTGAGGGACGTCCCTCCCACCAACGACGCCGTAGCAGACCCGGAGAGCTGCCTTCCGGGGGAAAAGTTGATCGACCCGAACAACGTGGACAACAGCGTCCTCTTGAAACGACTGAATGGAACTCAAAGTTGCGGATCCAGGATGCCCTCTGGCCTGAGCGCGCTCAGCGCCGCCCAGCTGACGTGCGTACGAACCTGGGTCGAGTCCGTAGCCGCCTCGAATTGAGACGCGTCGGAGCGAGTTCATCGAGTTCCCCTGCGGCGAAAGAATGAAGGTTTGAGATGACGATCCGATCTGCACTCTGGGCCCTCCGGATTGCGGTCGCGGCGGCGACGTTCGCCGCGTTCACGACCGACGCGACCGATGCGACCGCCCAAACCCGCGCGACGCCGGCAGTGCGCCCGAGCGTCGCGCTCGGCCCGATCCGCGGCAAGCGTGCGAAATCCGTGCGGACGTGGGTGCGCAACGCCCTCAAGCGCAACTTCGTGATCACCGACGCCGCGGAGGTGATCCCCGCGGAGGGGACCGACGACGCCTTCGCCAAGTCGGCAAGCATGCTGGGCGTCCAATACATCCTCGTCGGCGCGGTGGAAGGCGCCAACCTCACCCTCTCCGTGCGAGACGCCGAGACGGGTGCGGTCGTGGACACCCTCGAGCTCAAGAACCGCAACGTCTACCGATTGAAGCGCTCGATCGCGACTTCGCTCTCCAAGGATCTCACCGGCGTGATCACGGCCGCACAGGCGGCGGCCGCCGCAGCCGAGGAGGCCGCCGCCGCCGCAGCCGAGGAGGAAGAGGAGGAGGCAGAAGAGGAAGCCGCGACGGACGCCGAAGGCGAAGAGGAGGACGGCGAAGAGGCGACCGACGAAGAAGAGAGCACCGAGGAGGAAGAGGTCGAGGAAGAGGCGGACGACGGTCCCTCACGCACGAGCCCGCACCCCCGGATCGTGCTCGCGGGTGGGATCGAGGCCATGCGCCGCGACTTCACGTACAGCGACCAGATCGCCGATCACCCCGGAGGCGCCGCCTTCGGACGCCTCGCCGACTATCACCTCCCGCTCCAACCCGGAGGGTTCATTCGCGTCGAGCTCTATCCGGCGGCGTTCTTCAGCGACGGCTTCGTCAGCAACATCGGGCTGGTCGGTGGCCTGCACCAGGGGCTCAGCACGTCGTCCACGTACGCGTCGGGCACGGTTCGCGAAGAGCTCAGCAACGTGGCGCAGCAATGGTTCATCGGCGGCCGGGTTCGCTTCCCCTTCGACGACCTCGAGGCGGGCCTCGGCTTCTCCTACGGCCTGCAAAAGTTCGCCCTCGAGGGCGACGAAATGTCGCCGCGCGTCCCGGACGTGAAATATTCGTACGTCCGCCTCGGAGGGGACGTGCAGAAGACCTTCGGGAAGGGCTTCTTCGGCGGGAAGCTCGGGGTGCGCCTGCTCTCGGGGATGGGCGATCTCGAAGGCTCGACCTGGTTCCCGGGTGCGACCGGCAACGCCCTCGAGCTCGGGCTCTTCGGCGGGTTCCGGCTCTTCGAATCCATGGACATCTTGGCGGGCGTCGATCTCGTCCGCTACGGGTTCGACTTCAACGCGATCCCGGACGACAACGCCAAGGTCGCCGGCGGCGCTGTCGATCAGTTCATCGTCGGCACGCTCGGCGTCCGCTACCTCTTCGGGAGCGGCGGCGACGCGTCCCAGCAAGGGGAAGAAGAAGCCGAAGCCGAGGAAGAAGAAGCGGAGGAAGAAGAGGCCGCCGAGGCGGAGGAAGAAGAGGAGGAGGAAGAAGAGGAAGAAGAGGAGAGCTGACCCGCGAGGGCGATCCTCGAGCCTTCGCGGGGTCGACGGGCCCGCGACGACCGTTCATGTCGAGGCCCGGAGCTCCAAGGCGCTGCAGCGCTCTTGCCTCGAGCGCCGGGGGGGCCCGTCGCGCATCGCGACCGGTCACCGAGACCGATGCCCGTTCCGGACGCACCGAAACGAGGCGAAGGCAAGGCCGAGCAGAGTGCCCGCGCTATACTCGCCCGCATGCGACGTCGTTTCCTCTTCGGGGTGGCCTTGCTCCTCGGAATCGGCTGCAAAACCGGGAGCTCGGAGAACCCGACGGCGAGCGCCTCCGCAGCTCCGGTACACGAATCCACGCCGGAGCCGGCCGAGCGCCCCGGTGTGCAGGCGTTCGGCGCCAAGCTCGGCGCGAGCCCGGCGCAGCCGCTCTCGGAGATTTTGACGCGGCCCGACGCCTACGCCGGAAAGGCGGTGACCGTCGAGGGGCGCGTGCTCCGAGCGTGCTCGCGCAAGGGGTGTTGGATGGAGCTTGCCCCCGCCGAGGCCGGCGAGGGGCCCGGCTGCCGCGTCACGTTCAAGGACTACGGCTTCTTCGTGCCGACCGATTCGGCGGGGGCCAAGGCGCGCGTCGAGGCGAACGTCGAGGTGACCAAGGTCGAGCCGGCCATGGTGAGCCACCTCGAGCAGGAAGGCGCCCGCTTCGCCGCGAAGAGCCCCGACGGCAGCGCCAAGGAAGTTCGGCTCGTCGCGACGGGCGTGGAGCTCTGGCGGTGAAGCCGCGCGCCATTCTCGCCTGGAGCAGCGGCAAGGACAGCGCCTACGCGCTCCACGTGCTCCGCGAGCGCGCCGAGGTGGACGTGGTGGCGCTCTTCACCACAATCACCGCGCCGTTCGCGCGGGTGTCGATGCACGGGGTGCGCATCGAGCTCTTGCGCGAGCAGGCAGCCCGCGCGGGCCTCCCGCTCTGGGAAGTCGAGATCCCGAGCCCGTGCTCGAATCGAGAATACGAGACGGCGATGCGCGGCCTCGTCGACAGAGCCCTTCGAGCAGGCGTCGAGCGGATCGCCTTCGGCGATTTGTTCCTCGAAGACGTCCGGCGCTACCGAGAAGAACGCCTGAGCGGCACGGGCCTCTCGCCGATGTTTCCCCTCTGGGGCATCCCCACGGCGACCCTCGCGACCGAGATGCTGAGCGCGGGCGTCGAGGCCGTCCTCACCTGCATCGATCCGCGCAAGGTGCCGCGGGCTCTCGCGGGCAGTCGGTTCGACCGTGCGCTCGTCGACGCCCTGCCGCCCGAGGTCGATCCCTGCGGCGAAAACGGCGAGTTTCACACGTTCGTGATCGCCGGCCCCATGCTGAGCGCGCCGCTCGCCGTAGACGTCGGCCCCACCGTCGAGCGCGACGGCTTTCTGTTCACCGACGTGCGTCCGGCCTGATCAGTGCCAGGCGCGGGCGCGGGCGACGGCGCCTCCGGTGCGGTCGTGCTCGGAGACCAGGTACCGCGCCGTGACCTCGCAGTCCGTACACGACGGGAAACGCGTGCCGTGATCACAGGTGAGCTCGACCGCGGTGGGCGGCGAGCTCGTGAACTCGCCCGGGTCGAGGTGCCGCCCGCACGCGATACAGTGGATGTGCGGCGCGTTGCGCCGCAGTCGCTCGGCGCGGGTCGGGTCGAGGTTCTTGCGCTCTTTGCGCGTGAGACGCTTCGCTCGTTTCATGGGCACCGGCGAATGCCCGATCCGCGGGCGCGTCGCAAGATCCTCCGCACGCCGCGAGGTGGCGAAACCGAAGGCCCCCCGGCTCAGCGAGCTTCGAGCTCGGCCAGGAGGGCTCGCGCCTGGGCGTGCTCCGGCGACTCGGCGAGCGCCTTGGTGACGAGCACGCGGGCGCGCCGCGGATCGCCCGCCTTGCGCGCCATCCAGGCGAGCGCGACGTTGGCGTCCGCCTTCGTCTCGGGGCGTGCCCCTTCGGGTCCGTCCTCGGCGGCGGTCTTCATGATGGAGATGGCGCGCAGCGCCCGTTGGGCGAGCTCCTCCTCCTCGCTCTCGAGCGCGAGGCGCGCGAGGCGCATGCCGAGCCGCGCGTTGCGCGAATCCATCTCGAACGACCGCTGGAGCGCCTGGAGCGCATCGCTCAGGTAGCCCTCGGCGAGGTGCACGTCCGCCATCTCCTCGAACACGACCGCCAGCGCCCGCGAGCGCTTGCCCCGGTTCGCCTCGACCACGGAGTTGAGCACCGTAAGCGCCTGCTCGAACCGGGAAAGGCCGGCGTACGCGCGCGCGAGCAGCACCACCACCTCGGGGCTCAGCGGCGCTTCTTCGAGCGCGGTCTCGAGCACCCGCACGGCCGCGTCCACCTCGCCGTCGGGTCGCAGGAAGAGCTCCCCCGCCCGGAGCCGCTTGGAGAGCCGCTCCACGGCGTCGGTCGCCTGCTCTGCCTCACGCACGAGGCGCTCCGCGCGCTCGCGGTACGCGCCCATCGCCTCGAGCAGCTCCCCGAGCTTGTCCTTCAGCTCGGCGTTCGTGGGATCGACGGCGAGGGCCCGCTCGAGCGCCGAGCGCGCCTCCGCCGGGCGCCCGATCCGCTGGCACAGATCCCAGAGCGTGAGCGCGATCCCGACGAGCCCAGGCCCGTCTTCGAGCGCCGCGAGCGCGGCGTACTCGGCGGCCGCGCGCTCCCAGTCTTCTAGCCGGACATAGAGCGCCGCCAACCGGCCGAGCCGCGGCCGAGCCTCCGGCGCCGCGAGCACGCGCGCGGCGAGGCGCTCACGCGCCGCGGCGAGGTCGCCCGCCGCCTCGAGCAGCTCCACGAGCCGGAGCGCGAAGCTCGCCGATGCGTCCGCGCTCGAGGCCCGGATCGCCTGCTCGAGCGCGGCGACGAGCTCGGGGAGCACCTCGGAGTCGAGAGAGAGCGCCCGCTCGAGGTCCTGCACCGCGCGACCGTGCTCGCCCAGCTCGGCGAGCACGCTGGCCCGGCGGCGCAGCACCGCCGCGTCGGCATCGCGCCGCTCGACGAGTCGGGCGATGGCGGCGAGCGCGCTCTCGGGGCGGCCCATGGCCCGCTCGACGTCGATCACGCGCTCGAGCAACGCGAGATCGTCCGGACGCGCTTCGAGGGCGCGGGCGAGCACGGCAGCGACGCGCTCCGTGTCACCGCGCTCTTCGTAGCGTCGGGCGAGCAGCTCGCACAGCTCGGGATCGCTCGGGCGCGCCTCGAAGCCGCGCTCGAGCGCCCGTTCGGCGCCAACCGCGTCCCCCGCCTCGTCGCGAACGGCCGCGAGCCGGCGAGCGAGGGGCGGCACCGCTTCGGCCTCCTCGACCGCCAGCAGCGCTTCGAGCGCGTCCGCGAGGGCTGCCGTATCGCCCGCCGCCTCGCTCAAGCGCGCGAGCAGACCGAGCAGGCGTCGCGGGGCCTGCGGCTGCCACTCGAGCGCGGCGCGGCACGCGTCCATCGCCGCTTCGAGGCGACCTCGCTGCTCGAGCAGCTCCGCCAGCCGCTCGGCGTTCGCCGCGATGGCGGCTGCATCGCCGCGATCCTTCGCGGCGTCCATTTGGATCTCGAAGAGCTCGATGAGCTCTTCCGTCCGTCCTTCGCCTTCGAGGAGCTCCGAGAGCCGAGTCACGGCGGCGGTGTGGCCCGGGGCCTCGCGCACCACGTCTCGCAGCACCAGGATGGCGTCGTCGGAGCGCTCCAGGCTCGAGAGCAGCACCTCGACTTGCTCCAGGCGCAAGCCGAGCCGCTCGTCCGCGTCCTCGAGCGTCGGCGCGATCTGCTCGATGAGCTCCACCAGGCGCTCGGCGCTCCCCCGCTTCCGGTGCAGCGCGAGCAGCGGCTTGAAGATCTCCGGATCGGGCGCCCCTTCGCGATGGAGCTTCTCGAGGGCGCGCACCGCGCTCTCGACGTCCCCTTCGGCCTCGGCCTCGCGGGCGAGCTCGAGGAGCAGCGCGCGCGCCGCGTCCGGCTCGAGATAATCGACCGCCGCTTCCTCGAGCGACCGCGCCCGCGCGAGATCGCCCGCCGCGCGCATCCGGAGCGCGAGCTCCCGACGGAGCCACGCCGCGTCCGCGGGCTCGGCGTCGTAGCGGCCGTCCTCGAGTGCGCGCTCGAGCACCCGCCGACAGAGCGCCGCGTCCTCGAGCCGCGTCGCGAGCTCCACCACCGCGCGCACGTCCTCGATGCCCGCTTCGCCCGCCTCGATGCGCTCGAGCAGCGCTTGCGCGAGCAGGGCGTCGTCGCCGGCAGCCCGGGCAACGCGCTCGAGCAGCCGCGCCGGGCGCGGCAGATCGGCGTGCGCCGTGAACGCCAGCTCGACCAGCTCCTTCATGCGCGGCGAGCTCGCGCCGCTGTCGAGCGCCCGCTCGAGCAGCCCGAGCCCTTCCTCGAACGTCGAGGGATCCGACAGGCGCGCCCGCGAGAGCCGGAGCAGCAGATCCGGATCCGCGGGCGGCCGGCTCGAACGCAACGCGCCCTGGACGCGCCGTTCGAGCACGGCGGCTTCGGCCGCAGCGTCGCCGAGGAGCTCGTAGACGCGTCCGAGCGCCGCCCACGCGCCGTCGTCCGTGGACTCGAGGCGCTCGAGCTCCTGCTGCGCGGTGGTCGCCCGCCGCGCGATCTCGTCGCGGTTGTCGTCGAGCTTGCCGAGCTCCGCGTAGAGCTCGCAGAGGTGCAAGAGGCTCCGCGCCGCCTCCGGCGCCGAGAGCCCGTGGCTCATGCTGACGGCGAGGGCGCGCGAGAGGAGCTCCGGGCGGCCGCGATCGCGCAGCGCCCGCTCGAGCATCACGGCTTCTTCCGCGCTCTCCTGCGCCGCTTCGAACGCGCTCTCCACGAACTCCTCGGCGCGCACGGCGTCGCCGCGCCGCTCGGCGATGTCGCCGAGCGAGAGCAGCGCCTCGGCGCGGCTCGTCCGAGCGCCGTCCCGGCTGTCAACGAGGAGCAGCGCGCGATACATGCGCTCGGCCCGCTCGAGGTCGCCCTCGTCGAAGGCCGTCCGCGCGAGCATGCTCAAGATCGTCGGGTGAGCCGGATCGATCTTCGACGCGCGCTCGAGCTCGGAGAGGGCGACCGCGCGCTCCCCGGCCGCGAGCAGCGCCCGCGCGAGCTCGTAGTGGACGAGCGCGCGATCCTTCGGGCGCCGTGAGCCGTAGAGCGCGAGCTGCTCGCGCAGCACGCGCGCCGCGTCGTCGTAGCGGCGGCACGCGATGCACGCCTGGGCGAGCCGCAGCCGAAGCCGCGCCTCCTCCGGCGACAGCTCCACCGCGCGCTCGAGCAGCGCGATCGCCGGCTCGGGCTCCGAGCGCCGATCCAGGTGGAGCTCGGCGGCTTCCCAGAGGAGCGCGAGCTTGCTCTTCGAATCGACGGCGCGGTTCGCTTCGTCCTCGAGCAGCAGCGCGAGCGCGAGGTAATCGTGCGCTTCGCGGTAGAGCCGCGCCAGGCGCGCGCGGAGCTTCGCGCCTTCCACCACCTTGGGCAGCGCTTGCTCGAGCACCTCGCGGGCGCGCCCCGCGCGGCCGAGCGACACGTACGTCTCGGCGAGCTCGAGCGCGCGCTCTCCGAGGGCGTCACCCGTGGACTGCGCGCACAACCGCTCGAGCGCTTCGGCAGCGCGGTCGAGCTCGCCGCTCTCCGTGTACACGCGCGCGAGCGCCTCGAGGCACGCTTCACCCCCGAGCTCCGCACCGGCGGAGTACGCGGCGAGCGCGGCCTCGCGCTGGCCGAGCCGCGTCTCGGCGAGCTCACCGGCGCGCGCCCAGAGCACCTGAGCCCCCGCGATGTCCTTGAGTCGAGCGCGCGCCTCGGCCTGGGAGCGCCACAGCTCGACGAGCTCGTCGAACCGCTCCTGCTCCTCGAGCAAGAGCGCGAGCCGGGTCACGCTGCCGCTCGCGACCTCGTCTGCCGGGTCCTCCGCGAGCAGCGCCTGGAACAGCTCGATGGCGCGCTCGGCGTCGCCGAGGCGGTCCGCCGTCAAGCACGCCGCCTCACGCCGGAGCTCGCGCCGGCGCCGCTCCGGCAGCGGGAGCTCGCTGCCCGACAGCAAGCGCTCGACGACCGCGCCGTACTCGCCGTCCTCCAGCAAGCGCGCACACAGCTCGGTGATCGCCCAGTCCGCAGCGCGCGCGGGCTCCGTCTCCGGCCCTGCCTTGGACTCGAGCCACACGGACGTCGAGAGCTCGAGCAGCCGCGAGCAGACGCGCCGCCCCGTCTCGCCGTCGGTGTGGGCCGCGCCCGCGACGCGGATCGCGCTCTGCCAGTCTTCGCCGGCGACGTACGCCTCGAGCGCGTCCAGGCGCTTTCCGGTGCGCTGCTCGTGCAGCGCGCCGAGCGCGAGCTCGAGCTCGCGTTGCCGCTCGCGGTCCGCCTCGCGCTCGATCTCTTCGACGAAGAGCTCGGCGAGCTCGTTCCAGCGCTGCTCGGCCGCGAGCAGCTCGGACAGCGCCTCGAACGTCTCGCGATCGCTGCCGTAGAGCTCCGCGACGCGACGGAACGCGAGGATCGCCGCCGGCCGGTCCGCCTTCACGTCGGCGTGGAGCCGCGCGATGCGCACGCGATCCCGCCGCGCGTCCGCCTTCGACACGATCGAGGCGCGCGCCTCGAGAGACGCGATGAGCTCGTCCCAGCGCTCGATCGCCTCGAGCGCCCGGCACAGCCCGTCC
The DNA here is from genome assembly GCA_964475255.1 of uncultured Sorangium sp. GTDB lineage: Bacteria > Myxococcota_A > Polyangia > Polyangiales > Polyangiaceae > PMG-095. The sequence continues at coordinate 8,576 of CAYYWA010000188.1, forward strand.
ATCGCCTCGAGATCCGTCTCGTCGTCGGCGAGCCGCAGCCGGTACGCCGCGATCGCACGCGGCGCGTCCCCGAGCTCCTGAAACGCGAGCTCGGCCGCTTCACCGAGCGCTGCCCGCCGCGCCGAAGCCTCGGTCTCGAGCTCGGCGCGCCGCTCGAGCACGTTCACGCGCTCGGCCGCCTCGCCCCCCGAGCGCAAGAGCTCCGAGAGAGCGCGCGCGGCTTCGAGCAGCGCCGGCGGCGGTGCCTCGGCGAGCCCGAGCACGTCGCGATAGAGCGTGATGGCGCCGTCCGTCTCGCCGAGCGAGTAGCGCCGGACCTGCGCCGCTTCGTTGAGCACGGCCGCCCGGACCTCGAGCGAAACGTCGGCGTTCTGCGCGGCGATCAAGACGTCCACCCGGCGCGCGTCCGCACCGACGCGACGCGAGAGCTCCCCGAGCTGCTTCCTGTACGTCAGGTTGCCGGGATCGAGGAGCACGAGCTCCGAGACGGCCTCGAACGCTCCCTCCGTGTCGTCGAGATCGCGCAGGCGAAGATTGACGATCCGTTCGAGCAGCCCGCGCCGTTCCTCGCGCGACTCCGCGACGGAGTGCTCGATCACGAGGATGCGCACCAGCTCGACGATCTGGCTGACCTCCTCGTAGTGGCGCTCGAGGTGGGCCGTCGAGCGGCGCAGCGCGCTCGGGCCGCCGTCCTCGCCCGCCTCGCGGGCGCGCGGCAGCTCGAGGATGCGCTCGAGCACCTGGACGGCCTCCTCGACCCGCTCCTCGTTCTCGAGCAACGCCTCGGCGAGCGCGAGGGCTGGCTCCGGCTCACCGAGCTCGAGCCAGAGCTCGGCGATGCGCACGCGGAGCGCCGAGCGCTCGGCCTTCTGGAGGCGTTCCAGGCGCGCCGAGAGCAGCTCGATCAGCGGCCGTTTCTTGCCGTGCCGCTCGTACAGGCGTTCGAGCGAAGCCTCCACGCGCGCGTCGTCCTTCGCCTCGCGGTGCAGCGCTTCGAAGTAGAGGATCGCGCGCTCCGGATCGTCGGCGAAGTCGCGCGCCGCCATCGAGGCTTCGCGCAGGATCTCGAGGCGCTCTCCGCTCTCGAGCGGGAGGGCGAGCCTTCGATCGTAGAGCGCGAACAGCTGTTGCCAGCGGCCCGCGGCGTTGAACGCGAGCTTGAGCCGCTCGAACGCCCACGTCGCGTCGGGGCAGAGCGTGAGCACGCGCTCGAGGAGCGCGATCACCTGCTCCGGCTCGTCGAACCACTCCTCGTGGAACTCGACCATCCGCCGGCCGAGCCGCTCGGCGATGCTCGGCTCGGGCCCGCGCGACAGCGCGCGAGCGTACGCCTCGGCGACGGGCTGGGGCTGCTCGAGCCGCCGCGCCATCTGCTCCGCGAAGCTCCAGAGCTCCTCCTCGCCGGGAGCGGCCTCCGCTCCCCGCAGGGCGATGCGCAGCGCTTCTTCCGGCTCGTTCTCCTTGCTCTCGATGAGCTGCGCGAGCCAGCGCCCGCGCGCCGCGGCGAGCGCGGGGTCATCCGCGCTGATCGCGAGCAATGCTTCGATCACCGCGACCCGCTGCTCCGGGTCGTCGGCGGCCTCGGCGGCGTTCTCGAGCAGCTCCGCCGCGTCGACGCGCGTGCTCGGCACCGAGAGCGCGCGGTGCACGATGCGCAGCGCGGAGACGTCGCTCGGGTTCTGCGCGAGGATCGGTCGGACGAGATCGAGCGCATCCACGGGGCGGCCGAGCTCGTCCATGAGCAGCGCCGCTTTCGTGACCTCGACGGGCAGCCGCGCATCGGGATCGAGGCGAGCCGACAACGCGTCGAGCGAGGCGAAGGCCCCCTGGGCGTCTCCGGCCGCAGCCTGCAGGCGCGCGAGCTCCGTCCACGCCTCCGCTTGCTCCGGATCCTGCGCGACGACGCGCTCGTAGAGCGCCATCGCCGCGGCCGCGTCTCCGAGCTCCTGCTCCTCGGCGCGAGCCCACTCGAGCTGGACGCTCACGGGATCCGCCGCGCGCTCGGCGCGGACGCCGAACAGCCACCGAAGGTCGTCGACCCGCGCCGCCGTGCGCGGGGTGCGCCGCAAGAACTCGGCGAACCCCTCCGCCGCCGCGGCGAAGATCTCGGTCGACGGCTCCCCGATCAGCGCGCGGAAGAGGGCGCTCGCTTCTTCGGCGGCCTCGGGCACGGTCCCGAGCGCTCGGGCTTTCGCCAGCAGCACGGCGCGCCGGCGAGCGGCCTCGGTCACGCGGGCGAGCGCGATGTCGGAGAGCGCAGCGAAGAGCTGTCCCTGGCCGTTCGCGCGCGCCGCGCTCTCGATCTTGAGCAGCGTGTTCGCGAGCTCGCGCTCGCCAGCGCTCGCCACGAGCAGGTCGAAGGCAGCGCGGAGCCGAGCCCAGTCCCCGAGCTCGGAGCAGAGCTCGACGAGCCGCTCGGCCGCCTCCGTGTGCGTCGCGTCGGCCTCGAGCACCCGCGAATAGAGGCGCACCGCCGAGAGTCCATCGTCGAGCGGGCCCTCGAGCAGGCGCGCCGCCTCGAACCAGAGCCGCGCGGCGAGCACCACGTCGCTCCGGCCCGCCTGCGCGAGATCCCCGCGGCGCTCGAGCAGCTCCGCGCGCCGGGCCGGCTCGAGCGCGGCGCGCGGA
>CAYYWA010000189.1:0-11180 GCA_964475255.1 uncultured Sorangium sp.
GCTCGCGCCGAACGCGAATTCGGCTGCCACAGCCGCTTCGGGCTCGACCCCCCCCTCCGGCGTCACCCCGAAGTCTAGGCTCAGGCAAGAGGCGCGGGCGCGACGGCCGCGGGACCCAAGGCCTCCGTCGGCACCCGGTCGAAGCGCAGCACGCGCACGGTGTCTCGGTACCAGTCGAGCTCCGTGATACTGCAGTTGCGCGGACGGAAGAGCTCCCAACGCTCGGGGCCGACGCCGAAATGCGACCCGATGATTTGGCTGATCACGCCGGCGTGCGTGACCACGAGCACCCGCTCGCCGACGTGAGCGGCGGCTATCGTCCGGATCGCGCCGAGCACCCGCGCGCGAAACTCGCGATAGCTCTCCCCCGAGGGCCAGCGAAAATCGGGATCCGTCTGCGCCAAGTTGCGGGCCCACGCCTCCGGATAACGCCGCTGCACCTCGAACAGCGGGAGCCCGTCGGCCTCACCGCAGTCGATCTCGCTCAAGGCGGGCTCGACCGAGATCGACGCCGGAAGGACCCCGGCGAGAATCGTGGCCGTGGTGCGGGCCCGCGCGAGCGGGCTCGTATAGATGATGGATGGCCGAGGCTCGCGAGCGAGCGCGCGCGCGGCGCTGCGGGCCTCGGAGACGCCCTGGTCCGTGAGCGGCAAGTCCGTTAGTCCGCTCATGCGGGCGGACAAGCCCGCCATGTTCCCCGCTGTCTGGCCGTGTCTGACCAGCACGAGGCGCGCAAAAGTGAGCATGTGAGCCAATCGCCTCGGGGCTCTCTGTGTACAGGAGCTCCATTGGAGAGACTACTGCCGCAATTTGCGTGGTCAACCGGTTCGCCTGGCAAACACCGCGGCATGATGCCACCGTCCGCGTGATGCCGTGCGCCAGCAAGCTCCCCTTCACGACGTTCGCGACGACACTCGTTCTCCTCTTCGCTTGTGGTCCGCGCGTCGAGCCCGCTCCCCGCACCGCGGCAGAGCCGAGCTCCGCGCCCAGCGTAGCGCCCGTTGTGACGACGGAGCCGGCAACGCCTGCCGTCGTCGAGGACTCCGCGCTCGCCGCGCATCTCGAGAGAGAACGCGTCACCGGGGTCATCGCCCTGTTCGACACCGCGAACGGACGAACGCAATGCAGTGATCGCGAGCGCTGCGCGCGCGCGTACCTGCCAGCCTCGACGTTCAAGATCCCGAGCAGCGTGATCGCCCTCGAGACGGGCGTCGTCGAGGATTCCGAGAGCGCGCTGCCCTGGGACGGCAAGCCGTACCTCGTAGAGGCCTGGAATCGGGATCACACGCTGCGCTCGGCGATCCAGGTCTCGTGCGTGCCCTGTTATCAGCGAATCGCACGCGAGGTCGGCAGCGAGCGCATGAAGAGTTGGCTCGCGCGCCTCGAGTACGGCAATCGAGACTCGTCGGGCGGCATCGATCGGTTTTGGCTCGAAGGGGGATTGCGCATCTCCCCGCTCGAGCAGATCGATTTCCTGAGGCGTCTCGAGAGCGGCGCGCTCCCGATCGCGGCGAGGACCCGCGAGATCGTGATGGACATTCTCACCCTCGACGTGACGGACTCCTACGTCTTCCGTGGAAAGACGGGTCTCTCGCGTCCGCCCGAGGTGCCGCACGATCTCGGATGGTTCGTGGGTTGGGTCGAACAAGGCCCCCGACGCGTGTTCGTAGCCACCCTCATCGACTCGCATCCTCCCGACGTCGACATCGTCCCCGTGCGCCGGCGCGTGAGCGAGCACGCGTTGCGTGCCGCCGGCGGGATTCCGTGAGGCGCGGCAGAAACGGCGGGAAAACCGCTTAACTTTCGCGTACCCCGCGGCCGACAACAGAACCAGCAGAAAATTTCAGTCGCACGACCAGAACGCACCTGAAACCGATTCCCTACACGCGCGGGGACGCTCGCGCGCGTGCAGATCTCGGTCACCATGTCCCTTCGTCATCCTGACGTGCAGGATGACGAATGCTAAATCCGAGTCCCCCCAGGAGGCGTTGGATCGATGAGCTCGAACGGAAGCATTCTGGGCGCCGCGTCCAAACTGAAGCGGCGCGTCTTCCTCAAGGCGCTGGCGCTCGGCGCGACGGCTCCGGTAGCGGCCCGGCTGGCGAGCGAAGCGCTCGCGCAGACCGGCGAACGGCCGAAGCGGTTCATGCTCTATTACATCCCGCACGGGATGCCGCCGGAGCACTTCAATCCGGTGGTCCAGGGCGGTGATCCCGGGTCGTTCAGCCTGAGCCAGAGCGGCGTGAGCATCCTGGGGCCGCTCGAGGAGCGCTTCAAGAGCGTCGTCAACGTGCTCCAGGGCTTCAAGTACCCGGCCGCGGCGACCCACGAGGGCATCTTGAGCTTTCTCTCCAACATGGAGACGTTCAAGGACGGGGCAACGGATCAGACCACGCCGCGCACGACCATCGAGCACTTCATCGCCAATGGCCTCGGCGTGAAGCCGCTCGCCCTCGGCGCGTGCGCGCATCGCCCCTGGGGCCTCGATCACGACGGCAAGCTGATGTGGGACGGCGAGGCGATCGTTCCCGAGAAGAACCCGCTGGTCGCCTTCGACAAGATCTCCGGCAGCGGAACCTCGACGCCGCCCTCGAGCGGTGCGCCGAACGCGGAACAAGAGCTCACGAACGCCCTCCTCACCTTCACGGAAGGCGAGATCTCGGCGCTGCGGAGCGAGCTCAACGCGCTCACCTCCGAGCAGACGAAGCTCACGACCCACCTCGAGGCCATCGCGGCGCTCAAGGCCGCGCCTGGCTCGAACGGCCCGGGGGCGATGCCCGTCAGCTGTACCGCGGCGCCTTCACTCCCGGCGCTCGACGCCCTGCGCACCATGGCGCAGGGGCAGAGCGACGAGTTCTTCCTGCGCGAGGACAGCTTCCCCGCCCTGCTCGCCGCGCAGCTCGAGGTCGCGGCCTACGCGCTCCAGTGCAACGCCGCGCGCGTCGTCGCCGTGCAGCCGATGTACGCGAACTGCGATTTCGACTTCAAGTTCATGGGCAGCCCTGGCTCGCACCACAACGCCCTCTCCCACACGGGTCCGCAGGGCTCCCGCGCGAATCCCAACTACGAAGCGCGCAAGCCCTTCGCGAACGCGCAGCGCTGGTTCATCGAGCAGCTCGTCGAGCACACGCTTTCGTACCTCGACGTCCCCGATCCGGCAGACCCGAGCCACAAGGTGATCGACAACACGATCGTGCTGCTCTGCAGTGAGATCGGCGAGGGCGCGTGGCACACCTCGGAAACGAGGGAGCTTCAGACCAGTGGAGACCCCGGGATGATGTCGTACGTTCCGCTCGTCACCATCGGTGGCGGGGGCGGCGCCCTCAAGACCCAGCAGGTCATCACCTATCCGACGGATCGGCCGTGCGCCGATTTGTTCCTCGCCCTGAGTCAGGCGATGGGGCTTTCGACGACGAGCTTCGGCGGCAGCACCACCCCCGTGCAGGAGATCTTGGCATGATGCGGTTCGTTCTCGCCCCGTTCGCCCTCGCCCTCGTCGTGGGCTGCGCCGGCGGCACTGCCGACCCGGGCGGCGACGCGCCCCCGACGCCGACGACCACGAGCACGGTGCCCACCGTGCCGACGACGCCGGGGAGCAGTCCAACCGGCGATCCGCCGAACGTGCCGAGCACCCCGGGAACCAGCGACCCGAATCCGGGCACGCCGCCCGAGGAGGAGCCGACGGTACCGCCCGCGGAGCTTTGTGGCACCTCGGAGGTGGGCAAGCCGCTGCTCAGAAGGCTCAGCCGCCGCGAGCTCGTGCGCAGCCTCGAGGACGTGTTCCCGGAGGTGAAGGGGGCCTGGACCGCGACCCTGAGCGCCGACAATCTCTCGACGGACGGCTTCGACAACAACGCGGCCGTGCTCGTCGTCGGAAAACAGACGGCGGACGAGATCGCGACCACGGCAGCTTCCGTTGCCAAGGCGGTGACGGGGGACGGCTTCGCCGCGGTGCTGCCCTGCTCCCAGAGCCAGGCCGATCGCGCCTGCGCGACGGCGTATCTCGACAAGTACGGCAAGCGGCTCTTCCGGCGTCCGCTGACGGACGACGAGCGCACGCGCTATCTCGAGCTGTTCGATCAGGCGGTGAGCCTCGCCGACTTCAAGACCGGCATCGCGTACCTGACGCGAGCGCTCGTGCAGTCGCCGCACTTCGTCTACCGCCGCGAGGTGGGCACGCCCTCCGGGACCCGGTATCGCCTCACGCCGTACGAGATCGCGACGGCCCTGTCGTACTCGTTCGCGGGGACGACGCCGAGCGACGAGCTGCTCGGCAAGGCCGATCGCGGCGAGCTCGCCTCGCCCGAAGCGCTGACCGCGGTCGCCAAGGACCTCCTCATGGCGTCGGGGCAGGAGGTGCTGCACCGCTTCATGGATTCGTGGCTCGGCTACAGCCGTGTCGCGTCCATGCAGAAGACCAACGTCGCCGAGTTTTCGGCTCGGCGCACCGAGATGGTCGAGGAAACGCGCCGGTTCATCGCCGACGTGCTCGGCAAGGGCGGCGGCCCGCGTGAGCTCTTGGTCGCGACGTCGACGACGCCGACGACGGCGCTCGCATCGTTCTACGGGTTCCCCGCGCCGAGCGCCGATTTCGCGCCCGTGGAGCGCCCCGCGGGCCGCGGCATCGGCATCCTGGCCCAGGGCTCGCTGCTCGCCGCGAATGCCTCGCCGAACAGCTCGTCGCCCACCAAGCGCGGCCTGCTCGTGTTCGAGCGCTTCCTCTGCCTCGAGCCGCCCATGGTGCCGCCGAACGTGCCGGACATTCAGGAGCCGCGACCGGGGATCACGACGCGCGAGCGCTACGAGGAGCAGCACGCTTCCGGAACGTGCGCGAGCTGTCACAAGCTGTTCGATCCGATCGGCTTCGGGTTCGAGCAGTTCGACGAAGTCGGTCGTTACCGCGCCGACGAGAACGGGCTCGCCATCGACACCAAGAGCCACGTGCCGCTCGACGGCGGTGTCCTGTTCGAGTTCACCAATTTGGAGGAGCTCGCGCAGGGCCTCGCGGAGCAACCGCGCGTGCACGCCTGCATCAGCCACTTCATCACGGAGTACGTGTTCGGCGGCGCCGGGGACTGCCTCGGCGAGACGCGGCGGCCCGAGTTCGTCGACGGCACGGTCGGCTTCGTCGACTACTTCGCGTCGCTCGCCGCCGAGCCGCACTTCACCGAGCGCGCGCTCACTCCCTGAGCCTTCCGGGCTCAGACCTCGAAGTCGAACTCGTCGTGCTCGAATCCGGCGCCGCCGGCGTAGCCGTCGCCGTGCGCCCCCTGACCGTACTCGGGGCTGAAATCCGGGTCCGATTCGGGGGCCTCGGCGCTCGGCGCCGCGCCCGCTTCCGCCTCCAGGAACCGCGTCGCGGCGGCTCCGGCGAGCAAGCTTCCGACGAAGGCGGCGAAGAGCACCCGCTGGTTTCGGTCCACGAGCGTCCGCTCGAGTCCCCCGGGCTCGCGCAGCTCGGCGCTCGTCGAGAGCTTCGCGAGCGCCTCCGGCTCCGTCACGGAGACTAGCGGCGCCGCCGCTCGTTCTTGGGGCGGCATCGCGTCGACCAGCGTGGCCGCGATCCGCCGCCGCTCGTCCACGTCGAGGGACGAAAACGCTTCGACGTGCGCTCGCTCGAGGGTCTCGCGCGACGCGCTGCGCACGAAGCGTCGGTAGCGCGACAGGTCATCGTCGCGCGCGGCTCGCTCGGGTTGCTCCGTGGTTGGGCGGCGCTTCGTTTGACCCGTCCCGAAGAGGCGATCGACCCAAGTCATCAGCGTTCCTCACCATGGCGCACCGCTCCGATTGCACGCCGAAAGGTCTTCGGCCGGGGCCGGCGCCTCACTCGGGTGCTAGCCAAAACCGTGCCGGGACACGGACAACGCTCGCGCCCCGGGAAGCGCCGTGCCTCCCGGGGCTCAGCCCACGCGAACGAGCCGCGCGGCGAGGCGCATTGCCTCGAGCATGCCGCGCGGGTCGGCGGTACCGGTCCACGCGATGTCGTACGCGGTGCCGTGGTCGACGCTGGTGCGCACGATGCTGAGCCCCGACGTCACGTTCACGGCTTCGCCGAAGGCCACGAGCTTCATCGGGATCGTCGCCTGGTCGTGGTACATCGCGACCACGCCGGAGTACTCGCCAAGCCGCGCCTTGCGATACGCAGTCTCCGCGCCGAGTGGCCCGACGACGGCGATTTTGCTCCCGAGCCGGCGGCGCGCGGCGCGGATCCCGGGGACGATGGCGCGCCGTTCCTCGTCTCCGAGGAGCTCGCTCTCCCCCGCGTGGGGATTCAGCGACGCGACCGCGATCCGCGGGCTCGAAACGCCGGTGCCCTGAAGCAGCTCCGAAAGCGCGAGGATGGCGTCCCGCACGCCGTTCGGCGAGAGCGCCTCGGGGACGCGCGCGAGGGGCACGTGCGTCGTGACGAGACTGGTCGCGAGCCCACCCGCAACGAACGACATCACGCTGGTCGGGGCACCATCCAGATCGCGGAGCCACTCCGTGTGGCCGAGGAACCCGCGCGCGCGCCGAACTCCCGAGCGCGCGATGGCTGCCTTGCTCACCGGCGCCGTGACCAGGGCCCTGCCGGGTGCCGCGACGGCGACTCGATAGGCCTCTTCGATGTACTCGAGCTGCGCGGCTCCCGCCCGCTTCGAGGGACGACCGGGGCGCGTGTCGCTCGCCCCGAGCTTCGGCCCGGCGGGCTGAATGGCGATCGCCCCCGCGGGAGGCGCGCTCCCCTCGAAGGGAACGAGCTTCTTCGGGTTCACCCCGGCGAGGCGAGCGGCGCGTTCGAGCACGCCGGGGTCCCCGACCAGAACACAGCGCGCTCCGCGGAGCGCGTGCGCCGCGGCAAGAGACACCTCCGGGCCAATGCCCGCAGGACATCCCACGGAAACGACGAGGAGCGGCGGCTCGGAGTGCGGAGCAGCGGTGCGACGGCGCGGAGCGCGCGGAGTGCCTCGGGGCATGGTGCGCGGGACTCGTATCACGAAGTCCCGAACGGCCCCAACGCGACCCGCTACTCTTCCTCTTGGTTCTCCTCGGCCTCCTCGGACTCGGCGCGGGCCTCCCGCGCGGCCGCCTCCTCGGCGTCGGGGGCGCGCAGCTTGTAGCCCGTGCCCCGCAGCGTTTCGAGGGGCAGCGCCGCACCGAGCTTCGCTCGCAAGCGCCGGACGTGGATATCCACCGTGCGCGGACCGCCTTCGTAGCGGTTGCCCCAGACGCGCGCGAGCAGATGCTCGCGCGAAAGCACCTTGCCGCGGCGCTCGCACAGGTACGCGAGCAGAGCAAACTCCTTGGCCGTGAGCTGAATGGGGCGGCCGTCCACGTACACCTCGTGACCGGCCTTGTCGACGACGATGCCGGCGACCTTGTGCCGTTCCTCCGTCGCGAACTCGCTGCGCCGCCACTCCAGCGCACGGATTCGCCCGTAGAGCTCCTCCGGCACATAGGGGTGGAGGACGAAATCATCGAATCCCGCGGACGGCTCGATGCGGGCGATTTGACCGACGGTCACGGCGATCAACGCGCCGACATTGTCGAAATAGGGCTCCTTCCGGACCGCGCGGAGCGCCGCCATCGCGAGATCCGGGCGATCGAGCGCCTCGAGCACGAGCGCTCGCGGCCTGACGCCGAGCTCGTCGTCCTCATCGGCGATCAAATTGACGGGGTCGTCCCAAAGGTCGAGTATCCGTACGGTCGCACCGAGTTGGCGGAGCGTCGCCGCCGCGCCTTCTTCTCGGTCGAGCATCGGACCATGTCCGATGACCGCAACGAAACTCTTGGCCTTTCGTGTCGAAAAATCAGGAGATCTGGGTGCCACCGACGGTTATCCGTGCGATCTTTATGGTTGGGCAGCCAACCCCGACGGGAACACTCTGGCCGTTCTTGCCGCACGTCCAGATACCATCGGAGAGGGCCACGTCATTGCCCAGCAGTGTTACCTCGCGAAGTGTTTCCGGACCGTTACCGATAAGGTTCACGCCTTTGAGCGGTGCCGTGATTTTTCCGTCTTCGATCAGATAGCTTTCGGTGAGCGAGAACACGAAATCGCCGTTCGAGATATCGACTTGTCCCCCGCCGAAGGACTTCGCGAAGATGCCGCGACGCACACTCCGCACGATCTCCTCGGGGTCATGCGGACCGGCCAGCAGGACGGTATTCGTCATTCGCGGCATTGGAACACTGGCGAAACTTTCACGACGCCCGTTTCCGGTCGGTGTCACGCGGAAGTGCCGTGCCGACATGCGATCTTGCATGTACCCGCGCAAAATACCGCCTTCGATGAGCACGCTGCGCCCCGGCTCGTTGCCTTCGTCGTCGATGTTGATCGAGCCGCGACTCATGAGCAGCGTCGGATCGTCCACCACCGTGCAGAGCCCACTCGCGACTTGCTCGCCGACGCGCCCCGAGTAGTTGCTCGTGCCCTTCCGATTGAAGTCTGCTTCGAGCCCGTGTCCGACGGCCTCGTGCAGGAGAATGCCGCTGTCCCCGGGCGCGAGCACGACCTCCATTTGCCCCGCGGGGGCCGGGCGCGCGTCGAGCAGAGTCAGCGCTTGCGCCACGGCGCGCTCGGCGTGCCACTCGGGGTTCAGCTCGTCGAAATAGCCGAGCGAAGTTCGCCCGCCGCCACCGCTGCGCCCGGATTCGCGCTTGCCGCCGTGCTCGGCGATCGCACGCACGCCGAAGCGGAGGAGCGGCTGAATGTCGAACGCGAGGCGTCCGTCGCTCGTGGCGATCAAGATTTCGCGCAGCTCCTCGGCGAACGAGGACTCCACCTTGACGATGCGCGGGTCCGCGGCGAGCGCCGCTCGGCTCGCGCGTTCGAGCAGCGCGCGCTTGTCGAGGCCCGGCACGTCGATGGACGGCGCATCGAGCGGATACCGATCCGGCAGCACCATGGGCTCGATCGGCACGGGCCCCGGGCTCTTGCCGCTGCTCGCGATGCGCGCCGCCGTTTCGGCGGCGCGTCGCATGGCTTCCCAGCTCAGGTCCTCGACGTAGGCGTACCCGGTCGCCTCGCCGTGCAGCACGCGAACACCCAGTCCGAGCCCGACGCCCCGCGAGGCGCTGCGCGTTATCCCTTCCTCGAACACGAGCCCGGCTCCGATCCGGTACTCGAAATAGAGATCGGCGTAGTCACCCCCTCGGGACAGAGCGACATCCAGCAACCTGCGGCAGATCGCCGCATCGATCGCGTTCGGGCCTCCGGGGGCAAACGGAGAACGGGGAGCGAGAGAAGCCATCACGATTACATGCCGCCGCGACCCCTCGCCCGCAAGGCCACTCGTCCGAAGCGCTGCTGCGCCTACCGGAGTGATTGGGGCGGAGCCAGTGATTTGGGCGGGCCCCACCTGCTCGGAGCTCGAGGTTTTCGGCGCCGCGATGCAGGGTGATCGCTCGGCGTCGCGCGTTGCGGTCGAGGCGAGCCGCGAGCGTCGGGGAACGGACACCGACTACTCGGGCCGGTACCCTGCCGCGACGAGCTCGGTTCGGACGGAATCGATGTGCGAAAAGCCGTGGGTCTCGAGCACGAGCTCGATACGCGTTTCTCCGAGGCCCGCTGCCGAGAACGCGCGGTCGTGGTTGATCTCGAGGATGTTGGCGCGTGTCCGCGCCACCGCGGCGGCGACCTGCGCCAGCGTCCCCGTGACGTCCGGCACGGTGAGGTACAAGCGCACGCGGCGGCCGGTCTTCACGAGCCCTCGTTCGATGATGCGGGACACGAGGTTCACGTCGATGTTCCCGCCGCTCACGACGAGAACGACGCGACGCCCCTGGACGGGCAAGTGTCGATGGACGAGAGCCGCGAGCCCGACCGCGCCGGCCCCCTCCGCCACCGTCTTCTCCCGTTCGAGCATGAACAGGATGGCCTCGGCGATCTCTTCCTCGTCGACGAGGACGATGCCCTCGGCGTAGCGGCGCGCCACCCGACGCGTGAGCGTCCCGACTTCCTGAACCGCGATGCCGTCGGCGATCGACTTGCCGGGCGGAACCGGACTCGGCTCGGTGTTCTCGAAGGCGCGCTTCATCCCGGGGAAGGCGCGGGATTCGACGCCGTAGACGCGCACCTCGGGTCGGAGGGCTTTCACGGCACACGCCACTCCAGCGAGGAGCCCGCCCCCGCCCACGGGAACGACGACGGCCTCGACGTCCGGGCACTGCTCGAGCAGCTCGAGCCCGATCGTGCCCTGCCCCGCCATGACGGCGGGATCGTCGAACGGGTGCACGGAGACGAAGCCCTGCTCACGCGCGAGCTCGGCCGCGCGCTCCGCCGCCTCGTCGTAGCTCTTGCCGTGGAGCTCGACCCGAGCCCCGAATCGCCGCGTGGACTCGATCTTCACGAGCGGCGTGCTCTCCGGCATGACGACCGTCGCGGCAATGCCCAACCGTCCTGCATGCAGCGCCACCGCCTGCGCATGGTTGCCCGCGCTCGCCGTGATCACGCCGCGCGCCCGCTCGTCGTCGGTGAGCAAGAGCAGGCGGTTGCATGCCCCACGCTCCTTGAAGGATCCCGTGTGCTGCAAATTTTCGAGCTTCAGGTAGAGGCACGTGTCCGTCAGCTCGGAGAGCCAGGCGCTCTCTGCACACGGGGAGACGGCGACGCGCCCCCGAATCCGCTCGGCAGCCTCCTGAATGTCCGCCAGCGTGAGGACTTCCGGCTCCACGACTCCGAGTCTACCGTCGGCGTGGCCGGTCCTGCCCGACATACAAACGCGCACCCGTATCCATCTCGACTCCTTCGGCGCCCGCGGTTTTCCCGACGAGAACGCGCCAAAATACTTAGGAGTTACCGGATGTTGATTGACCGAGGCCAGCGCGGCATTTAGGTTTGTTGACCAGCGCTGCGTCGACCGGCACGAGCCGGCTCGAGCGCGGCGCCTCGGCCCGACTCCCGTGGCGATTGATCGCGAGAAAATATTCCAGACCGCTCAGAAGTACATCGAGCGGAAGCGGTACGACCGCGCGATAGCGGAGTATCAGCGCATCGTTCAGGACGATCCGAACGACGCGCGCACGTTGCTCAAGATCGGCGACCTGCAAGCGCGCCTACGCGCCTACCCGGAAGCCATCGCGACCTACGATCGGGTCGCCCAGCACTACACCGCGCAGGGCATGTCCCTGAAGGCGATCGCCGTCTACAAGCAGATCCGGGAGATCGTGCGCAAGCACGTCCCGGAGCTCGCCGATCGCTA
>CAYYWA010000190.1:0-11112 GCA_964475255.1 uncultured Sorangium sp.
CTCCGTCGCGAGCGCCGTCGTCGCGACGACGGCGAGGCGCTGCGAGAGCGTCGGCTGGTTGTAGGGGAGGCGCACCTTGTCGAGCTCACGCACGAGCTCGGGGCGCGCGACGAGCCAGCCGACGCGCAGCGCCGCGAGGCCAATCTTGGAGAGGGTGCGCAGCACCGCCACGTTCTCGTAGCGGCGATGGAGATCGAGCTGATCCCGATCCGAGTAGTCGATGTACGCCTCGTCGATCACGAACAGCGTGTCCGGAGCCGCGGCGATCGCGCGCTCGAGCCGCGCGCCGTCCATCAGGTTGCCGGTCGGGTTGTTGGGGCTCGCGATGAAGGCGAGCCCGGGTCGATGCTCGCGCAAGGCGTCGAGGAACGCGCGTTCGTCGAGATCCCAGCGCTCGTCGAGCGGCACCTCGAGCACCCGCTGTCCGCGGACGCGCGCGCTCATCGCGTACATCACGAAGGTCGGGGTCGTCGTCAGGACGACGGGCGCCTCGGCGCCGCGACGCGGCACGGAGAACGCCGTGAGCAGCAGCGTGATGAGCTCGTCGCTGCCGACACCGGCGATCACCGCGTCCGCGCTCACGCCGGAGCGGGCCGCGAGCGCTCGCCGCAGCTCCACGAGGCCCGCATCCGGGTAGCGCTCGAGGGCGGCCTCGGCGGCCGCGGCCGAAAGACGGGCGCGTGCGGCCTCCGAGAAGGGCGTCGGCGCCTCGTTTGCGTCCAGCCTCACCGGATACGTTCCGGCGTGCGGGCTGTAGGGCGAGAGCTCGCCGAGCTCGGGCCGGAGCAGTTCGGCAAAGGCCAGGGCCACCATGAACCTCGCCCGGGCTCCACCGGGGCCGCCCCGCCGGCAACGCTGGGGTGCCCGGCGCCGCCGTGCCGCGCGTTGCGCCCGCGCGCCGCCGCTTCGGCTAAGCTTCGGCGCGATGAGCTGCGAGGAGCCGCGATGAGCTTCGAGGACGTCTGGGGCCAGGCGCCCGCGGTCCAGACCATCGAGCGCGCGCTCTCGAGCGGGCGTGTGCACCACGCCTATCGCTTCGAGGGCCCGCCCGGGGTCGGCAAGGAGTTGCTCGCGTTCCGGCTCGCTCGGGCGCTCGTCTGCGAGCGGGGCCCGCTCGGCTGCGGCGAGTGCTCCGCGTGCCGCCGCGCGCTCACCCTGAGCGAGGACGAGCCGCGCGTCCCCCTGCATCCGGACGTGGTGCTCGCCGGCCGGGGCGTCTACCGCGCGGTGACGGGCC
Organism: uncultured Sorangium sp.; assembly: GCA_964475255.1. Lineage (GTDB taxonomy): Bacteria > Myxococcota_A > Polyangia > Polyangiales > Polyangiaceae > PMG-095. The sequence continues at coordinate 1,238 of CAYYWA010000190.1, forward strand.
AGTCGGAGGCATCGGGCATCGGCATCGAGCAGATCCGGCGCGTCGTGCTCGCGCGCGTCGGCTTTTCACCGCACGAGGGGCGCGCCCTCGTCTTCATCGTTCGCGACGCCGACGAGCTGACGACGCAGGCCGCGAACGCGCTGCTCAAGACGCTCGAAGAGCCCCCGCAGCGCACGCACTTCGTCTTGCTCACGAGTCGCCCGCACCGCCTGCTCGATACCATTCGCTCGCGCACGCTCCCCGTGCGGTTCGGTCCGCTGCCGGAGGCCGTGCTCGAGCGCATCCTGCGCGAGCGCGGCCTCGAGCCTTCCGTCGCGGCGATCGCCGAAGGCAGCGCCGAGCTCGCGCTCACGCTCGCCTCCCCGGACTCCGTTCGTGAGCGCGAGGAGTTCGTCTCCGCCGCGGAGGCTGCCCTCGCGGCGCCCGACCTCGCCCCGGCGCTCCGCTTCGCGGAGACGCAGAAGGGCGATCGCGACACCATCAAGCAACGCCTCGCCTTCTTCGCGCACGCGCTCGCCGCGCGCGCTCGCGACGGCGTGCGGGACGGAGCGCCCGGAGCGAAGCGTTGGGCCGAGCGCCACGCGCAAGCCGTCGCGGCCATCGCGGATCTCGAGCACAACGTGCAGCCCGCGCTCGCGCTCGAGTCGATGCTGATCCGGATGCGCTCGCTGTAGAACGCGCTCAGCTCGTCTTCGTCCAGAGCAGGTGAGCCAAAAATCCCGTGAGGACCGGCACCGCGAGGCTGACGGTGTACCGCACGACCGCGAAGCGCCATCCGAGGATCGGAATTTCCATCGCGACGACGCGGTGCACGCCGAGGAGCGCCCACGCGGTGACGTAGGCCGTCACCGCGCCGACGCTCGCGCCCGCTTTCAAGAGCACCGCGACGAGCGGGAACGCCACGAACGGACCCGCAGGCGTGAGCGCGCCCGCCGCCGTGCCGAGCAGCAACGCGCGCAGACCGGCGCCGCGGCCCAGCCACTGCGCGAGCGACTCCGGCGACACGAGCACGCTCAGCATCCCCGCGAGGAGAAACGCCGGCAGCAACACGGGGCCGACCTGGAACAGGAGCTTGCCGCCCTCGGCGACGCCCTGGCGCGCCACGCCCTTGTGAAACGCGAACACCGTGGCGATCAGAGCGACTGTCGTGATGATGAGGATCATCGGTGAGGGTCTCCTCCGAGGGTTGGGCATGGATGTTCAGGTCTCCCGCGAAATCGGCGCGCGTCCCGAACGCGACCGCCCCGGCCTTGGCTTTCGAGCTTCTGCGGAGGGGACAGCCGAAATCTAGGCTCGGGGCTCGCCGTCGAAGGGTGCGGCGAGGGCGTGCGCGCGCGCCGCGACTTCGTCGAGCGTGGGGGCGAGCAGCGCCGCGATCGCGCAGCCGAGCGGGGCGTGGGGTGCCACGAGCGGCGCACGCTCGACGTCGATGCCGCCGATCGCGACCAGGGGGATCCCCGCCGAGCGCGCGCGTTCGCCGGCGCGGGCGCGCAGCTCGAGCCCTACCACTGGCTCGGGCCGCGCCTTGGAGCGGGTCGGAAACACGGGGCCGAACGCGACGTACGCCGGGCGCTCGGCGAGCGCTCTCTCGAGCTCGTCGAGGTCGTGGGTCGAGAGCCCGAGCAGGAGCTCGGGCGCGAAGCGGCGTGCTTCCGCCGGCGGCAGGTCGCTCTGTCCGAGGTGCACGCCCTCCGCGCCGGCCAGCACGGCGAGATCGGGACGATCGTTCGCGAAGAGCCGGGTGCCGACGCGTCGGCAGAGCGGCCCGAGCGTCCGCAGGAGGGCGAGCACGGAGCGCGCCGGCGCGTTTTTCGCACGCAGTTGCAGGAGCGGCGGGCGCGCTTCGAGCACCCGCTCGGCGAACTCGAGCGGCGCGAATCCGCTCGATGAGAGCGCATCGAGATCCAGGATTGGATAGAGGCCGCGCACGACGTGCGCGCCTATACCACGCCGGTACCCAGGCTTCCCGTTGCCGAGCGGGGGCGCTGCCGGCTACAAAGTGGCAAATGGTCGCTGGGCGGCGTTTCGCAACGATGGCGCTGTGCGCCCTCTCGGTCGCTTGTGCTTCCGGATCGAGCACGACGGTACAGGTCCGCGCTTCGGGAACGGCGGACGGGGCGGCGCACGAGCCGGTGGCCGGTGCCGGTGCTTCCGCGCCCACCGCACCGTCGTCTCCCGCTGCTCCGAACGCCGGAGGTCAGCCCGCGGGCACGGCTGCCGCGGCTCCGACGGCTCCGGCCGGCGGCGCCCCCTCGAGCGAGGCAGCGCTCAGCACTCCGTTTTTCCAGTTCGAGCCGGACCGCGTTCGGGAGGCCATCGACAGCACGGCGGGCGCTCCGCCCGACGGCCGGGAGCGCCTCGGTCTGCGCCTTTCGATCGTGCCCGGAGAACCGGGTCAACCCTGGCTCGTCGGTGTCTTTCACCGCGGCACCGAGCCGGTTCGGCTGACCTTCGACCTGCGCCTGCTCGAGCTCGAGATCGTTTTGCCGGCAACGACGGACAAGAAGAAGGCGGCGAAGACGCCGGTCACCTGCACGCTTCCCGGCTCCATCCGACCCGACGCGCCCGAGGCCGAGCTCGATATCGAGCTGAAGCCTGGCGAGGGACTCGTCGATGTGTTCGATCCGCGGCTCTATTGCTTCGGCAAGCGCGAGTCGCCGCTCGTTCCGGGTGCGGAAGTCACGGCCTCGATGGGCTGGCCCGAAAAGACCAAGAAGGTATGGCGGAAGGGGAAGTCCGAGACCGTCGTGGTCGAGCAGCAGCCCCCCTTCATCGCGCGGCGCGTGATGACCATCCCGGAGCCCGATGCGGTCCCGCCCGAGCCCGTCGCGCGCTCCGCCTCGGCGCCGGCATCCGACAGCGAGGCGATCAAGGAGCTCGTTGCCGCGAAGGTCACGCTGGGGCCTGCCTTCGCCCCCGCGCCGCCTCCGGACACGGGCGCCGCGTTCGAGCTCCTCGTCGTCGAGGGCTCCGATGCGCGCACGCCGCGCGACGCCCGGGCGACGGTGGCCATCGTCAACCGGACCTCGAAGCCTCAGGACATCTTCTTTCGGCGTGAGCTCGTGAGCCTCGAGGTCTCCGCGCCGCACGGCTTCTTCTCGTGTCGCCCCGGGCCCGAGCAGCGCGCCCCGGATCGGCAGAGCTTCGTCCGCGTGCCGCCCGGCGGGCGCATCACGGCGACGAGCCGGCTCGTCGAGCTCTGCCCCGAAGCCGCGCTCGGCGTCCCCGGGCTGTACCTGATTCACGCGCGCATGCAGGCCGTAGAATCGGGGTTTCAGTTCGGCCTCGAAGCGTTCACGGGTCGCCTCGTGAGCCGCGAGCCGGCGCTCTTGCGAATCCACGAGGGGTGGTCCGATTTCCCCGGCCAGCAAGTGCCCGAGCGGATTCGCATGGACGACTACTGATTCATGACGGCGCTCCTCACCGCCGGGACCGTCCTCGACCAGCGCTACGTCATCCAGCGCGAGATCGCGCGCGGCGCCGCGGGCGTCGTCTATGCTGCCGAGCACCGGTACACGACGCGCGCCGTGGCGCTCAAGCTACTCGGCGAAAAGACGCGCAACGACGCAGAGAGCCGGGTGCGCCTGCTCGGAGAAGCCGAGGCGCTGAACCGGGTGCGGCATCCCGCCATCGTGGAGGTGCTCGACGCCGGCGAAGTCGACGCGGTCGGGCCGTACCTCGTCACGGAGCTCCTCACCGGGCGCACGTTGCAAGGCATTCTCACGGCGCGCCGCCGCCTCGGCGTCGAAGAGACCATCGCGATCGGAGGCACGCTCGCCGAGGCGCTTTCACACGCGCACGCGCGCGGCGTGATCCACCGCGATCTGAAGCCCGGCAACGTCTTCGTGGTTCGCGACGAGGACGGGCGCGAGGGGGTCAAGCTCTTCGACTTCGGCGTGGCGCGCGTCGTCCCGCGGGGGGAACGCGTCACGGTTCCGGGCGCGGTGATCGGAACGCCGGAGTACATGGCCCCGGAGCAGCTCCTCGCGCAGGAGCACGTCGATCACCGCGCGGACATCTATGCGCTCGGGGTCACGCTCTACGAGTGCCTGACGGGCGCGGTCCCCTTCGAAGGGACCTACGGCGAAGTCCTCCTCAAGAGCTCGACGCAGGCGGTGCCTCCCGTGCGCGCCGTGAATCCCGACGTTCCCGAGGCGCTCGCGGCCGTGATCGAGCGCGCGCTCGCCCGCGATCCGGACGCGCGCTTCGGGGACATGCACGCGTTCGGCAGTGCGCTGTCCGCGACGCGCGCGCGAGAGAGCGAGGGCGCTCCGACGTCGCAGTCTTCCACGATCCTGGGACCCGCGGTGGGCGCGGGGCAGCGCCGCCATCCGCGCGCTCCGTACGTCACGCCCGTCCGCGTGATCCTCCCGAGCGGCGCGTCCATCGACGGTCGCAGCGAGGACATTTCTCTGGGCGGCCTGCTCACGATCCTCTCCGGCTCCTGCGCCGCCGGTGACCGCGTCCGCGTTCGCTTCGCCGTCCCCATCACCAATCGCATCGCCGAGCTCGAAGCCACCACTCGGTGGGTCCGCACCGCCCGCGGCCGCGAAGCCGTCGGTCTCGAGCTCGGGGAGCTCCCCGGCGACATCCGCGATGCGATCGAGCGGTACGTGCGTGTGATGGGGATGAGCTGAACCGAAGGGGGCGAGCGAAACTTCGCGGCTTGCAGCGACCCACGCCCGGGCTATTAGAGGAACCAGGCCCTCCGAGCAGGTCGGCGACGGTGCGCATCGGCTACCTCGTTCCCGAATTTCCGAGCCAAACGCATACCTGGATCTGGCGGGAGTACCGCGCTCTGGCCGAGCTCGGCGTGGAGGCGGATCTCGTCTCGACACGCCGACCCGCGCTCGTCTGTCATCCGTGGACGAAGGCCGCGCAAGCGCTCACGCGCTATTTGGTCCCGTTCGAGCGCGGGGACGCGATCGAGGCGCTGCGCGGGTTGCTGGAGGCGTCGCCTTCGGGGTTGAGGCGCTGTCTCGAGGTCGTCCGTGCTGCAACCGACGTCACGCCGCTCGAGCGCCTGAAGCTCCTCTCGCTCATCGTCGTCGCGGGCAGGCTCTCGCGCCTCGCCAAGCAGCGCGGCTGGGCGCAGATCCACGTGATGTCTGCCGGTCAAGCGGCACACTTGGGCGCCTTTGCCTCGTACCTGAGCGGAATCGACTACAGCCTGACGCTGCTCGCGTCGATGCAGGGATACGGCCCGAACCAGCCCCTGAAATGGCGAGACGCCGCGTTCGCGGTCGTGATGTCGGAGAAGCTTCTGGCCGAGGTGAGGGAGGTCCTCGGCAGCGCGGCGCCGAAGCGCGTCGCGATCGGCCCGATGGGCGTCGATCTCGACGAGGCCCAGCGCACCACGCCGTACGTGCCCTGGCGACCCGGAGAGCCGTGCCGCATCTACGGCTGCGGGCGCCTGCATCCGGTCAAGGGCCACCACATCCTGATCGCCGCCGCGTCGAAGCTCAGGCGAAAGGGCATCGACGTTCGCGTGCAGATCGCGGGCGCGGAGGTCGTGGTGCGCGGCTACCGCGATCGGCTCCTCTCGCTCGTCGAGCGCGAGGGGCTCACCGGCGCCGTCGATCTGCTCGGGGCCGTTCCCGAGGATCGCCACCGGCAGCTGCTCGAGCAGGCGCACCTCTTCGTCCTCGCGAGCCTGGACGAAGGCATCTCCGTCGCGGCGATGGAAGCGATGGCGCTCGAGACCCCCGCCGTCGTCACGGACGTGGGCGGGATGCGCGAGCTCGTTGCTCACGAAGAGGATGCGCTGCTCGTGCCGCCCGAGGATCCCGACGCTCTGGCGGAAGCGATGCTGCGCGTGCTCGAAGAGCCGGAGCGCGCGCTCTCCCTGAGCCGGTCGTCCCGTCGCAAGATCGCCGCGGCCTTTCACCACCGGCGCAGCGCTCAGGCGCTCGCGGAGTGCTTGCGCATGGCCCGTGCATCGCGCGAAGGCGCCGCCCGAATCGGCGAGGAGCCGATTCCGGACGGGGCTTCCCGAAACCGAAGCGTCGGTACGGGCGCGTAGAGCGGGAGCCGAGCCGTCGCGGCATTCGCGGACCCGTTCGAGCCGTGCGCTCGGGGATTCAGCGCTCGAGGCGATCGACCGGCGGAAGCCCGAAGCCCTCGCGGACCCAGTTGACGACGGCCTCTGCCGTGAAGCGCGCATCCCAGGCATAGTCGCCCTGAACGCTCGGTTTCCCAGAGCTCGGCGCGGGGGTCGTGCCACCTCGGCGCATCGTGGTCGCCACGGCCATGAACGTCCTCAACCCGGTCGGATCGTACGCCTCGCCAGCGGCTTTCCGCTTTTGGGCCGCGTCGGCGGGGAGGTACGGATCGTCGCTCCAGTCGAGCAAGGTCAGCCCGAGATATTCCGTGACGTACCGGCGGAGCGTGCGATCCGGATCGGGCCATCGCTCCCGTGCGTTGACCTGGCTGCGCGCGCCGAGCTCGTTGCCCGGGCCGATGATGCTCGACGCGGGGAGCGCCGCTCCCGCGCCGTAGAATCGATTCCCGCTCACCTCGAGCTGATCCTTCGACACGAGCCCCGTCGCGCCGTCGGCGATCGGCTCGTCCGCGACGAACACGTTGCCGGACACGGAGACGTCCCGCACTCCATTCCAGTCGCCCTCGAGCTCGAGGCCGGCCTCGGTTCGATACACGATGTTGTCGCGGACCACGTTTCGCAAAAACGTATAGCGCCGGCCATCCTCGTACGTTTCGGGCGACGGCGCGAGCACGAGGCCGCCGCCGACGCTCTCCCCCCCGAGCTCGTCCCGCAGCATGGCGGCGCTGATGATGTTGCCCTCCACGAGCGCGCCGAACGATGCGCCCTGGAGCCGGTAGCCCCAGCCGGGTTGCGCGTTGGGATCGGAAGCACGCGCCGAGTCCGGATCGGCGGGAGTCGGATAGCGATACACGAACTGGACGTTGTTCCTCACGACCGCCGATTGACCGGACTGGCGCCCCGCGACGAGCCACGCGTTCTCCGGCTCGTTCGAGCGGGTGCTGCTGTACCAGTAGCCCTCGACGATCAGGCTGTTCTCGCAGGTGCCGCCCAGGCGCATTTGCGGCCCCCCGGAGGCGCCGTCGGCGGAGATGACGCCGCGGTAGTGGTGTCCCATCTGGGCGCCGCCGCCCTCGTAGATGCTGCGGCCGAAGACGTCGCGGCGAGGATCGACGTTTCGGAGCGGATCGTTCTTGTAGCCGTTCCGATAGAAGACGACGTCCTCGAACGTGACCTCGGGCTCGAACTGCTCGGTGTAGTACGCGACGCTATGGTGATCGGCGTTCCACCGGAACGCGACGACGCTGCGCCGCACCGTCGTCTTGCGCGGCAGATAGACGAGACCCGCGTCGCCGCCCGTCCACTTGCAGTCCTCGGCGTAGGCAGTGACCGGCCCTCCCCCGGGCGAGCGCGCTCGGTGCGCGTACAGGTGGTTCCACTCTGCGCGGATCTCGAGGCTCAGCAGCACGAGGTGAAGCCAGCTCTCCGGCGCTTCGTGGTTGTGATCGGAGAGCGGGTTCACGATGGGCCGAGCATCGCCGCGAAAATCGACGGTCCTCCCTTCGGCGGGCGCGATCACCGCGCGGCCCTCGGCGAGCGGGCCGTAGGCCGCGATCACCATCGGTTCCGTCTCGCTCCGCCCCCCGACGAGGCTGCCGTCGAACGTGTCGTGCACGCGACCGCGTCGGAAGAGGAACCAGTCCGGGTAGCCGCCCGCCGTCGATTCGAACCCTCGAGCGTGCGTTCGGAGCCGCAGGTCCCCCTCGCGGTTCGTCGCGAGCCCGATGGCCGTGGCGAACGGCCGAATCGCGGCGAGGTTCGGCTCGAGCGGATCGGCGCCGTAGCGCTCCCCGGCGTCGTTCGCGGGTCTCCCCCGCGAGTCGACGATCTCGCGACCGTTCCACCAGTAAACCTCGGCGGTCTCGTTGTTTCCGAGCTTGGGATCGAAAAAGACGATCTTGCTTCCCGAATCGCGCTCGTCGTTCACGACGCTGTCGGCGTCGCCGAGCGCGCGCGTTCCGTCGCTCGCGACGAGCAAGTCGCGCGCTGCGAGCCAGCCGTCCTCGAACCGGAGCTCCCGCGCAGCGTTCGCGCGGGGAGGGCCCGCGTCGACGCTCAGGGGCGGGCGGGTCTCCGCGGGAGCGCCCGTCCCGGGGATGGTGGCTCGGCGCGGAGAGCAGCCGAGGGCCAGACTCGTCAGAGCGAGCACGAACACGGATCGTAAACAGCGTCTCATTCGGTTCCGACCGCCGGATTGTGCCGGCCTCGCCGGGGGCAGCAAAGCGGGCTCCTCTCTTCGCACCAGCAAGGGATGAGCATTGGGCTCCCGCGCGAACCGTCAACTCGCGCTCGGGGTGGAACGGCCCGGCGCTCGGCCCGAAATCGACGCTCAGGACTGCTCGGTAGAGCGAGCCGGCGTCCAGGTTTCCTGTTCCTTCGAATAGGTGCCGCTGCCGGGGGTCGCGCCTTCCTCGGCGGTCCGTTCGTCCGGCAGGGGCATGCCGAAATCGGGCTTGTCGCGCGCCCCGAGGACCCACCGATACACCTCGAGCACCTGGGCGGCCTTCGCCTGCCACGTGAACTGCCGCCGCACGCGCGCCTGCCCCCGTTGTGAATAGCTCTCGAGCAGCTCCGGGGCCGAGAGCAGCCGCGTGAGGCCGTCGCGCACGCCAGCGACGACGCTCGCTCGGTCCCCGAGCGGGACGCGGATCCCCGTGGCGTCCGAGACGAGCTCGTTGGGCCCCCCGTAGCCGACCACGATGGGGACGAGCCCGGTCGCCATCGCCTCGAGCACGACGGCGCCCCCGAACTCACGCAGGCTCGGAAACCCGAACACGTGCGCCGAGGCCAGCCGCGCCGCGAGCTTCTCGTGGGGCACCCAGCCGTCGAGGAGCACGCCGGACTCGACCCCGGACTGCGCGCGCAGCGCGCGGAGACGGCCCAGCTCCGGCCCGTCGCCGATGATGTCGAGCAGGACCTTGCCCTGCCGAACGAGCGGCGCCGCCGCTTCGATGAGGATGTCCGCCGCCTTGTAGGGAACGAGGCGCCCGACGAACGCGATGCGGAGCTGCCCTCCGCGAAAGGGGCGCGCCCGCTCGGTGAAGCGCGCGGGATCCACCCCGTTCTCCGGGATGTACACGCAGCGCTCCCGATGCTCGGCGAATTGTTCCCAGGCCGAGCAGGAGCCGGCGATCAGCGCGGCGGCCGATTTGCGGGTGCGGCCATGGCCGGGCAGGAGCCGGTGCGCTTCGCGGACGTAGGTGAGCCACTCGCCCTCGGCGTGCTGGACGTCGCGGAATTGCTTCGGCCAGGGCACCCCGCCGTTCACCGGTCCCCACACGAACGGAACGCCGTTGTCCTTGCAGTGCTTGGCGAGGAAAAGGCTCGGGATGGTCGGCGAGAGCGGCGTCACGCGATGCACCACGTCGAACCGACGCTGCGCGATGGCGTCGCCGAACGTGCGTATGAGCGCCGACTCGAACGCGTAGTACGGCAGAGCTTGCAGGGCGGTCGTGAGCGTCCACCCGAGCCCCGTCGCCTTGCGCAGCCAATCATTCAGGCTATCGAGCGGCGCGGCCACGCGCTCCGAGTCCAAAGCCGTGAGCCGCGCGGGATCCCAGCCGGCGCGGAGAATCGCCGCGACGTTTCGCCTTTGGGTGACGAGGTGCACGTCCGCGATCTCGGCGAGCTGTCGACTGAGCGACCAGCCCTCCAGCGGAACGCTCACCCACTCAGGGTTCGCCGCTTCTGCGACGAGAAGCGCTCGGACTCTGCTCGCTCGCATGGCAACGCGAGACTCTACGGAACGCAGCCGCGAATGTCTATCGTCGTCAACAACCCCGAGGAGAGAGCGCGCAGGTCCGCGCGTGGAGCC
>CAYYWA010000191.1:0-11107 GCA_964475255.1 uncultured Sorangium sp.
CGAGAGGCCAGAGGCGCCAGAGCTCCCGCCCTGAGCGTTCGACGGATTCCCGGCGGGGGAAGGGGTAGGGTCGCTGCAATTCAGCGCGAGCAGAGCCAGCGGAGCGAGGGACCCGAGAGGAAAGCGGGACGACGGAGAGAAAACCATTTGCGTCCTGCGCAGTGGCGCGAACGGCGCCGATCCATCGTCGCAGATCGAGATTTGTGCCCTGCAGAGTGGCGCGAACGACACCAATCCGTCATCGCAGTTCGCGATGACGCCCAGCGCCGTCGCGGCGTGGATGGAGGTGCGCGAATCATCACGCGCCCCGCGCTCCCGTCCGACGGGTTCGGCGATGCCGTGAGTGGCGGCGCGTGTTCGGCGGCCGCGAGGCGAGGGGGAGCGCGCGACGAAACGTGGCTACGTCGCGGTCACGTTCGGGGAGCGCGGCAAATCACGCAGAGGCCGCGGGGCTCGCGCTCGAGGCAATGCGATCGAAGGGCTGTGCTCGAGCTCTACGCCCCGCCGGTCTTGGCACCGGGATCCGGCGGGGCGCTCTGGGCTCGAGAATCGGCGCCGTTCGGCGCTCAGCTGCCGTTGACTGCGGTCGTCGTGGTGCTGCTGCCGTTGCCGCTGCCGTGGTTTCCGCCACGCAACAGGTCGAGGAACAGCTCGTAGGCTTCGCGAACCTTGGCGTCCTCGCCCTCGAGGTACTCCGTGACGCTCAGGCCATTGAGCACCGCGAGGACGAGAGCGGCCAGCACCTCGGCGCGTGCCGCATCGCCCTTGGCGAGAGGCGTGATGGCGTCGCGGATCACCTGGCGTGCATCGCGCTGCAGTCCCGACGCACGGCGCTTGAGCTCGGCGTCACGGCGCGCCGCGCTCCACACCTCGATGTTCAGCCCGGTGCCGGTCTTGTTGTTCTGGATTGCATCCCAGAGTGCACGGAGCGCATCGGTCGCTTGTTGCAGCGAGCCGTCGCCCGTGCGCGTCGCCTCCTTCAGCTTGTCGAGGTAGCGGTGGTACGTAAAGCTCTGGACCTCGTGGATGAGGGCGGCCTTGCTCGCGAAGTAGTAGTGGACGATGCTCTTGCGAAGCCCGAGCTCTTTGCCGATCTCGGCGAGCGTCGTGGCCGTGAAGCCCTTGCGGGCAAAGCACTTGGCAGCCGCCGAAAGGATCGACGCCACGCGCGGATTGTCCCAGTCGGCGCTACGCGCCGAGCCGTTTTCTTCGTTGGGTTTACGAGCGGTTGCGACAGTTTCGGTGTTCATCATGATTGGTTCGTGGACCGGCCAGCCGGTGTAGCTCCGGAGACCTCGTGACCTCAGGGCCGCCGACCTCTCCCAGGCCGGGGTCATCGCCCAGCTCGCCGTTCGAGTCAAGCACTCCGGCAAACGCCTAGGTCCGCTTTCCTGATTTTTCTTTTGATTTCGAGGGTTTGACCTGGGTGTCGCCGCGGGTCCTCTCACGCGTTTCGAACTGAGGCATGCCCGCCTTCTCGGTCCAGCCGGCCGCCCCGAAGCGGCCCGGTTCGCGCGACTCGAACGTCCCTCCGCGCGCCACCTCTTCATCCAGATCCGGACCTTGGGTCATCACGAGCAGCTCGTCTGCCAGATACTCCGAATGGGGATCATCGCGGGGCAACACCGTATCTCGATTGGCGCTCCCCGTACCGACACGAACGATCTGGGCCGTGGGCGGATACGCGTCGTCCCAGCGTTCCCGCACCGCGTGGGCACCCTCGCGCACGATGCGATAGCGCCGGAGCTTGAAGCCGGGAACCCCGCGTTGTGCGAGCACGCGCACGCCGCGCGGCAGATCTTTGTCCGGCCGCTCGAGCTGCTCGTAGGGCGTCGCCGAGAGAATGCGGCGCAGGAGCGTCACGGTTTTTTTTCGCTCGGGCCCGAGGATTTCGGCGCGCACGACACCGTTCTTCACGGTTTGGTGCAGCACCACGGGATAGGAAAATGGGTTTCTCACGCGGAAGTTGATGCTCGGGTACACCACCGTCGCGTCGAGCCCGAGCTTGATGTACGAGCTCGGCCGCGTGTGCGAGTAGCGCTCCACGATCTCGAGCCCGGCGAAGAAGGCCGCGGCGTGCAGCGTCCCCGAGATCTGACAGGTGCCTCCGCCGATGCCGTCCACGAGCTCGCCCTGGGCGATCACCGGGGCGACCTTGTAGCCGTTCGCTTCGTCGCGCGGGCCGACCACTTCGTTGAAATCGAAGATCTCTCCGGGCAAGAGCACCGTGCCGTCGAGCTTCGACGCGGCGAGCCTCAAGTTGTACGTGCGGGCCTCGTACTTCTGCGCGCGGTCGTAGCGCGTCTCGAACGAGCCGAGCACCGCGTCGAATTTCACGTTCGCGAGCTGGCTCGCGACGCGCTGCGGGCGGCGCTCGAAGAACACGAGGCGCGCGGAGCGTTCCCCTCGGCGGAGCGCCGCTTCGATGGCCGCGATCGACGCATCCACGTCGAGCGCTCGCCCGAGCGTCTCCTTCACGAGCGTTCGCTTCTCGAGATCGAGGCGCGCGTCCACCGGCAGGCGATCCAGCTCTCCTTTGAGCACGAGCAGGCGCTCCAACGCGACCGTGCGGTCGAGCCCGATCGGCAAGGGCAGGGCGATGGCCTCGGCCGTGCCGCGCTCGCGGAACGTGGTCACGAGCGGGCTCTTGCGGTCGCGCGCGGCGCGCACCAACGCGGCGAGGTGCACCTTGTCGAGCTCTGCGCCGAGCTCACCGAGGTAAACCTCGCGCCGCCCTCCGTCGGGCAGCTCGAGCGCGAACCGCGCTCCGAGGTAGCTCCGGGCGAGGGACAGCGCCGTCGGCAAGGCCGACGCTCCGTCGGGCAGCGTGCGCCCGAGCACGGTGACCGGGGGCAGCGGGGCGTCCTCGTCGGGCTGCGCCGTTCGTGGCACCAATAGAAAGCCCACCGCGAGCCCCAGGGCCACCGCGAGCCCGACCGCCAAGGGGGTCTGGTGCTTTGCGGCGAAGCGCTGGAGCATGGCGCCATCCTTTTCGAACCTCGGGCCTTGTCAAGGCGTACGAGGCTCCGCTCCCCCCGCCGACGCGCGCTCGGCGCGGTCCAACCCACGCGTTTTCGAGCTAAACGCCCTCACACCGCATCCACGATCCGCATCCCCGTGACCGACCCCGATACCGAAGACGAGCTCGAAGCGCGCTTGCGCAGCCTGCCTGCGGAGCCCGGCTGTTACCTGTTCTCCGACAGGAGCGGGGAGCTCCTGTACGTCGGCAAGGCCAAGAATCTGCGCTCCCGCGTGCGGAGTTACTTTCAAGCGGGCAGCAGCGACACGCGCGCCTTCATCCCCTTTTTGCGGGCCCAGGTCGGCACGTTCGAGACGATCGTCACCGGGAGCGAGAAAGAGGCGGCGATCCTCGAGAACAACCTGATCAAGGAGCGGCGGCCTCGCTACAACGTCAAGCTCCGTGACGACAAGGAGTACCTGAGCCTCCGGCTCGATCTCAGCCACGAGTGGCCGCGCCCGGAGCTCGTGCGGCGCCCCAAGCCCGACGGCGCGCGCTACTTCGGGCCGTACCACTCCGCCACCGCGGCGCGGCGCACGCTCCACCTCGTCGAGAAGCATTTCAAGCTGCGAAGCTGCAGCGATCGGGAGCTCGCGAGCCGCAAGCGCCCCTGCCTCGAGTACCAGATCCAGCGCTGCCCGGCGCCGTGCGTCTACGACGTCGATCGCGAGCAGTACACGGCGCAGGTCCGCGCCGTCTCGCTCTTCCTCGCCGGCCGCCACGACGAGCTCACGCGCGAGCTCGAGACGCGGATGCGGGAGGCGAGCGCGCGCCTCGAGTTCGAGCTCGCCGCGACGTATCGCGATCAGCTCGCCGCGGTGGAGAGCGTGCGGCAGGCGCAGCGCGTCGTCGCGGTGAGCGACCGCGACCAGGACGTGCTCGGCCTCTATCGCGAGGGGGATCTCGTCGAGCTCTCGCTCATGGTGGTGCGCGCCGGGCGCGTCATCGACGTCGGGAGCTTCTCCAACCGCCGCGTCGAGGTGCCGGACGACGAGGTGGTCGCGAGCTTTTTGCGCGAGCACTACGGGGACGGTGGCGGCGCCGAGGGTCTGATTCCGGACGAAGTGCTCGTCCCGGTGCTGCCCGAAGGCATCGAGGGGGTCATCGAGTGGCTCACGGAGCGCCGACAAGCGGCGGCCCGCGCGCGCGGCGAGCGCGCCGGGCGCGTCGAAATCCTCTCGCCGTCGCGTGGGCCGCGTCGCGGGCTGGTCGAGCTCGCCGTCGAGAACGCGCGGCATGCGTTCCGTGAAAAGCGTCGCACCGAGGACGACATCGAGGAGCGTCTGCTGCGCGTCCAGGCGCGCTTGCGCTTGCCGACGCTTCCGCGGCGCATCGAGTGCGTCGACATTTCCCACCTCGGCGGCATCGACACCGTGGGCGCCGTGGTCGCGCTCGAGAACGGCGTCCCCGACAAGAAGCGCTACCGCACGTACCACGTCCGCGGGCGCACTCCCGGCGACGACTACGCCGCGATCTACGAGGTGCTCTCGCGGCGTTTCCGCCGCGGGCGCGACGCCAAGGAACGCGCCGAGGCCGCCGCAGCGAGCGGCGCGGCGCGGTCGGACGCCGAAGGCGGAGCGAAGCGCGCCGGCACCGCGGAGCCCGTCTGGGATCTGCCCGACCTGTTCGTCGTGGACGGCGGTCGCGGGCAGCTCGCCGTGGCGCTCGCCGCGGCCCACGATCTCGGCCTGCACGACCTCTGCATCGTAGGCCTCGCCAAGGAACGCGAGAGCCCGCTCGGTGAGCGCTTCGTCGATCGCGTCTATCTGCCCGGTCAGAAGAATCCGATCCCGCTCCGCCCGAACACGCCGGAGCTGTTCCTGCTCGCGCGTGCGCGCGACGAGGCCCATCGCTTCTCGAACCGCGGCCGCAAGGTGGTCGGCAAGCGCCGGAGCTTCGCGTCCGAGCTCGACGCGATTCCCGGCATCGGTCCGAAGACGCGCACGGCCCTGCTGCGTCGCTTCGGCTCGCTCGACGCGATCGACGCCGCCAGCGACGACGAGCTCCTCGCGACGCCCAACGTCACGCGCCGCCACGTCACCGCGCTGCGCGCCGCACGCCCGAAGCTCGCGGAAGCCCCTCCGGCCGCCCGCGCGCCGGCGGAGAAGCCCGAAGCGCCCGAGGACCGGTGCTCGGTGCAGTCCGCCGAGCCCGGCATGGGCAGCGCCGAGCTCGTCGGCGAATGGGCGGACGCCGACGTGCCGCCCTCGGCGCGCGATGGAGCGGAAATCGAGCCCGCGAACGCCGAAGTCGCACGCGAGGACGCGCAGACCGAAGATGCGCACGTCGAGCACGAGGGCGAGGAGCCCGAAGGCGCGCAAGGCGAGCGCGGGAAAGCGGAAGCTGGGCCCGATGGCGCGCAGGACGAACGCGCGGGCTCCGAGGCGCCTACACCCGGCGGCGTAGGGGAGAGCACGCCCGAGAGTGGGGAGGGGGAGCTGCCTCGCGGCGGCCCGCCGCGTGCACCCGTGGAGTAGCCCAAAATCTAGCTTGGGGGGAACGCGTGCACTCGGTTGGCGGCGCGGGGTGCCCGTTGCCAATCGGGTTGACACGGGCGTTCGCGCCCGCGACCGCAAACCGCACGAGAATCCAGCTTCGTTTTCGGGTCGACAGCGAGGGGGAGAGCAAACGGGTGGAGCTCGCGCCGAATTCGCGTTGCCCCGCGCAGCGAGAGCCGCGCGCTCGGCGAGCGCGGTGCGTGCGAAGAGGCCCGAAAAAGGCTTGGAATCGGCCCCCTCCGAGGAGAACGACCGAAGCTTGGGCCCCGGCTCGGAGCTGATAACCCCTCGGGGTGAAGTCAGGGCGGGCACGCGCATTGCTAACTGCACCGTTCGATGTTCCCGCCGAGAGCATTGGGTCCCATTCCTCCGTTCGCGAAGGCTCGAAAGCGCCCTCCTCGCAAAGACACCTGGTGGCGGCTCGCTGTCGTTTCGCTCGTTTGCGCCGTCGCGTGCCTCGAGCGCCCCGTCGTTCCCGCGGAGCCGGAGACGACCAACATCTTCGTGGATCAGATCGTCCAGACCGGCGTGGACAAGATCGACCTCTTGTTCATGATCGATAACTCGATCTCGATGGCGGACAAGCAGACGATGCTGCGGCGAGCGGTCCCCGTGCTGCTAAACCGCTTGATCGCGCCGCTCTGCGTGGACGCCAACGGGCAGTCCCTCGGCACGACGGTGGACGCGAACGGCGCGTGTGCGGCGGGCGAGCCGGAGTTCAGCCCGATTCGGGACATCCACATCGGCGTGATCAGCTCGAGTCTGGGAGCCATTGGTCCTGAAAACTGCCAGCCCGGCACGCCGCGCCGGGACGACGCGGCTCATCTCCTCGGAACGCCCGGACTGAGGCCGGACGACGGCCTCATCAGCTGGAACAATCAGGGCTTTCTCGCCTGGGATCCCGACGCTGGCCTCACGCCGCCGCGGCCACGCCACGATCCGCCCGGCATGGCGGACGCCGCCGCGCTGATCACGGCGTTTCAGAACATGGTGAGCGCCGTCGGCGAGGACGGCTGCGGATACGAAGCGACGCTCGAAGCCTGGTATCGCTTCTTGATCGATCCCGTGCCCCCGCAGCGCGTTGCGCAGGAAGGTAGTTTCACGGTGCGCGTGGGGTTCGACGAAACGGTGCTCGCGCAGCGCGCGGCGTTCTTGCGGCCGGACTCGCTGCTCGCCATCGTCATGCTCACGGACGAAAACGACTGCTCGATCGCCGACTGGGGGCAGGGACACATCGTCAGCGCGGGCGTCAGCAACGGAAGGTTGCCGCGCGCCACCAGCGCGTGCGAGGTGAGCCCGGACGACCCGTGTTGCTCCTCCTGTGCGCTCCCGGCCGCTGAGGGGTGCACGCCGCCCGAGGCGGACCCCGCGTGCGCGGACATATATCACGATGATATCAGCGACTACCCGGGGCTCCGCTGCTTCGATCAAAAACGCCGCTTCGGCTTCGACTATCTGCAGCCGATCGAGCGATACGTGCGCGGCCTGACTGACCGCTGGATCTACCAGGACGATCGCGACGGCGATGGGGTGTTCACCGAGGCGGATGCCTACGAGAACCCACTCTACAAGGCTCCTCCGGGAAAGGCACCGCGCGACCGCTCGCTCGTCTTCCTCGCGGGCATCGTCGGCGTCCCGTGGCAGGACGTCGCGGACGAGGAGAGCTGGTCGGATCCGACGCGGCTCCGGTACCTGAGCTACGAAGAGCTCACGGAGCAAGGGCGCTGGGAGTGGATCCTCGCGCCTTCCGGAGGCACGCCGAAGGACGCGCTGATGGTCGAGACGCCGCGCGATCGCACGACGATCGCCGGGCTGAATCAAACGCACCCGGCGCTCGGCGTCTCACTCGTCCCGAGCTCCGTCACGGCGTTCACCCACCCCATCAACGGTCACGAGAGCATCATCGCGGACGGCAGCGATCTCCAGTACGCGTGCCTCTTCGAGCTCGAGGAGGCACGGCCCTGCGTCGGGGGCGACGCGTCGTGCGACTGCACGGAGAAGGAGCAGCAGTACAACCGCGGGCTCTGCGACGGGACGACACAAACCCACGGCAAGGCGTATCCGGGCACGCGGCAGCTCGAGGTGTTGCGGAGGGTCGGCGCGATCACGGGCAACGCGATCGTCGCTTCGATCTGTCCGAAGGTCACGCGCTCGCAGAGCCCGGCGACCGATCCCGCGTACGGATACAACCCGGCCATCGCCGCGCTCGTCGATCGGCTCAAGGTTTCGCTTCGAGGTCGGTGTCTGCCGCGGCCGCTCGACGTCGATCCGGTGACCCAGCGCGTGCCCTGCGTCGTGGTCGAAGCCGAGCCGCCCGACCCGAGCGGCGCGTGCGTCCCGTGCTCCGAGCGCAGCGGGCGCACGGACGCCAAGGACTCCGTTCGTCGCATCGTCGCTCAAGAGCTCGCCGGGAGCGGCTTCTGTGGTGGCGACGCGGGCACCTCCTGCGACGACATGTGCCTGTGCGAGCTGCAGCAGTTCGAGGGCGCCGATCTCGAGCGCTGTCAGAGCGGTGCGGAGCTGCCTCCGCAGCCGGCCGGCTACTGCTACGTCGATGGGGAGCGCGGTGGGGCGCAGGCGGCGCTGGTCTCGAAGTGCCCGGCGACCGAACGGCGCCTGCTGCGGTTCTCGCCCGAGGTGCCGGCCAATGGGGCAACCGCCTTCATCGCCTGTGCGGGAAAGACCCCACATGGTCCCCAGGCCGGCCCGTGAGTCCCTGCCCCTGCCGGGTCGGCGACGAGGTGGGGAAGTGCCAATCGAGTTGGCTTCCGGGGAGGTGATGGACAACTGAGTTGATGCGCTCCTGGGCCGTTCACGCTGGATTTGGCTCGGCACGTGGGTTGCTGCCGTGCGCCCCGCATGGCTCGGTTTCCCTGTGCGCGGCGTGTCCCGTTCGAGCGCCAAGCAGCGGCCACGATTGACAAATTGAGCCGGGAAAACCTACCCTGCGCGGCACTGGAGGCCGAGGCGCGCGCCTCGCTCGTTCTGCTCGAAGGAGTGCCTCCGTTCGCTCGTGGCTCGACTCAGGAGTCCTTTCAATGATGCTGAAGCGTGAAGCTCCCACTCCGAAGCCGGCTTCCTCGGCGCGCTGGCTTCGCCGGCTCGGTGCCGGCCTGGCGGCCACGGTCGCGGCCATGGGCCTCGCGGCCGGCTGCTTGCAGCGCCCCGTGGTGCCCCAGGATCCGCAAACGAGCAACTTGTTCGTCGATCAGATCCGGCAGACTGCCGTCGACAAGATCGACCTGTTGTTCATGATCGACAACTCGATCTCCATGGCGGACAAGCAGGAGATCCTGCGGGACGCCGTGCCCGTGCTGGTCGAGCGGTTGATCGCGCCGGCCTGCGTGGACGCCAACGGCAACCCCACGGGCGGCAATGCCACGAACGGCCAGTGCGCCCAGGGCGAGCCGGAGTTCAGCCCGATTCAGGACATCCACATCGGGATCGTCACGTCGAGCATTGGCGACAACGGCGGCGACACCTGCCTGCCGCGCATCCAACCTCCCAACGACACCAATCCGAACTATTCCGAGGACGACCAGGCGCACCTGCTCGGTACGGAGGGTCTCCGTCCGGTGCCGCTTCCAAGCTGGAACAGGATGGGCTTCCTCGCGTGGGATCCGGACACGCAGCGGCCGCGCAACAATCCTCCGGGCATCACGCAACGCGGGCAGTTCATCTCGGCGTTCCAGGAGCAGATCGCTCAAACGGGCGAGGAGGGGTGTGGCTACGAGGCCTCGCTCGAGTCCTGGTACCGCTTCTTGATCGATCCCGAGCCGCCGGTCGCCGTGACTCAGGTCAACGGTCAGTCGACTCCCGGCATGGTGGATCAAGTCATTCTCGAGCAACGTGCGGCCTTCCTCCGCCACGACTCGCTCGTCGCGATCGTGATGCTCACGGACGAGAACGACTGCTCCATCGTCGACTACGGCCAGGGCTGGCTCGTCGGCATGTCGCAGTCCGGAACGGTGCTCCCGCGGGCGACGAGCATCTGCGAGAGCGATCCGAACAACCAGTGCTGCATGTCGTGTCAAACCCACCCGGATTACGTGCCTTCTGGCTGTACGCAGCCGGCACAGGATCCGGCCTGCGCGGATCCGACGCACACGCTGGAGAGCGACCATCCCAACCTCCGCTGCTGGGATCAGAAGCGGCGCTTTGGCTTCGACCTCTTGCACCCCATCGAGCGCTACGTGCAAGGCCTGTACTCGACGCAGCTCTATCCGCGGACCGATCAGAACGGGGATGGCGTGATCGACCAGGCCGACCTCGTCGTCAACCCGCTCTACGCCGCGCCTGAAGGGGGAAGTCCTCGCGATAAGAGCCTCGTCTTCCTGGCGGGCATCGTGGGTGTGCCCTGGCAGGATGTCTCGGATGAGGAGAGCTGGACCGATCCCCGCCGACTTCGGTACCTGACCTACGACGAGCTCGAGGCGGAAGGCCGCTGGGCCTGGATGCTGAGCGAGAACGGGCAGTTCCCGCAGGACGGTCTGATGGTCGAGACGCAGATCGACCGGACGACCAACTCCGCGATTCCCCAGACCCACCCGGGCCTCGGCTATCCGCTGGCGAGCGCGGCGAGCACCAGCCAAACGGAGAACCCCATCAACGGGCACGAGTTCAATGATCCCACGAAGAAGGATCTCCAGTACGCGTGCATCTTCCCGCTGACGCAAACCCGCGACTGCCAGAACGCACCCCCTGGACAGGGGTGTGACTGCAAGCCCGATGACGTCGCGGCCAATCGCCCGCTCTGCCAAGGCACCACGCAGACGCACGCCAAGGCCTATCCCGGCACGCGCATCCTCCAGGTGCTCCGCGCCTACGGCAGCCTGACCAAGAACTCGATCGTCGCGTCGATCTGCCCGAAGGTCACGCAGTCGGCGGATCCGAGCAGCGATCCGGACTACGGATACAACCCGGCCGTCAACGCGATCGTCGATCGCCTGAAGGACGCGCTCAAGGGCAAGTGCCTCCCGCGCCCGCTCGACGTCGAGCCGGGCACCGGGCGCGTCCCCTGCACGGTGATCGAAGCCATTCCACCGACCGGCGGGGAGTGTCCGGCCTGCGGCAGCAACCTGCTGCCCGATCGGATCAACCCGACCTCTCCCGAGATCGACCCGGTCGTGCGCCAGCAGCTCGCTTCGGACGGTTTCTGCGGCGGCGCCACCGGTGTCGACTGCAGCTCGTTCTGCCTGTGCGAGGTGCAGCAGTACGAGGGCCAGGCGCTGAACACGTGCCAGACGCAGCAATCGGATCCGACCTCGCCGAAGGGCTACTGCTACGTCGATGGGCTCGACAACGACGGCAACCCGAGCAACCAGGAGAGCGCGCTCCTCGCGAACTGCCCGGCCAGCGAGCGGCAGCTCCTCCGCTTCGCGAGCGAGGTGCCGGTGAAGGGCGCGATCGCGTTCATCGCGTGCCTCGGCAAGTCGCTGAGCGGCGCGGGCGCCCAGGCCATGTAAAGGCCGAACAGAAGGCGGGGTGTCCCGCCGAGGAACACGGGCTGCTCCCCAGGGGGGCGGCCCGTTTCCTTTGTGCGCCCAGCATGGGCGCTGTCTTGCGGGTGGAAGTCCCGCCGAAAGGAGAC
>CAYYWA010000192.1:0-932 GCA_964475255.1 uncultured Sorangium sp.
CGGCAGGCGCCCACGGCGTTTCGCGCGTGCTCGGGGGGGGCGACTGGATGCCGCTCTATCGGCTGTTCGTCCCCGTCCTCCCGGGGATCGTGCTCGCAGGCGCCGAGCTCCTCGTTCGCTCGCGGTCGCGCGTGCTCGTGGCTTCGAAGCTCGTCGTGGCCTTCGGCGTTGCGGGGCTCACGGCCGTGCGCAGCGGGCCGAGCGCGGCACGGGTCGGCGCGCAACGAGCGGCGCTCATCGCCGCGGCACGCCCCGCGCTCGCGGGCGCCCGCAGCATCGCGGCCCTCGACGTCGGCTGGGTGGGCGCGGCGAGCGCGGCGAGCATCGTGGATCTCGCGGGCGTGACGGATCCCGGCATCGCGCTGCTCCCCGGCGGACACACGACGAAGCGCCTGCCGTCCGGCTTGCTCGAGTCCCGTTCCGTCGACGCGCTGGTCGTGCTCGCGGAGAACGCGGCGCTCGTTCCGCTCGCGGAGCTCGAGGTTGCCCGCGGCGTCGAAGCGCGGCTCGGAGCGCTCGCATCCGCCGAGCACTTCCAGCCGACCGCCGTCATCCCGCTCGTCGGAACGCGCCGTGCGTACGTCGTGTACCGTCGCTACGCCGACGCGCGGTGAGTCCCGGCCGCCGCGAGCAAGGCCTCGCGCAGCGCCTTGCAGTCCGCGAACCGGTTTCGGGCCTCGGGCGCCATCGCGCGCTCGACGATGCTGCGCCACTCGGGGGCCACGGCGCGCAGCGCCGGCTGCACCCCGCTCGCCGGAAACGCCGCATCTTCCGGTTGCCCGCTCACCAACGAGCCGCTGGTGAGCGGCGGCGGTTTGCCCGTCAAGCACTCGTACAACACGGCGCCGAGCCCGTAGATGTCGCTGCGCTGGTCGACCTCGAGCCCTTGCTCCTGCTCCGGCGCTCGGTACCCCGGGGTCCCGAGCGCGATC